>NZ_BAAASZ010000001.1:0-1040 GCF_039533145.1 Streptomyces macrosporus
CGTCGACTCCCCCACCGGCGGACCCACCACCATCACCGCCGAACTCCCCTGGCGCGACCGCACCGACGAGCCCGGGTGAGCGCCGGCGGCCCCGCGGCCCCGGTGGGCGCCGGGCCGCCGTACGGCCGGTCCTCCGGACCCGCCGGGGTGGGGAAAACCCCCGGACCGGAACGCCGACACGCTCCATGGCCCGCTCCCCCCACCGCGGCCGACCCTGGGGTACGGGCCGCCGGCCGTACGGCGGCCCGGCCCGTACCCGGACGACCAGAGAACGGATGGCCCCATGACCACCGCCCACGCCTCCCCGGCGCTCCGCCGGCCCCGTGTTCCCGCGGTGCTGCGCGCCCCCTTCGAGGGGGCCGCCTGGCGGGAGTTCCTCCACGTCCTGATCGGTCTGCCGCTCGCCTGCGTCGCCTTCGCCCTCGCCGTCGCCCTGACCTCGGCCGGCGTCGGGCTGCTGATCACCTTCCTCGGCGTGCCGCTGCTGGCCCTGACCCTGGCCACCGCGCGGGGCATCGGCGCGGTGGAACGCGCCCGCGCCCGGGCGCTGCTGCGGATGGAGGTCGACGACCCGGAGCCGGTCCGCGCCGGGCGGCGCGGCGGCGGCGCGATGGCGTGGGTGTGGGCGCTGCTGCGGAGCGGGACGTCCTGGCGACACCTGCTGTACGCGTTCCTCCACTTCCCGTGGGCGGTGTTCTCCTTCTGCCTCGCGCTGCCGTTCTGGACGCTGGGCTGGGGGCTGGCGACGTACCCGCTGTGGTTCTGGGTCTTCCCCGCCCACACCGACCAGCCGGGCCTCCAGGTGTACGGGGACGGCAACGGCGACGGCCGGTACCTGGACGGTCCGCCGGAGATCGCCCTCACCTCCGCCGTCGGCCTGGTGTTCGTCCTGGTCACGCCGTGGCTGGTGCGCGGACTGACCCGTGTGGACCGGGCCATGGTCCACGGCCTGCTCGGACCGTCGCGCCTGGCGGTCCGGATGCGGGAGTTGGAGTCGGATCGGCGGGTGGTCACCGACACCGCCTCCGCCGACCTGCGCC
>NZ_BAAASZ010000002.1:0-51864 GCF_039533145.1 Streptomyces macrosporus
CGTCGACTCCCCCACCGGCGGACCCACCACCATCACCGCCGAACTCCCCTGGCGCGTCTGACCCCTCACGCCCCGGCGCCTCCCGCGCGTCCGCCGCCCCGGCCCCCACGCGGTCCCGAATCCTGGAATGCTGGGGCGCATGCGGACCACCAGGGGGGCGGGAGACGTGAACGACACGGTGCGAGTGGTCATCGCCGAGGACTCGGTGCTGCTCCGGGAGGGCCTGACCCGCCTGCTGAACGACCGCGGCCACGAGGTCGTCGCGGGCGTCGGCGACGGCGAGGCCCTGATCGAGGTCGTCGGCAAGATGGTCGACTCCGGGGAGCCGCCGGACGTGGTGGTGGCGGACGTGCGGATGCCCCCGTCGCACACCGACGAGGGGCTGCGGGCGGCCATCCGGCTGCGCGCCGACCACCCGGGCCTGGGGGTGCTGGTGCTCTCGCAGTACGTCGAGGAGCAGTACGCCACCGAGCTGCTGGCCGGGTCGAGCCGGGGCGTGGGCTACCTGTTGAAGGACCGGGTCGCCGAGGTCCGCGACTTCGTCGACGCGGTGGTCCGGGTGGCCCGGGGCGGCACCGCGCTCGACCCCGAGGTGGTGGCGCAGCTCCTGGGGCGCAGCCGCAAGCAGGACGTGCTGGCGGCGCTCACCCCGCGCGAGCGCGAGGTGCTGGGCCTGATGGCCGAGGGCCGCACGAACTCCGCGATCGCCCGGCGGTTGGTGGTCAGCGACGGCGCGGTGGAGAAGCACGTCGGCAACATCTTCCTCAAGCTGGGGCTCGCGCCGAGCGAGGGGGACCACCGCCGGGTGCTGGCCGTGCTGACCTACCTGAGGTCCTGAGGCGGCTGCCGTGAGGGGTGTGGACACGGCCGTGCCGGCCGTCCGGGAAGGGGGCGGACGAGCCGCCGGGCCGGCGGACGGCGCCGGCCCGGCGGAGCCGGCGGACTTCGACGCCCTGGTGCGCGCGGCCCCCGGCGACGCGCGACGGCGGCCCGCCGGAGCGCGTCCTCCGAGGGGTCCGCTCCTCCCACGGCGACGCGGCCCGCGCGGGCGACACGTGCGACGTGGAGCGACGCGGGTGACGCGGGCGCCGTGCTCCTCACGGCGCGGAGGATCGCGGGGTGAGCTGCCCCACTGGGAGGCGGATCCGGGAATACGGCTCGCCGCGGAGTTGTCGTCTCATCCGATCGTCCACCATGTGACCGTCTCCAGGAAGGTCACCCTTACCCACGTACCATGGCTGGCGAGTCGCCGCCTCAAGGGAGGTCCTGTTCCGTGACCAGCCAGGTCAGTAGCCCAGCCGATCAGCAGCGCTCGCCCGGCTCACCGGCCAAGGAGGTCCGGCGACTGGAGCGGGTGATCATCCGTTTCGCCGGGGACTCCGGCGACGGCATGCAGCTGACCGGCGACCGCTTCACCTCCGAGACGGCGTCGTTCGGCAACGACCTGTCCACGCTGCCCAACTTCCCGGCCGAGATCCGGGCGCCCGCCGGCACGCTGCCCGGCGTCTCGTCGTTCCAGCTCCACTTCGCGGACCACGACATCCTCACTCCCGGCGACGCCCCCGACGTGCTGGTGGCGATGAACCCGGCCGCGCTCAAGGCGAACCTGCCGGACCTGCCGCGGGGCGCGGAGATCATCGTCAACACCGACGAGTTCTCCAAGCGCGCGATGGCCAAGGTGGGCTACACCGCCAACCCGCTGGAGGACGGCTCGCTGGAGGCGTACCACGTCCACCCGGTGCCGCTGACGACGCTGACGCTGGAGGCGCTGAAGGACTCCGGCCTGGCCCGCAGGGACGCCGAGCGGGCGAAGAACATGTTCGCGCTGGGTCTGCTGTCGTGGATGTACCACCGGCCGACCGAGAACACCGAGACGTTTCTGCGGAAGAAGTTCGCCAAGAAGCCCGAGGTGGCCGAGGCGAACGTCACGGCCTTCCGGGCGGGGTGGAACTTCGGCGAGACCACCGAGGACTTCGCCGTCTCCTACGAGGTCGCCCCGGCCTCGTCCGCCTTCCCGCCGGGCACCTACCGGAACATCTCCGGCAACCTGGCGTTGTCCTACGGACTGATCGCCGCGTCTCGCCAGGCGGACCTGCCGCTCTACCTGGGCTCGTACCCGATCACCCCGGCCTCGGACATCCTCCACGAGCTGAGCAAGCACAAGAACTTCGGCGTGCGCACCTTCCAGGCCGAGGACGAGATCGCGGGCATCGGCGCCGCGCTGGGCGCGGCCTTCGGCGGTTCCCTGGCGGTGACCACCACCTCCGGCCCCGGCGTCGCGCTGAAGTCGGAGACCATCGGTCTGGCCGTCTCCCTGGAGCTGCCGCTGCTGATCGTGGACATCCAGCGCGGCGGCCCCTCCACCGGCCTGCCCACCAAGACCGAGCAGGCCGACCTGCTCCAGGCGATGTACGGCCGCAACGGCGAGGCCCCGGTGCCCGTCGTCGCCCCGGCCACCCCCGGCGACTGCTTCGACGCGGCGCTGGACGCCGCCCGGATCGCGCTGACCTACCGCACCCCGGTGTTCCTGCTCTCCGACGGCTACCTGGCCAACGGCTCCGAGCCGTGGCGGATCCCGGACCCGGACGAGCTGCCCGACCTGCGGGTGCAGTTCGCCACCGGCCCCAACCACACCACCGAGGACGGCACCGAGGTCTTCTGGCCGTACAAGCGCGACCCGCACACCCTGGCCCGCCCCTGGGCGGTGCCGGGCACGCCGGGGCTGGAGCACCGCATCGGCGGCATCGAGAAGCAGGACGGCACGGGCAACATCTCCTACGACCCGGCCAACCACGACTTCATGGTCCGCACCCGCCAGGCGAAGGTCGACGGCATCGAGGTGCCGGACGTCCGCGTCGACGACCCCTCGGGCGACGCGCGGCTCCTGGTGCTGGGCTGGGGCTCGACGTACGGCCCCATCACCGCCGCGGTGCGCAGGCTGCGCGCCGCCGGCGAGAAGGTCGCCCAGGCCCACCTGCGCCACCTGAACCCCTTCCCCGGCAACCTCGGCGAGGTGCTGAAGCGCTACGACAAGGTGGTCGTCCCCGAGATGAACCTCGGGCAGCTCGCCACCCTGCTGCGCGCGAAGTACCTGGTCGACGCCCAGTCGTACACGCAGGTCCGTGGCCTGCCGTTCAAGGCCGAGCAACTCGCCACCGTTCTGAAGGAGGCCATCGATGGCTGAGACCGCGACGGAGGCGCCCACCTACCCGGCGCTCTCCCTGGTCCCCAAGGCCGAGACCAAGCAGACCGCGAAGGACTTCAAGTCCGACCAGGAGGTCCGCTGGTGCCCCGGCTGCGGCGACTACGCCATCCTGGCCGCCGTCCAGGGCTTCATGCCCGAGATGGGGCTGGCGAAGGAGAACATCGTCTTCGTCTCCGGCATCGGCTGCTCCTCCCGCTTCCCGTACTACATGAACACCTACGGGATGCACTCCATCCACGGCCGCGCGCCCGCCATCGCGACCGGTCTGGCCACCTCCCGGCCCGACCTGTCGGTGTGGGTGGTCACCGGTGACGGCGACGCGCTGTCCATCGGCGGCAACCACCTCATCCACGCGCTGCGCCGGAACGTGAACCTGAAGATCCTGCTGTTCAACAACCGGATCTACGGGCTCACCAAGGGTCAGTACTCCCCCACCTCCGAGCTCGGCAAGATCACCAAGTCGACGCCGATGGGCTCGCTGGACGCGCCCTTCAACCCGGTCTCGCTGGCGATCGGCGCGGAGGCGAGCTTCGTGGCCCGCACGGTGGACTCCGACCGCAAGCACCTCACCGGCGTGCTGCGCGCCGCCGCCGCCCACCCGGGCACCGCCCTGGTGGAGATCTACCAGAACTGCAACATCTTCAACGACGGCGCCTTCGACGCCCTCAAGGACAAGGAGCAGGCGCTGGAGGCCGTGATCCGGCTGGAGCACGGGCAGCCGATCCGCTTCGGCGCCCCGGCCGAGGACGGTCTGGGCTCCAAGGGCGTGGTCCGGGACCCGGCCACCGGCGACCTGCGGGTCGTGGACGTGACGGCCGAGGGCACCGACGGGATCCTCGTGCACGACGCCCACGCCGCCTCGCCGACGACGGCCTTCGCCCTCTCCCGGCTGGCCGACCCCGACACGCTCCACCACACGCCGATCGGCGTCTTCCGCGACGTGAACCGTCCGGTCTACGACACGCTGATGTCCGAGCAGTTGGAGAAGGCCGTGGAGCAGCGCGGCAAGGGCGACCTGGGCGCCCTCCTGGCCGGCACCGACACCTGGACGGTCGTCGGCTGATCCGTCGGCCCGCCGTCTTCTGGGGAGGGGCCGGTTCCGCGCGGGCGGAGCCGGCCCCTTCCGCGTGCCGTGCGGGCCGCGTGCGCCGCGCCGGTCGTCGGGGCCGTCGGGGGAGGCGGGGGCGGGTCAGCGTTTCAGGCCGAACTCGCACCACACGGCCTTCCCCGGCCCCCGCTCCCGAACCCCCCACACGTCGGCGAGCGCGTCCACCAGCAGCAGTCCGCGCCCGCCCTCCTCGTCCGGAGCCGGCCTGCGGACCCACGGCCGTCCGGCGCCGCTGTCGTGGACCTCGACCCGCAGGACGCCCCGCTCGGGCACCTCCAGCCGCACCCGGAAACCCCGTCCGGGGGGCGCGCCGTGGCGCACGGCGTTCGTGGCCAGCTCCGACACGCACAGCCGCACCTCCTCCTCCCGCTCCGTGATCCCCCACCCCTCCAGCACCCCCCGCACGAACTCCCGAGCGGCATGGACGGAGCGGCCGCTGCGCTGGAACACCCTCTCCCGAGGCAGGGGTGGTGAACTCCTCCGGCTGGTATCACCCATGGGCGCGCTCCGTGATGAGGAAGACCACAGCGTCCGTCCGCGCGCGGGCGTACGGGTGCGCTCTGGGACGCATACGGCTCGGGACGGCGCGCCGTTCACCGGAGGCGCGGGCGAGGGACGGGAACGAGCCACCAAACGTCAGCACCGTATGGTGGGACGGAAATGACAGACGGGGGATGCGGCGTTACCGTCGTCGGATCGGTCACCGTCCCGGAGGAGGAGCTTTGGAGTCGCACGGCGAGCACCGCACGGGTCTGCTGCTCGGCTTCACCGCCTACGGGATGTGGGGGCTGCTCCCGCTCTACTGGCACGTCCTGGAACCGGCCGGCGCCGTGGAGGTCCTGGCCCACCGGATGGTGTGGTCGCTGCCCACCGCCCTGGTCATCCTGGCCCTGCTGCGCCGCTGGTCGTGGGTGCGGCCGCTGTCGCGCGAGCCCCGCAAGCTCGGTCTGATCGTCGTCGCGGCCACGCTGATCTCGGTCAACTGGTGGCTGTTCATCTGGGCGGTCGCGACCGACAAGGTCATCGAGGCGTCGCTGGGGTACTTCATCAACCCGCTGATATCCATCGCCCTCGGCGTCCTGCTGCTGCGCGAGCGGCTGCGGCCCGCCCAGTGGGCGGCCGTCGGCATCGGGGCGCTGGCGGTGGCGGTGCTGGCCGTCGCCTACGGCCGGGTGCCGTGGCTCTCCCTCGTCCTGGCCATGTCCTTCGCCCTGTACGCGTTGATCAAGAAGCGTGTCCGGCTGGACGGGGTGGAGAGCTTCGGCGCCGAGACGGCCGTGCAGTTCCTGCCCGCACTGGGCATCCTTCTCGTCCTGGGCGCGCGGGACGAGGCCACCTTCACCACCGAGGGCACCGGACACGCGCTGCTGCTCTCCCTGGCCGGGCTGGCCACCGCGCTGCCGCTGATCTTCTTCGGCGGGGCGGCGGTACGGCTGCCGCTCTCCACGATCGGGCTGCTGCAGTACCTGGCGCCCGTCTCGATGTTCCTGCTGGGGCTGCTGGCCTTCGACGAGGCGATGCCGCCCGAGCGCTGGGCGGGCTTCCTGCTCGTCTGGACGGCTCTGTCCGTGCTGACCTGGGACGCCCTGCGCACGGCACGGCGCTCGCGGGCGCGGCTGCGCAAGGCCGCGGCTGCGGCCGCCGCGGCCGGCGCCTCCGCCATGGACACGGAGGGCCGGAAGGCGGCGGACCGGCCGACGGCCGCCGGGGCCCCCTCGGAGACCGCACAGGGCTGAGGCCACCCGAACACACCAACCCCGAACAGGTCGCCACCACGGGTCGGCACGCCGCGGCGTGCCGACCCGTGCCACGTCAGCGCGGCATCGTCCGATAGTCGGACGCATATGTCCGGATTCCGCCCTTGACGTCTCTCCAGCGCCACATCAGCATCATGCACACGTCAATCCCCCCACAGGAGGCACTGATGCCCACACGCGCTGGACGGCGGCCCTCCCGAAGAACCTCCCTGCGCCGCGCCGCCCTGGGCGCCGGACTGGCCGGTGCGCTCGCGGCCGGACTGCTCACCTCGGCCGCCGCCCCGGCCACCGCCGGACCCGCCGCGCCGACCGCCGCGGCGCCGGACATCCCGGTCGCCAACGTCAAGGCCCACCTCTCGCAGTTCCAGTCGATCGCCGCCGCCAACGGCGGCAACCGCGCCCACGGCCGCCCCGGCTACCGGGCCTCGCTCGACTACGTCAAGGGCAAGCTGGACGCCGCCGGCTTCACCACCTCCATACAGCAGTTCACCTCCAGCGGAGCCACCGGCTACAACCTGATCGCCGACTGGCCCGGCGGCGACACCAACCAGGTGATCATGGCCGGGGCCCACCTGGACTCGGTCGGCAGCGGCGCCGGCATCAACGACAACGGCTCCGGCTCCGCCGCCGTCCTGGAGACCGCCCTGGCCGTGGCCCGCGAGGGCTACCGCCCCGGCAAACACCTGCGGTTCGCCTGGTGGGGGGCCGAGGAGCTGGGGCTGGTCGGATCGCGGTACTACGTCAACAACCTCTCCGCCACCGATCGGTCGAAGATCGACGCCTACCTCAACTTCGACATGATCGGCTCGCCGAACCCCGGCTACTTCGTCTACGACGACGACCCGGCCATCGAGAAGGTCTTCAAGGACTGGTTCGCCGCGAAGGGCGTTCCGACCGAGATCGAGACCGAGGGCGACGGACGCTCCGACCACGCCTCCTTCAAGAACGTCGGCATCCCCGTCGGCGGGCTGTTCACCGGCGCCGGCCGGACCAAGACCACCGCACAGGCCCAGAAGTGGGGCGGCACCGCCGGGCGGGCGTTCGACCCCTGCTACCACTCCTCCTGCGACACCACCTCCAACATCAACGACACGGCCCTGGACCGGAACAGCGACGCCCTGGCCCACGGAGTGTGGACGCTCGGCTCCGGTACCACCACCCCGCCGCCGTCGGGCGACACCTTCGAGAACGCCACCGACGTCTCCATACCCGACGGGGGCTCGGCCGTGGAGTCGCCCCTCTCCGTCACCGGCCGTTCCGGGAACGCCCCGAGCGCGCTCCGGGTCGGCGTCGACATCAAGCACACCTACCGCGGCGACCTCGTCGTCGATCTGGTGGCTCCGGACGGCAGCGCCTACCGGCTGAAGAACTCGGACAACGACTCGGGTGACGACGTGATCACCACCTACACCGTCGACGCCTCCACCGAGGCGGCCAACGGCACCTGGAAGCTCCGCGTCCGGGACGCCTACCGGTACGACAGCGGCTACATCGACAGTTGGAGGCTCACCTTCTGACCGGAACCGGCTCGACCGCCCCGGCCGCCCTGCTCGGCCCTGCCGGGGTGGTCGGGCCGGACCGGCCTCCGACCCTTGCGAGCCCCGCCTCGCCCCCGTCGAGCGGCACCGGGGCCGCCGCGCCCCGAAGGCGAGCCCTCGGGAGAGTCGGTCAGTCCCCCTCGTCACGGCGGGCGCGCAGCGCCCGGACCTTGTGACGGTTGCCGCAGCGCTCCATCGAGCACCAGCGACGGCGACCGGGGCGCGAGGTGTCCACGAAGACCAGGTGGCAGTCGTCGGAGGCGCACTCCCGTATCCGGTGGGCGTACGGGCCGCCGAACAGGTCGACGGCGTCGCGCGCGACCGTCGAGAGCAGTTGCGCCCCCGTCGCCTCCGGCCCCCAGTCCCGCCTCCAGCCCGTACCGCCGTCCGGCCGCAGCAGCCGCGCGGCCAGCGGAGGGCCGGCGGCGGTGTCGTTGACCACCGCCACGTCCTCCGAGCGCGGTGTGCGGCCGTACGCCTGGTCCACGGCCATCCGCCACAGCGCGGCGCGCAGCTCCTTGGCGGCGGCCAGCTCCACCTCCGTCACCCCCACCAGGGACGAGACGCGCAGCCGGGACCGGGAGGCCCAGACCACCAGGTTCGCCGGCTCGTGGAACACCTCGTGACGCGCGTACCTCCCCGGCCCGCCCGTGGGAAGCAGCTCCAGGCACAGCGCCCCCGGGTCGAAGCGGTAGGGCACCCCTTCGGGTGAGTGCAGGACCAGACCCGTTGCGGACTCCGTCATGTAACCAATATAACTGGTTACGCCCGAGAGGGGCAGGGCACACGGGAAGAAGACGACGGACGGAGGAAGTGCCGTGGTGGAGGCGATGGACACCCCGGGCGCGGCGGACGGCGCACGCGAGACGCTCGGCTGGAAGCTCGTGATCGACTGCGCCGATCCGCACCGGCAGGCCGACTTCTGGGCCGCCGCCCTGGGCTACGAGGTGGAGGACAACAGCGTCCTGATCGAGCGCCTGCTCGGCTTCGGCGCCGTGGGCGAGGACATCTTGGTGGAGCACCACGGCCGTCGCGCCTGGCGCGACGCCGCGGCCGTGCGGCACCCGCGGGACCCGGTCGACCCCGACAGCGGCACGGGCCTGGGGCGGCGCCTGCTCTTCCAGCGCGTTCCGGAGCCCAAGACGGTCAAGAACCGCCTGCACATCGACGTCCACGCGGGTGCCGGGCGCCGCGAGGAGACCGTCGCCCGGCTCCAGGGCCTGGGCGCGTCGGTCATACGGCGGGTGAGGGAGCCCTCCGGGGAGTGGACGGTCATGTCCGACCCCAACACGCCGGACTAGCAACTCTAGCGGAACACCCCAGGTCAGCGCAGGGAAAAGGCCCCGCCCGCGCACCGGGGGAAGTGCACAGACGGGGCCCGTACCGGCCCGCTCAGCCATCGGCGTAGCTCAGCGCGCCGGTGCTTACCAGCGGATCGGCTCGGCGTCACCGCCTACGCACACGGGACAGGGGCGCTTGTAGGTCCACCCGCACAGCGCACAGCCGGTGAAGCCGCAGCAGCCGTCACACCAGATGGCGCGGTGACCAGCACAGCAGCCGCAGAGATCACCCCACTTCCAGAGTGACCAGGGTTCCTCTCCTCCGGTCCGTCCGGCGCGTGGCTTCGGGTGGTAGGGCTTGGGGGCCGGAACCGACCTCGCGGGCCGTCTGCGGGCCGTACGCGGCCTCTGCGGGGCCGTCGTCATCCGTGCCCCTCAGGGTGCCGCGCCATGAGCACGTTGCAGTCCGTCACGGTCGTCTGATCATTGCCCGCGCGGGCACGATCACGGACGTTCGCCAACTCCCGGCAACCGGCGCAGCCTTCGACCGGTGCGGGCTCTAGCGGGGGTTCCTGGTAGGGCAGTTCTACCGGCTCTTGCGGGTACCGGATCGGCTCAGTCATGCCGCCACCTCCGCAGCGTCCATGCGGCGATTCCGTCGCAAGATGGCTTCACGCTCCGCTGTGCTGGCCCGCTCCCACGCGATCAGGTACGGGCGGACTAGGGCGATCTCCTCGCCGGGCAGATGGGGCGGGTTAGCGGCGGCCACGCGATACGCGGGAACGCACGGCGTGAAGCGGTGAACGGGTGCGGGTGTGGGGGCCGCGCGCCGCTTCCCACGGGCGGGCAGAAACCATGCGAGAAGGGCGGCCAGTAGCCTTGCCATAGGTCGACTCCTATTCAGTCGGCTTAGCCCTCGGGGCGGCCCTCCTACCGGCCATCCCGGGGGCGTTTTTGTTGCACTCTTTGAACCACGCCATGCGAACCATGGCGGGCATCCGAAGATAGTCGAGATGCAGCGGTCTGTCAGCCGACCTAGCTTGATCGCCATGGAGCTTGACCCGACCCTGCCCGCGTGGCCGCAAATCGCCGCGATCCTCGAACAGCGGATCGCTGATGGCACGTACCCGCCGGGCACTCGACCGCCGGGGGCCGTCCCACTGGCAGAGGAATTTGGGGTCGCGTCATCGACGGCAGCGCGAGCGGTGCAGGACCTCAAGCGGCGCGGACTGGTCACCGCGTCACCGGGGTGGGGAACCTTCGTTGCACAGAAGGGCTGATCACAGCTTTGACCAAAGCTGTGACTCTCCGTAACTGAATGAAAAAGGCCCCACAGCGCGCCCGGCAATTGGGCGGCCATGGGGCCTAGGTTGAGGGTGCTACGAAGATCAACGGAGGGTGGGGCAGCATGACACGCACGTTGGGCGACATTGAATACGCGCAGGGCTTCCGGTTCGAATGGTCCGAGCAGCGGAAGGAAAACGGAGCCCTTTGCGGGTGGTTCTTCCGGGACGACCCGGATAACGACCCGGAGCGGTTTTACCGGATGTGGATTATCGAAATCCCGGCCGAGCGGGGCCAGGAAGCAGCCTACTGGGTCCAGCCGGGACCCAATGAGAATCCGGGTTGGCCTCTCCCTTCGCTGGATATGGCAACCGCGTATCTCACCGGGTGGTTCGCCGGGCGGGGAGAATGGTGACCGATCGGCTGGACAAGTAGCAGACAAAAGACCTACAGCGCCCGACCACCGGGCATCTGTAGGGTCTTCGCTGTGGGGCCAGAGAGAAACGTTTACCTCTGGTCTGTTCCTCTACGGCGATCGCCCCACTTAGCTCGTCCCGCCGTCCAAGCGGCCAGCCATCGCCCGCCATAGCTCGGGTCGTTCACGTCTTCCTGGCCATCAGCACGTGCACAGGAATCTGCCGAGGATTTTCCCCATTAGACCCGACTGTGAGGGCTTAAATGGAATACGATCAGGAGCTTGACCGACGAGTCAACTATGCGAATAACATTCTCACCCCTCTCGGGTTCAAGAGGGTATGCGCCCTGGATCCGATCGACCCAGAACTTGTAGGTCAATTTCGGGAGCTGGTAGAAAACTCTGACACAGAGAAGCCGCTGCAAGTGTTTCTCTGGAAGCATCCAGTAATTCTTGCCCGGTTTCTGGGGCCCGGCTTCTGCTGGTGGATTAAGCAAGAAGTGCGCCTAGGGAATGAGGTGAGGATGGATTTCCTGGCTGCACGGACAGAGAGTCTGCCCCTTAACTACACCATGGTAGAGCTGGAGAGTCCAACTGCCAGATGGTTCAATCCGAGCAACCGCAGGCCGGCAGAAAAAATGGTGGAGGCTATTCAGCAGGTTGGCGAATGGCGATACTGGATCAACAAGCTCCAACATTACATCAATGAACCTAAACCGTATGGCGGTGGCCTCAGCCATCTTTCGAGTCACACGGTCAACGCCCAGATCGTAATCGGCCGGCGTGCGATTGTCACGAATGCTGATCGTGAGCGAGTCAAGGCTCTGATGGACGCCGGGAATAGGTTCTCGGTGAATACCTGGGACACGCTAATCGAGAGGTCCAGAAACCCCGCTTGGAACATCTACGGACAGAGTGCGAGTGACTGCTGCGAGGAGTGCAGTTACATCAACTAATAGCGCTACCTGGCGCAACCGTACATCGGTGACCGGCTCTCGATCGGTTGCGGAGCGATCCCGTATGTATCGCAATGTTTGGCGCAACGACTTGAAAACCCGTACAGACAGCGAGCAGCTATACGCTTGCGGTCCGGAAAGGTCGACATTAGGGTCCCCCCCACCCCCTTTCGGTCACTTTCTGCTACCCCCTGCCCCTCTTTAGCCGCCTAACCAATGTTTCTCGCGGAGTGGTTGTCACGAGACGGCACGCATTCGGACGGAGGCGGAGGAGAGGGCAGTCAGGGGCGATATCTTCGGCGCGGCAATGGGCGCAGAACGGCTTAGGCATCCTCCGAAACTCCCCGCGCGTCGGCAGCACCCTGCATGAGCACCATTCGGGAAATCAGCGACCACACGGAAGAGCGCGCGTCGGCCGGTGAAATCGTGCCCTCGGCGATCAGGTCCAGGGCGTAAGTACGGTGCGAATCAATGAGCACGATCGGATCACTCAGGAAGTCGCCCGGGAGTCGGCCCCGCAGACCAGCGGCGAACTGCGCAAGAGCGGCGTTGAAGTCTTCGCGGAGAAGATCGGCGGACATGGGGCAGTCTCCTATTCGGCAATATCGCGGAGATCGGAAAGAACGGTCGGCGGCGTCGGGCGACCGACTGATATGTCATTGGCGCGGCGGCGGATGAATGCCGACACGATGCGCCATACGACCGGATCATCGGCGGCCAGTAGTCGGGCGGTTTCCTGGTCAATGCTCAGGACGATACGGCCGGGCATTAGGCGGCACCCGCGCGGTGTCGGCGCAGGCGCTCACGTGCCATAGCGCGCTTGCACACGGGCGAGCACGAACCGGCAGGAGTACCGCGAGAGAAGATGTGAAAGAAGCGCGCACCGCAGATGACACAGCGCGGGCGAGCGATGCAAACGGAAGTCAAGGTGAAGCCGTCCAGAAAGAAAGAGAGAAAGGGCCCCCGGCAGAGGCTAGACCGGGGGCCCTTCAGAGAGGACATATTCGGATGTGACGGGGACCGAATACTAGAGCGCGCCTGAAACGCTCCTACCTTACAGAGAGCGTTTCTGTTAAGCATGGCACCGCGTAACGTTACGCGATGGCCGGTGTCCACTCGCCTATTAGTTGGTCCTTCTTCGAGGCGTTGCAGCGCTCACAGACAAAGCGCATGTTATCCACGGTGGAAAGCCCGCCACGCGAGACAGGCACAAGGTGATCCAGGATCTCTTCCCCGCCAAGCGGAGTCGCACAGTGGAAGCAATGCGAATCCCCGTACTGCTCACGGACAGCCCGCTTTAGAGTCACACGGCGGGCAATGGTGCGCTGCGCCCTCTGGCACGAACGGCAAACCCCATCGGCGTACTTGGAAACGTGCGGCGCGGAGCAACGCGGGCACGGCACGGGAACGGGCGCGCGGCGATCACGGGCACGGATGTACTCGGCTGCCTTGGCGCACTTCTTCGAGCAGTAGTGGCGAGTCCGGCCCTTTTCCTTGGAAAGCCCTACGGGGTTGTTGCAGTCCGGGCCTTGGCACGGGTTCTTAGCGGCCTCTTCCCTTTCACGCCGACGGGCACGCCGCTCATCCTCGGCTCGCAGGCTCTCTATGTCGGCGTCGCATGCGTGGCAATAGCGCACGTTAGCCGGTCGTCCGGTCGGCATTTCACAGCGTTCGCACGCGGGGGCCGAACGGTACGCGCGGGCGGCTTCCCGGGCCTTCCTTGCTTGGATCTGCAACCGTGCGGACTCCCTACAGAGCGGGGCCCCGCAGGTGTTCCGATCAGGTCGGGGCTTCGGTCCTCGGCATTCAGTGCAAACGGCACGCTTGGCAGTGTCAGGCATCAGCGATCTTCCAAAAGGGGGCCGGTTTAAAGTAAGCAAAGGTGCGCGGGTCGGTCCGTGTTCGGAATCGACACTGCAACATCCCCCGACGAAACCGTTACCGGCCAATGGGCATGAGAAAGGTCCCCGGCGGACACCGGGGCTACGGTTCAGAGAGCGTGCCGACTAAGGGCGAGGGGAAGATTTCCCCGGAAGTTCGATCACGCTTAGTAACGCTTTGGTCACAGCTTTCGGGTGACTCGCCAGTGTGCAGAGTGACGATTTCGAACCCGGTTTCGACTTGGACTATGGATTCTCTTATTTCAGAGTGAAACAGGGTGGAGAAACTACATTCGACACACCAGGGGCCCGGGGCGCTGTGCGCCGTTCTCCGGGCCGTTCCCGCGCTCGCCGGATGCGAGGGGCCCGCCCAGGGTCTCGAACTGCCTCAGAGCGGTTCAGGGGCCTTGTGTGGCATATCGGCGGGCATGGCAAAGGGCCCGACCCGGCGGGGTGCCAGATCGGGCCCAGGGGTGCCGGGCTTACATGGCGTCAGAGGCGGTGTGCTCCGCCCATTCAGCCGCTTCGGCGTGATCGGCGTCCCGTAGCGTGAAGACCACCCGCGATTCGTCCAGCCGTCGCCAACCGCCCGGCCGTCCCCGCTTCACCGTGAGATGCGCGCCAGCGTCCAGCAGCATTCGGCGGCGTCCCGCTGTGTCAGCGTCCCGCCACTCGTCGGCGTACGTCCGGCCGGTGCCGATCACCTCTCGACGGGCGGGAGTTGCCGGGGTTTCCTCCAGCTCGGCCAGCCGTGCATCAAGGGCGTCCGCCCGGCACTGCCATGCCTCACGCGCTGCCCGCGATTTCTGCCGCCCTTCCTGCCGCTGGTGTTCCTCAAACTCGGCCAGCGTCGCCGCAATCTCGGGAGCCGGGTCATATCCCGGAATCTCGATAACGCGAGTCACGTGCAGCCCACCGACCGCAGCGAGGAATTCCCGCTCCGCGTAGTCGTCGGCCCAATCTCCCCGAACATTCGCCGGTGCCTCGCACTTGTCCCCGCGCGCATGGCTGTTGCACTTGTAGGTGGGCGTCTTTCCGGTCTGTGCATTGAGGTACATACGGCCCCCGCAGCTCACGCAGTGGACCACCCCGAGCAGCAGCGCGTTCGTGTCCTTCCTCTCACGGTTGTTAATGCTCCGGGCGTCCAGCAGCGCACCTACCCGGTCGTACTCGGCGCGGGTCAGGATCGGGTCAGCCGTCGCCATAACCGGCCGTCCCTCGCTGTCCCGTACAGGCTTTCCGTCGTGCGTCTTCCAGCCGAGCAGCGCCGGAGAACGCAGCAGCTTGGTAATGACACTCGGCGTCCACTTGAAACGCTCACGGGTCACGCGCTGTCCCTTGGCCCCGCCCGTCTTTCCTCCGGTCGTCCGCCCCTTGGCCAGCGCCCACCAGTCACGGGGAGAGGGAATTCCCTCGTTGTTCAGTTCCTCGGCAATGGCGCTCACGGTTGTGCCGTTCACACCCTGCGCCGGGTCCCCCATCAGGTCACGGATGATCCGTTCAATGACAGCGACCGGGGCCGGGCCGCACCCGGGGATTTCGTCGGTGGCCGGTGCCAGCGTCCACCCGCCGGATTCCAGCGGAACGGGAACGTATCCGTACGGCGGGCGGGAACCACGCCACCGGAGATCCATTCCGCGCATGGCTGCCTGTGCACCGAGGACGCGTTCACGGATGGACTGCGCCTCGAATTCGGCGGCGAACGCGAAGATTTGGAGAATCAGTTGAGTGATCAGGTCTACGCCACTACGGAAATCCAGCGTAAGACGGCCGCCCGGTCCCTCAGCGAACACGATCACTTTCCGGTGTTCGCGCGCCCACTGAACAAGCGCGTTCATGTCGGCCATGCTGCGAACGGCGCGATCGAATCGCCAGAAACACAGAACGTCGAAGCTGTCCGGCTGGGCAAGCCACGGGCCGAGTTCCGGCCGCTCAAAGGGCGTGGTCTTAGACGCGCTGACTCCGAGGTCTACGGCTTCCCCGATGATGCGGGCACCGACGGATGCGGCGGCCCCCTCGTTGGCGGCGCGCTGGCGGCCGGGCGAGGTGGTTTCGTCGGTCTCGACGCTGAGGCGTACAGCGGACAGGGCACGGGGTTGGGTCTCCATACCTACCCCGAGCGCGTTGGTGAAGTTCCCTGCGCTAACCTGCGCTTTTGCTGCCATCTGGCATGTCTCCAGAACTGCTAGACATGCGTGTCAGGAGATCCGGAGGGCAACGAGTTCTGCGTGGTCTGAGCGGTCCGCCCGCCCACGCCGCGCTCCCCGACCGGCCCGCGCTCAGACCGTGATGTCGCGGTTGGTGAGGCGGGCCCAGGCGGCCGAGCCGAACACGGCCGCGTACAGCCCCTGGAGACCCAGGTTGTCGAGCAGGTCCTCCCAGTAGACGGGATCGCGGAGGAGGTCGGCGAAGGACATCCAGTGGTGCGGGAAGAGATAGGGGTGGACCGCCTCCAACTGCGGAATCGCACCGAGGATCTGCACGGCGATCAGCAGGCCGACGGTGGTGGCCATGGCGGCGATGCCGCTGTTGGTGAGGGTGGAGACGAACAGACCCAGCGCCGCCAGACCGACCAGCGACGCGGCGACCACGACCGCTATGGCCAGGGCCCGCAGCAGTCCTTCGGTGAAGGAGACCGTGGTTCCGGAGAGCAGGGTCACCTCCCCGACCGGGAAGAGGAGGACACCGACGATCAGGGCGGAGACCGCCACCGTCAGGGTCGCCGCCAGGCAGAAGGCCAGGATGGCGGTGAATTTGGCGAGCAGCAGCCGCGTACGCCCGGCCGGGGCGACCAGCAGATAGCGCAGGGTGCCCGCACCCGCCTCCCCCGCGACCGAGTCGCCCGCGACGACTCCGACCGTCATGGGGAGGAAGAAGGGGAGGGTGGCGGCCAGCGCGGTGAAGACCAGAAACAGGCCGTTGTTGGTGATCTGACCGATGAACGCCGGCCCCTCACCGCCGCCCCCGTCGGTCGAGCCGCCCTCACCGGTTTCGATCCTGACGGCGATTCCGACCAACACCGGGATTCCCGCCAGGACGGTGAGCAGCGCCAGGGTCCGCCAGCGTCGGAAGGTGACGATCAGTTCGCTGCGGAACAGCCCCAGCGACCACAGCGGTCCGGGACGGCGCGAAGGAGCGTCCCGGCCCTCCGCCGCTCCGGTCCGCGCCGGTTCGGTCCGGGGAAGTTCAGCCCGCGACATCGAATCCCTCCCCGGTCAGCGCCACGAACGCGTCCTCCAGTGAGGCGCGCTCGGTTCCGAAGGCCCGTACCCGGACCCCGGAACGCACCAGAGCGGCGTTGAGGTCGGCCGGGTCGGGCGGATCGACGGTCGGCAGCTCACCGGTGACGCGGTCGTCGGTGACGGTCAGGTCGGTCACGCCCGACTCCTTCAGGACACGGACGGCGTCCGCGGTGTCCGGGGTGGTGACCACGAGCCGTCCGCGGGCCTCCGCCGCCAACTCGTCCACCGGCCCCTGGGTGAGCAGCCGTCCACGGGCCATCACCGCCGCGTGTGTACAGACCTGCTCGATCTCGTCCAGCAGGTGGGAGGAGAGGAAGACCGTGGTGCCGTCGCCGGCGAGTTCGCGCACCAGAGCGCGGATCTCGCGCATGCCCTGGGGGTCGAGCCCGTTGGTCGGCTCGTCCAGGACCAGCAGGTCCCGCGGTTGCAGCAGCGCCGCCGCCAGACCGAGCCGCTGCTTCATGCCCAGCGAGTACGCTTTGGCCTTCTTCCGCGCGGCGGCCGTGAGCCCCACCCGCTCCAGCGCCCGATCCACCCGGACCGCGCGGGTGCGGGGGTCGGCGGTCGGGTCGGCCGCGTCGAAGCGCATCAGGTTGTCGCGTCCGGAGAGGAAGCCGTACAGCGCCGGGCCCTCGATCAGCGCGCCCACTCTCGGCAGCACCCGCCGGGCCGTGTCCGGCATCGGCTCTCCCAGCAGCCGCACACTGCCGTGGCTCGGCTCGATCAGCCCGAGCAGCATCCGGATCGTCGTCGTCTTCCCCGAGCCGTTGGGGCCGAGGAAGCCGAAGACGCTGCCGCGCGGCACGGTCAGGTCGAGTCCGTCCACGGCGAGCTGTCCGCCGCGGTACCGCTTGCCGAGACCACGGGTCTCGACGACCGCGTCCTGGACGGGCGATGGCTGCATGGTGCTCCCCGAAGTCGGGTGGACGTCCCGGTGTGGCGGGGCCGCGCCGGCCCCTCCGAGCCGACCGTACGGCGGTCGGAGGGGCCGGGCGGCGCTCCGGTCATTCGGCCGCGTTCGCGGCCTTGACCAGGCCGTCCCGGGTGACGGCCCCCACGTACACGGTGCCGTCGTCGGTGATCAGGGCGTTGACGAGACGGGTGCCGAAGAACCGGCCGGTGCCGAAGTCCCCCTTCACCTCGTCGGTGAGGTTGCCGAGCAGCTTCTGCGCCTCGGGTCCCTTCACGCCGTCGGCGACGTCCGCGGGCAGCTCGAACTCGGCGACCGAGTTCCAGCCCTCGCCGATGACCTCCAGGCCGGACGGCGCGCTCCGCGGGTCCTTCTCGCGCTCCGGTGCCGCGGAGTCGCCCCGCACGTCGTCGAGCCTCTCCTCGGTGACCTCCGCGCCCTTCGGCGGCTTGAACGCGAAGGTCTCCGCGGCCGGCTTGGAGAAGTCCACCTCGGTGAAGCCCACGTCGATCGCGGCCTTGCCGCCGTCCTGGGGAGCGAGCGTGAACCTCAGCGGCACGCCGGTGTCCGCGTCCACCGCGATCCGCACCGACTCGACCGTGCTGTCCGGCTGCTTCGGCCGGATCAGCAGCTGGTACGCGTCCTGCCCGGCGACCTTCGCCGTCCCGTCGACGGTGACCGAGGTCGTGTCGTCGACGGCCTTGAGCGCCTGCTCGGCCGCCTTCTGCGGGGTGATCCGCTCAAGCCCCTCGGGCGCCTTCTCCTGCCCGGCGCCCTCCGGCAGGACGGTGTGGTGGACGGTGTTGCTCGCGCTGTCGTAGGCCCACACGTCCTCGCCGTTGCGGACGAGGCTGTACTCCGCGGCCTCCTCGACGAGCGAGACGCGCTGCCTGTCCGGCCCGTCGGCGGCGACGCGCAGGGTGTGGCTGCCGGAGGCCAGCTCCGTCAGCTTGTTCCGCGGATCGGCTTCCGAGCCGCCGTCCTCGCCACCGTTCCCCTCACCACCGCCGTGGCCGCCCGAGCCCAGGCCGTCCAGCGCGGGGAGCCCCAGATCGGTGGTGATCTTCACCGTGCCGGACAGCCGCTGGGTGTCCGAGGCGGCGATTCTCGTTATCAGTTCCTCCGCGCTGATCTTCGGCAGGTCGGTGTCGCCGGGAGTCGCCAGCGCCGGTACGAGGCCGACGGTCACCGCCGCCGCTCCGGCCACCGTGGCCGGCACGGCGTAGCGCAGCGCCTTCTTGATCGGTCGGGTCTGTGCCATGTGTGCGCGTACCTCCGTGATCCGCGGCGGTTCGTCCGTGTGTCGCACTCGTCCACCCCTCGCCGCCATTCTCACCCAATCCGGTGGATGTTGACGGGTTCCATCCCACCAAATTGCTCCGGACAGGGCGTCAGCCGACAGAGGCAAGTCGACGTACTACCGCAGGATGAGGGCGGCGCGCCGCCTCCTCCCCACCGACGGACTCCCCGGGGAGAAGAGACCTGCCGAAAGGGGGTGGACAGGGTCGGACCAGGGAGAACGCGAACCGGGGCGGGATCAGCCCGCCCGGTGGACCACCGCGTCGCACAGGGAGGAGAGGGCCTCCTTCGCCGGGCAGTCCCGCAGCGGCGCGAGGGTGGCACGGGCCTCGTCCGCATAGCGGATCGTGTCGCGGCGGGCCTCCTCCAGCGCGGGGTGCGCGCGGAACCTCGCCAGGGCCTCCGCGTGCCGGGCGTCGTCGGTCAGATCGCCGTCCAGCAGCTCGCACAGGGCCAGGTCCTCCGGCGCGCCGTCACGCGCCGCGCGGGCCCGCAGGTGGAGCACCGGCAGTGTCGCGATGCCCTCGCGCAGGTCCGTGCCGGGCGTCTTGCCGGACTCGTGGGAGTCGCTGGCGATGTCGAGGACGTCGTCCGCGAGTTGGAAGGCGGTGCCGATCCGCTCCCCGTACTGGGTGAGGACGTCCACGACGCGCTCGTCCGCGCCCGCCATCATCGCCCCCAGGCGTACGGCCACCGCGACCAGCGAGCCGGTCTTGCCCGCGATCACGTCGAGGTAGTGGGCGATCGGGTCGTCGCCCTCCTGCGGCCCCGCCGTCTCCAGGATCTGTCCGGTCACCAGCCGCTCGAACGCCTCGGCCTGGATGCGGACCGCCTCCGGCCCCAGATCGGCCACGATGCGCGAGGCCCGCGCGAAGAGGAAGTCGCCGGTGAGGACGGCCACCGAGTTGTCCCAGCGGGCGTTCGCGCTCGGCACTCCGCGCCGCACGTTCGCCTCGTCCATCACGTCGTCGTGGTAGAGGGTCGCCAGATGCGTCAGCTCCACGACCACCGCCGCGGGCACCACCCCCGGAGCGTGCGGGTCACCGAACTGCGACGCCAGCATCACCAGCAGGGGACGGAAACGCTTCCCTCCGGCACGCACCAGATGCCGCGCGGCTTCCGTTATGAAGGGCACGCCGCTCTTGGTGGCCTCGACGAGGCCCTCCTCGACAGCCGCCAACCCCGCCTGGACCTGGGTTTCCAGTGCCTGGTCCCGCACGCTCAGCCCGAAGGGCCCGACGACGGTCACGAGGGGTACTCCTGTCTGCGTAGGATCAGCGAACGATCACGCGGCTTGTGGCGGCCGTCACGGTGCGTCGCCGCATCGCTGGGCCGCTATCACCATCATCATCCCTGGCAGCGTAGCCGGTCCCGTGACGATCACCGCCGCCGCGTACCTCTGTCTCCCTCCCCGTCTCCCTCCCTGTCTCCGCCTCCGGGTCCACCCCCGTGTCGGCGCCCCTGTCCGGCCGCCGCGCGCCGCTTCTGCGGGAGATCACCACCACGTAGCCTGTTCGCGGCCCTGACCGGCGACGACCTCGAAGGCGAGGCATCCACTCATGTCCGACGCGACTCCGCCCGGCCTGCCCGACGACGACCTCTTCGGCCCGGAGAACCTTCCCTACGGCGTCTTCACCACCGAGGACGACCCCGACCTGCCCCGGATCGGCGTCCGCTACGGCCGGTCCGTGCTGGACGCGGGATCGGCGGCGGAGACCTTCGGCTCGGCCCACACCGAACTGCTCCGGCAGCCGCGCCTCAATCCCCTGATGGCGGCGGGCCGTCCGGTCTGGCAGGCCGTGCGCGCCGAACTGCGCTCCTGGCTGACCTCCCCCGAGCACGCCGACGTCATCGGGCAGTACCTGATCCCGCTCGACGACGTCACCCTCCACCTCCCCTTCGAGGTGGCCGACTACGTGGACTTCTACGCCAGCGAGCACCACGCCTCCAACGTCGGGCGGATCTTCCGCCCCCAGGGTGAGCCGCTCACCCCCAACTGGAAGCACCTGCCGATCGGCTACCACGGCCGCGCCGGCACGGTGGTGGTCTCCGGCACCCCCGTCATCCGTCCGCGGGGTCAGCGCAAGGCCCCCGACGAGGCGGCCCCCACCTTCGGCCCGTCCCGCCGTCTGGACATCGAGGCCGAGGTCGGCTTCGTCGTCGGCACCCCCTCGCGGCTGGGCGACCGCGTTCCGCAGTCCGCCCTCCGGGAGCACGTCTTCGGCGTCTGCCTGCTCAACGACTGGTCGGCACGCGACATCCAGGCGTGGGAGTACGTACCGCTGGGGCCGTTCCTGGGGAAGTCCTTCGCGACCTCCGTCTCCGCCTGGATCACCCCGCTCGACGCCCTCGACGCCGCCCGCACGGCCCCGCCCGAGCGCACCCACCCCCTGCTGGACTACCTGGAGGACTCCGCCGCCGGCGAGCCCTGCGGGCTGGACCTGAGGCTCTCGGTCGCCCTCAACGGGCACACCGTCGCCGAGCCGCCGTTCTCCGCGATGTACTGGACGGCCGCCCAGCAGCTCGCCCATCTGACCGTCAACGGCGCCTCGCTGCGCACCGGGGACCTCTTCGCCTCCGGCACGGTCAGCGGCCCGGAGCCCCGCCAGCGCGGCTGCCTGCTGGAGCTGACCTGGTCCGGCCGCGATCCGATCGAACTGCCCGACGGGAAGCGGACGTTCCTGGAGGACGGCGACGAGGTCGTCATCACCGCCTGGGCTCCGGGCCCGAACGGCTCCCGCATCGGTCTGGGCGAGGTGGCCGGACGGATCCACCCGGCCGTCTAGCACATCCGCCACCGGGCCCGTCGAGCCCTCTCGGCGGGCCCGGCTTCACCTGCTAGCTTGGCGTGCCCTTGTAACACGCATGGAACACACATGGAGGGGGACCACGTGCGGACGTCAGCACGGTACGCGGGAGCGGCCGCCCTGGCCGCGATGTTGTTGGTCGGCGGCTGCGGAGGCGGCGGATCCGAGGAGTCCGAGCCGGAGCGGAGCGCCCGGGAGACCACCGAGCCGACCCAGGACGCCGGCGACGGGTCGTCGGACGGCGGCGTGGAGGGCACCTGGAGCACCAAGAACGGCGGCGACGCGCTGGTGCTGAGCATCAGCGGCGACCAGGCGGCCCTGCTCGGCGAGACGGCCTGCTCGGGCCCGGTGGACACCGGCGCCGACCCGATCACGTTCTCGCTCGAGTGCACCGACAAAAGCACCGACCGCACCAAGGGCACGGTGAAGAGCGTCGACGGCAAGAGCCTCACGGTCGCCTGGGAGTCGGGCGCCACCGACACCTTCACCAAGGTCGAGGTCCCCACCGAGCTCCCCACCGACGTCGAGGATCTGCCGACCGACCTCGGCGACCTGGGCGGCCTCACGGAGGAGTGACCCGGGCCGGGCCCCGCGCCCGGAACGACGGCGCCCCGCACACGACGGCCGCCCGGCACGGATGCCGGGCGGCCGTCGTGTGTCCCGCACGGGCCCGTGCGGCGGGCCGGTGGGCCTCAGCACACCTCAGCGCACGAAGACCCCCGCCTGGGACGCCAGGTCCAGGAAGTACTGCGGGGCCACGCCCAGGACCAGCGTCACCACCACGCCGACGGCGATCGCCGTGTAGGTGAGCGGGCTGGGTACGGCGACCGACGGCCCGCCCGCCCGCGGCTCGCTGAAGAACATCAGGACGATGACGCGGATGTAGAAGAACGCCGCGACGGCCGAGGCGATCACGCCCACGACCACCAGCGCCCCCGCGCCACCCTCCGCCGCCGCCTTGAAGACCGCGAACTTGCCCGTGAAGCCGGAGGTCAGCGGGATACCGGCGAAGGCCAGCAGGAAGACCGCGAAGACCGCGGCCACCAGCGGCGAGCGGCGGCCCAGCCCGGCCCACTTGGACAGGTGCGTGGCCTCGCCGCCCGCGTCGCGCACCAGCGTCACCACGGCGAAGGCGCCGACCGTGACGAAGGAGTAGGCGGCCAGGTAGAACAGCACCGAGGAGATGCCGTCCGGCGTCGCCGCGATCACACCGGCCAGGATGAAGCCCGCGTGCGCGATCGAGGAGTACGCCAGCAGCCGCTTGACGTCGGTCTGGGTGACGGCGATGATCGCGCCGGCCACCATCGAGGCGATCGCCACGCCCCACATCACCGGCCGCCAGTCCCAGGTCAGACCCGGCAGGACGACGTACAGCAGCCGCAGCAGGGCGCCGAAGGCGGCGACCTTGGTGGCGGCGGCCATGAAGCCCGTGACGGGGGTCGGGGCGCCCTGGTAGACGTCCGGGGTCCACATGTGGAACGGCACGGCGCCGACCTTGAACAGCAGACCCATCAGCAGCAGCGCCCCGCCGATGAGCAGCAGGGCGTCGTTGCCCGTCGTCGCGGCGAGCGCCTCGGTGACACCGCTGTTGGTGTCCGAGACGACCTCCGCGATGCCCGCGTACTTCACGGTGCCCGCGTAGCCGTACAGCAGCGCGATGCCGAACAGGAGGAAGGCGGAGGAGAAGGCGCCGAGCAGGAAGTACTTGAGCGCGGCCTCCTGCGACAGCAGCCTCTTGCGGCGGGCCAGCGCGCACAGGACGTACAGCGGCAGGGAGAAGACCTCCAGGGCGATGAAGAGGGTCAGCAGGTCGTTGGCGGCCGGGAAGGCCAGCATGCCGCCGACCGCGAAGAGCAGCAGCGGGTAGACCTCGGTGGTGGTGAACCCGGCCTTGACCGCGGCCTTCTCGCTCTCGCCGCCGGGCACGGCGGCGCCCTCGGCGGCGAAGGAGTCCACGTGCCTGCCGTGCGCCCGCGGGTCGAGTCGTCGCTCGGCGAAGGTGAACACCGACACCAGCGACACCAGCAGGATCACGCCCTGGAGGAACAGCGCCGGACCGTCCACGGCCAGGGCGCCCATGGCGACCAGACCCGCCTCGGTGGAGGCGTTCCCCGCGACGGCCAGTCCGACGACGGCCGCGAACGCCGCCGCCAGGGCGAGGCCCGACAGCAGCGTCTGGGCGGCGTACCGGGCCCGACGCGGCAGGAACGCCTCGAAGAGGACGCCGACGACGGCGGCCCCGATGACGATGAGCACCGGCGCGAGCTGCCCGTACTCGATGTCGGGCGCGGGGATCAGGTCCTGCGCCCGCAGGGTGAGTTCCGTGGTGGTGCTCACTTGGCGGCCTCCACCTCAGGCTTGGGGTCGGTCTTCTGCACGTCGGAGAGGGTGTGCTGGACCGCCGGGTCGACGACGTCCGTCAGCGGCTTCGGGAAGACGCCGAGGAAGATCAGCAGGGCGATCAGCGGCGCCACCACCGCCAGTTCGCGCACCCTCAGGTCGGGCATGCGCTCGACCTCGGGTTTGACCGGTCCGGTCATGGTGCGCTGGTAGAGCACCAGCACGTACAGCGCCGCCAGGACGATGCCGAGCGTCGCGACGACCCCGGCCACCGGGTAGCGGGTGAACGTGCCCACCAGCACCAGGAACTCGCTGACGAACGGTGCCAGGCCCGGCAGCGACAGGGTGGCCAGCCCGCCGACCAGGAAGGTGCCGGCCAGCACCGGGGCGACCTTCTGCACCCCGCCGTAGTCGGCGATGAGCCGCGATCCGCGGCGCGAGATCAGGAAGCCGACGACCAGCATCAGGGCCGCGGTGGAGATCCCGTGGTTGACCATGTAGAGCGTCGCCCCGCTCTGGCCCTGGCTGGTCATCGCGAAAATGCCCAGGATGATGAAGCCGAAGTGCGAGATCGACGCGTACGCCACCAGCCGCTTGATGTCGCGCTGGCCGACGGCGAGCAGGGCGCCGTAGATGATGCTGACCAGCGCCAGCACCACCACCACCGGGGTGGCCCACTGGCTGGCCTCGGGGAACAGCCCCAGGCAGAAGCGGAGCATCGCGAAGGTGCCCACCTTGTCGACCACCGCCGTGATGAGCACGGCCACCGGGGCGGTGGACTCGCCCATCGCGTTCGGCAGCCAGGTGTGCAGCGGCCACAGCGGCGCCTTGACCGCGAAGGCGAGGAAGAAGCCCAGGAAGAGCAGCCGTTCGGTGCCGGTGGACATCGTCAGCTCGCCCGCCTGGCGGGCCTCGGTGATCGCCTGGAGGGAGAAGGTGCCGGTGCCGAGCTGGTCGGCGGTGACGGCGTAGAGGCCGATCACGGCGGCCAGCATGATCAGGCCGCCGGCGAGGTTGTAGAGCAGGAACTTGACGGCGGCGTAGGAGCGCTGCTTGGCCGTCTCCTCCTCGCCGTGCGGTCCCGCGCGGTCTCCGAAGCCGCCGATGAGGAAGTACATCGGGATGAGCATGGCCTCGAAGAAGATGTAGAAGAGGAAGACGTCGGTGGCCTCGAAGGAGATGATCACCATCGCCTCGACGGCCAGGATCAGCGCGAAGAAGCCCTGGGTGGGCCGCCACCGGCGGTTCGGCCTCTCCTCTTCCAGGACGTCGGCGTCGTGCCAGCCGGCCAGGATGACGAACGGGACGAGCAGGGCGGTCAGCGCGATCAGGGCGACCGCGATGCCGTCCACGCCCAGTTCGTAGCGGACGCCGAAGTCGGCGATCCAGGTGTGGGACTCGGTGAGCTGGTAGCGGTCGCCGCCCGGGTCGAAGCGGAAGGCGACGATCGCGGCGAGGACCAGGGTCGCCAGGGAGACGGCCAGGGCCAGCCACTTGGCCGCGGTACGCCTGGCGGCGGGTACGGCGGCGGTGGCGATCGCGCCCAGCGCGGGCAGCACCGCTACCGCCGTCAGCAGGGGAAATGACATGGGATCAGACCGCCCTCATCAGCAGGGTCGCGGCGATCAGGATCGCCGCACCGCCGAACATCGAGACCGCGTACGAGCGGGCGTAACCGTTCTGGAGCCGCCGTGCCCGGCCGGACAGGCCGCCGACCGCCGCGGCGGTGCCGTTGACGACACCGTCGACCACCGTGTGGTCGAGGTAGACCAGCCCGCGGGTGAGGTACTCGCCGGGCTTGACCAGCACCACGTGGTTGAAGTCGTCCTGGAGCAGGTCGCGGCGCGCGGCGCGGGTGAGCAGCGAGCCGCGCGGTGCGGTGGCCGGCACGGGGCGGCGACCGTACTGCAGCCAGGCCAGTCCGACGCCCAGCACCAGGGCGACGACCGTGGCCGTCGTGACCGTGAGGGCGCTGATCGGCGGATGTCCGTGCTCGAAGGCGGTGACCGGCTCCAGCCAGTGGACGAAGGCGTCGCCCCAGCTGAACAGCCCGCCCGCGAACACCGATCCGAAGGCGAGGACGATCATCGGGATCGTCATCGACCTCGGCGACTCGTGCGGGTGCGGGACCTCGTACTCGCCCCCGGTCTGCGCGGCGGGCTCCACGTCCGGGCTCTCGGGCGACGGGGTGGGCGCGTTGCGCCAGCGCTCCTCGCCGAAGAACGTCATCAGCATCACGCGGGTCATGTAGAACGCGGTGATGGCCGCGCCCAGCAGGGCCGCGCCGCCGAGGATCCAGCCCTCGGTGCCGCCCCTGGCGAAGGCCGCCTCGATGATCTTGTCCTTGGAGAAGAAGCCGGACAGGCCGGGGAAGCCGATGATCGCCAGGTAGCCCAGCCCGAAGGTGACGAACGTGACGGGCATGTACCTGCGCAGTCCGCCGTAGCGGCGCATGTCCACCTCGTCGTTCATGCCGTGCATCACCGAGCCGGCGCCGAGGAAGAGCCCGGCCTTGAAGAAGCCGTGGGTGACCAGGTGCATGATCGCGAAGGCGTAGCCGATCGGGCCCAGGCCCGCGGCCAGGACCATGTAGCCGATCTGCGACATCGTCGAGCCCGCCAGGGCCTTCTTGATGTCGTCCTTGGCGCAACCGACGATGGCACCGAACAGCAGCGTGACCGCGCCGACGGCGACCACCGCGGTCTGCGCGGTGGGCGCCGCCTCGAAGATCGCGCCGGAGCGGACGATCAGGTAGACGCCGGCGGTCACCATGGTCGCGGCGTGGATGAGGGCGGAGACCGGGGTCGGGCCTTCCATCGCGTCGCCCAGCCAGGACTGGAGCGGCACCTGCGCGGACTTGCCGCAGGCGGCCAGCAGCAGCATCAGGCCGATGGCGGTGGCCGTGCCCTCGCTCGTCTCGCCGACCGAGTCCAGCACCGGGCCGAAGGCGAACGTCCCGAACGTGCTGAACATGATCATGATGGCGATCGACAGGCCGACGTCGCCGACGCGGTTGACGATGAACGCCTTCTTCGCGGCCGTCGCCGCGCTGGGCTTGTGCTGCCAGAAGCCGATCAGCAGGTACGAGGCGAGGCCCACGCCCTCCCAACCGGCGTACAGCAGCAGGTAGTTGTCGGCGAGCACCAGCAGGAGCATCGCCGCGAGGAACAGGTTGAGGTAGCCGAAGAAGCGGCGGCGCCGCTCGTCGTGCTCCATGTAGCCGATCGAGTAGACGTGGATCAGCGTGCCCACGCCCGTGATCAGCAGGACGAAGGTCATCGAGAGCTGGTCGAGCCGGAAGGCGACGTCCGCCTGGAAGCCGCCGACCGGGATCCAGCTGAACACGTGCTGGTGCAGGGCCCGCTCGTCCGCCTCCCGGCCGAGCATGTCGGCGAAGAGGACGGCCCCGACGACGAAGGACGCCGCGGCGAGCGCCGTGCCGATCCAGTGGCCGACGCGGTCCAGCCTCCGGCCGCCGCACAGCAGTACGGCCGCGCCCAGCAGCGGGGCCGCGACGAGCAGTCCGATCAAAGTCTCCACTGTTCGCTACCCCTTACAGCTTCATCAGGCCGGCGTCGTCGACCGAGGCCGAGTGGCGGGAGCGGAAGATCGTCACGATGATCGCCAGACCGACCACGACCTCGGCGGCGGCGACGACCATCGTGAAGAACGCGATGATCTGGCCGTCGAGGTTGCCGTGCATCCGGGAGAAGGTGACGAGCGCGAGGTTGGCCGCGTTCAGCATCAGCTCGATGCTCATGAACACGACGATCGCGTTCCGCCGCAGCAGCACTCCCGAGGCCCCGATGGTGAACAGCAGGGCGGCCAGGAAGAGGTAGTTGACCGGGTTCACTTGGCGGCCTCCCTGTCACGGTCCTCGGCGTCACGGCCCTCGGCGCGGTTTCCGCCCGTGTCCGGGGCGTCGTCGGAGATGTCGCCCCGGACGTCCGCCGCGTCCCGCACGGCGCGCGTGTCCGTCCCGTTCCGTCCCAGGTACTCCCCGGTGCGCCGCTCCAGCGCCGCCAGGTCGGCCAGGGCCTCGCGGGAGACGTCCCGCACCTGGCCGCGCTCGCGCAGGGTGGCGTTGACGGTGAGCTCGGCGGGGGTGCCGTCGGGCAGCAGGCCGGGGATGTCCACGGCGTTGTGCCGGGCGTACACGCCGGGCGCGGGCAGCGGCGGCAGGTGCTTGCCCTCGCGGACGCGCTTCTCGGCCAGCTCGCGCTGGGTCCGCCGGCGCTCGGTGCGCTCGCGGTGGGTGAGCACCATGGCGGCGACGGCCGCGGTGACCAGGAGCGCGCCGGTGATCTCGAAGGCGAAGACGTAGTCCGTGAACAGCGACCGGGCCAGGCCCTGGACGTTGCCGCCGGCGTTGGCCTCGGCGAGGCCGACGAAGCTGTCGACGGAGGCGCTGCCGATCCCGGCGATCAGCAGGATGCCGAAGCCGAGGCCGCACAGGGCCACCAGCCAACGCTGGCCCTTGATCGTCTCCTTCAGCGAGTCGGCGGCGGTGACGCCGACGAGCATCAGCACGAACAGGAAGAGCATCATGACCGCGCCCGTGTAGACGACGATCTGGACGATGCCCAGGAAGTACGCGCCGTTGGCCAGGTAGAAGACGGCCAGGATCACCATGGTTCCGGCGAGGCAGAGCGCCGAGTGCACCGACCGCTTCATCAGGACGGTGCCGAGCGCGCCGAGCACCGCGATGGTGCCCAGGACCCAGAACTGGACCGCCTCGCCGGTGGAGGTGGAGGTCGCCGCGAGGAGCGTGGTGGCGGTCACTTCCCGCTCACCGCCTCGGAGGCCGGTTCCTCGGGGCCGAAGGTGTGGGCGGCGGCCTGCGGCGCCTCGTTCCCCGGGTTCTTCGAGTGGGCTTCCTGCCGGACCGTGCCGGGCGCCGCCTCGGTGACCAGACCGCGGTAGTAGTCCTGCTCGGTCGTGCCCGGGTACATGGCGTGCGGGGTGTCGACCATGCCCTCCTCCAGCCCCGCGAGCAGCTCCTCCTTGGTGTAGATGAGGGACTCGCGGGTCCGGTCGGCCAGTTCGTACTCGTTGGTCATGGTCAGCGCCCGCGTGGGGCACGCCTCGACGCACAGGCCGCACAGGATGCAGCGCAGGTAGTTGATCTGGTAGACGCGGCCGTAGCGCTCGCCCGGCGAGTAGCGCTCCTCGTCGGTGTTGTCCGCGCCCTCCACGTAGATCGCGTCCGCCGGGCAGGCCCAGGCGCACAGCTCGCAGCCGACGCACTTCTCCAGCCCGTCCGGGTGCCGGTTGAGCTGGTGCCGGCCGTGGAAGCGCGGCGCGGTGGGCTTCTTCTCCTCGGGGTACTGCTCGGTGAGCCGCTTCTTGAACATGGCCTTGAAGGTCACGCCGAAGCCGGCCACCGGATTCTCGAACTCAGGCATCGTCGGCCTCCCTGGCCTTGCCGGTCTCGCTGGACTCGCCGTCCGCGCCGGCCGCCACGCCGACGGTCTCCCGTTCGCGGCGCGGTCGCCTGCGCGGTACGGGCGGCAGGGTCTGTCCCGGCAGCGGCGGCACGGGGTAGCCGCCCGCCATCGGGTCGAAGGGTTCCTCGGGTCCGGCCGCCGCCTTCCCGCTCTCCTCCTCCGCGCGCTCCTTGCGCTCGCGGAGGGTGTCGTAGACCAGGGACAGCAGGAGCAGCGCGAGCGCCACGCCGGCGACCCACATCGCGATGTCGGCGAAGTCGCGGCCCTCGTTCCGGAGCGCCCGCACGGTCGCGACGAGCATCAGCCAGACCAGCGAGACGGGGATGAGGACCTTCCAGCCCAGCTTCATGAACTGGTCGTAGCGGACGCGGGGAAGCGTGCCGCGCAGCCACACGAAGAGGAACAGCAGCAGGTTCACCTTGACGATGAACCACAGCATCGGCCACCAGCCGTGGTTGGCGCCCTCCCAGTAGGTGCTGATCGGCGCCGGGGCGCGCCAGCCGCCCAGGAAGAGCGTCACCGCCAGGGCCGAGACGGTGACCATGTGGACGTACTCGGCGAGCATGAACATCGCGAACTTGATCGACGAGTACTCGGTGTTGAAGCCGCCGACCAGGTCGCCCTCGGACTCGGGCATGTCGAAGGGCGCGCGGTGGGCCTCGCCGACCATCGCCACCATGTAGATGATGAACGACACCGGCAGCAGCACCCCGAACCAGGTGTCGGTCTGCGCCCCGACGATCGTCGAGGTGGACATCGACCCGGAGTAGAGGAAGACCGCGGCGAAGCTGAGGCCCATCGCGACCTCGTAGGAGATGACCTGCGCGGTCGCCCGCACACCGCCGAGCAGCGGGTAGGTGGAGCCCGACGACCAGCCGGCCAGCACCACGCCGTAGGCGGCGACGGAGCCGGTGGCGAGGATGTACAGGGCCGCCACCGGCAGGTCGGTGAGCTGGAGCGCGGTACGGGTGCCGAAGATCGACACCTCGTTGCCGGGCGGGCCGAAGGGGATCACCGCGATGGCCATGAAGGCCGGGACGGCGCCGACGATGGGGGCCAGGATGTAGACGGCCTTGTCGGCGGCCTTGACGTTGATGTCCTCCTTGAGCATCAGCTTGATGCCGTCGGCGAGCGACTGGAGCATGCCCCAGGGGCCGTGCCGGTTGGGGCCGATGCGCAGCTGCATCCAGGCGACGACCTTGCGCTCCATCACGATGGAGATCAGCACGGTCACCATCAGGAACGCGAAGCAGAAGACCGCCTTGAGCGCGATCAGCCACCAGGGATCGGTGCCGAACATCGACAGGTCCTCCTCGGCGAGGACCGTCGTCCCGCCGGCCAGGACGGACGGGCTCATCACGCCTCCACCCCCTTCGTCTCCTCCGTGCCCGCGGCGGTCGCGGCGGTCTTCCGCGCCGGCGAGAGCTTCACGAGCCGGCCGGGCACGGCGCCCAGGTCGCGGTGGACGCCGTTGCCTGCCGAGTTGAGCGGCAGCCAGACCACCCGGTCGGGCATCGGCGTGATCTCCAGCGGCAGGGTCACGCTCCCGGACGGGCCGGTGACGGTGAGCGCCTCGCCGCCGGCGACCCCGACCTCGGCGGCCGTGGCGGCCGACAGCCGGGCGACGGCGGCGTGCCGGGTGCCGGCGAGCGCCTCGTCGCCGTCCTGGAGCCGTCCCTGGTCGAGCAGCAGCCGGTGGCCGGCGAGCACGGCCTCTCCGACGGCGGGACGCGGCGTCTGCCGCGCCGTCTCCCGGGCGCTCTCCTCCGGGCCCGCGGCGCGCGGGCCCCTCCAGGTGCCCAGCCGCCGCATCTCGGCGCGGATCGTCCGGACGTCCGGCAGTCCGAGGTGGACGTCGAGCGCGTCGGCGAGCATGTGGAGGACGCGGGCGTCGGCGGGGACGCTGCGGCGGGTGAGCTGGTCGGGCTTGATCGCGGCCTCGAACGGCCGGCTCCGTCCCTCCCAGTTGAGGAAGGAGCCCGCCTTCTCCACCACCGCGGCGACGGGGAAGACCACGTCGGCCCGCTCGGTGACCGCCGAGGGCCGCTGTTCCAGGCTGACCACGAAGTCCGCCTCCTCCAGCGCCCGGAGGGCCCGTTCCGGATCGGGCAGGTCGGCGATCTCGACGCCGGCGACCAGCAGCGCGGCGAGTTCGCCGGCCACGGCGGCCTCGACGATCCGGCCGGTGTCGCGGCCGTGGCGGTGCGGCAGGTCGGCGACGCCCCAGACGGCGGCGGTCTCCTCGCGGGCGCGCGGGTCGTCGGCCGGGCGTCCGCCGGGCAGCAGCGTCGGGAGCGCTCCGGCCTCGACGGCACCGCGCTCCCCGGCCCGGCGCGGAATCCACACCAGGCGGGCGCCGGTGGCGGTGGCGGCCCGCACGGCGGCGGTGAACCCGCCGGGCACGGCGGCCAGCCGCTCGCCGACGACGATCACCGAGCCCTCGGCGCGCAGCGCCTCGGCCGCCTCCTGTCCCCGCTCGTCGAGGCCGACGCCGCCGGCGAGCGCGTCCAGCCACTCGGTCTCGGTGTGGGGCGCGGCGGGCAGCAGGGTGCCGCCGGCCTTCGTCAGACCGCGGGTGGCGTGGGTGGCCAGGGCGAAGGTGCGCTGTCCGCGCTTGCGGTACGCCTTGCGCAGCCGCAGGAAGACGCCGGGGGCCTCCTCCTCGGCCTCGATGCCGACCAGCAGGACGGCCGGGGCCTTCTCCAGCGCGGTGTGGGTGACACCCGTGTCGTCGATGTCCACTCCGCGTCCGGCGACGTGGGAGGCGAGGAAGTCGGCCTCCTCGGCGCTGTGGACGCGGGCGCGGAAGTCGATGTCGTTGGTGCCGAGGGCGACCCGCGCGAACTTGGCGTACGCGTAGGCGTCCTCCACCGTCAGCCGTCCGCCGGTGAGCACACCGGCGCGGCCGCGGGCCGCCGACAGGCCGCGGGCGGCGGTCTCCAGGGCCTCCGGCCAGCTCGCGGGCTCCAGTTCGCCGGTCTCGGGGTTGCGCACCAGCGGGTGGGTGAGCCGGTCGTGCTGCTGGGCGTAGCGGAACGCGAAGCGGCCCTTGTCGCAGATCCACTCCTCGTTGACCTCGGGGTCGTCCGCCGCCAGCCGCCGCATGACCTTGCCGCGCCGGTGGTCGGTGCGGGTGGCGCAGCCGCCGGCGCAGTGCTCGCACACGCTCGGGGAGGAAACCAGGTCGAAGGGGCGGGAGCGGAACCGGTACGCCGCCGAGGTGAGCGCGCCCACCGGGCAGATCTGGATGGTGTTGCCGGAGAAGTAGGACTGGAAGGGCTCGCCCTCGCCGGTGCCGACCTGCTGGAGCGCTCCCCGCTCCAGCAGCTCGATCATCGGGTCGCCCGCGATCTGGTTGGAGAAGCGGGTGCAGCGGGCGCACAGCACGCAGCGCTCGCGGTCCAGCAGCACCTGCGCGGAGATCGGCACGGGCTTGGCGAAGGTCCGCTTGCGGCCCTCGAAGCGGCTCTCGGCCTGCCCGTGGGACATGGCCTGGTTCTGCAGCGGGCACTCGCCGCCCTTGTCGCAGACCGGGCAGTCCAGCGGGTGGTTGATGAGCAGCAGCTCCATCACCCCGCGCTGGGCCTTCTCGGCCACGGGCGAGGTGAGCTGCGTCTTGACGACCATCCCGTCGGTGCAGGTGATGGTGCAGGACGCCATGGGCTTGCGCTGGCCCTCGACCTCGACGATGCACTGGCGGCAGGCGCCGGCCGGGTCCAGCAGCGGGTGGTCGCAGAAGCGCGGGATCTCGATCCCGAGCAGTTCGGCGGCGCGGATGACCAGGGTGCCCTTGGGCACGCTGATCTCGATGCCGTCGATGGTCAGCGAGACCGTGTTCTCGGCGGCCCGGGGCGGCTTCGCCTCCCCGCCCCCGGAGGTCTTGGCGTCGGTGGTGACGGTCACGCGTTCACCTCCAGGTGTGCGGTGGTGTTGTCGGCCCACAGGGTCGACTTGGCCGGGTCGAAGGGGCAGCCGCGTCCGGTGACGTGCCGCTCGTACTCCTCGCGGAAGTACTTCAGGGAGGAGAAGATCGGGCTGGCGGCACCGTCGCCGAGGGCGCAGAAGGACTTGCCGTTGATGTTGTCGGCGATGTCGGCGATCTTGTCGAGGTCGGCCATGGACGCCTTGCCGGCCTCGATGTCGCGCATCAACTGGACCAGCCAGTACGTTCCCTCGCGGCAGGGGGTGCACTTGCCGCAGGACTCGTGGGCGTAGAACTCCGTCCAGCGGGTCACCGCGCGCACCACGCAGGTGGTCTCGTCGAAGCACTGGAGCGCCTTGGTGCCGAGCATCGAGCCCGCGGCGCCGACGCCCTCGTAGTCCAGCGGGACGTCGAGGTGCTCGTCGGTGAGCAGCGGGGTCGAGGAGCCGCCCGGGGTCCAGAACTTCAGCCGGTGGCCGGGGCGCATCCCGCCGCTGATCTCCAGCAGTTGGCGCAGGGTGATGCCGAGCGGCGCCTCGTACTGGCCGGGGTTGGCGACGTGGCCGCTGAGGGAGTAGAGCGTGAAGCCCGGGGACTTCTCGCTGCCCATCGAGCGGAACCACTCCTTGCCCCGGTGGATGATCGCGGGAACCGAGGCGATGGATTCGACGTTGTTCACCACAGTGGGGCACGCGTACAGGCCCGCGACGGCCGGGAAGGGAGGACGCAGTCGGGGCTGGCCGCGGCGCCCTTCGAGCGAGTCGAGGAGTGCGGTCTCCTCGCCGCAGATGTACGCGCCCGCGCCCGCGTGCACGGTGAGTTCCACGTCCAGGCCCGAGCCGAGGATGTTCTTCCCGAGGTAGCCCGCCTCGTAGGCCTCGCGCACGGCGGCGTGGAGGCGCCGCAGCACGGGGACGACCTCGCCGCGCAGGTAGATGAAGGCGTGGTTCGAGCGGATCGCGTGACAGGCGATCACGATGCCCTCGATGAGCGCGTGCGGATTGGCGAAGAGGAGGGGGATGTCCTTGCAGGTGCCCGGTTCGGACTCGTCGGCGTTGACCACCAGGTAGTGGGGCTTGCCGTCGCCCTGCGGGATGAACTGCCACTTCATGCCCGTGGGGAAGCCCGCGCCGCCTCGGCCGCGCAGGCCGGAGTCCTTGACGTACGCGATGACGTCGTCGGGTTTCATGGCCAGCGCCTTGCGCAGGCCCTCGTAGCCCTCGTGGGCCCGGTAGGTCTCCAGCGTCCAGGACGTCGGGTCGTCCCAGAAGGCCGAGAGCACCGGTGACAGCACCTTCTCCGCTGGCTCCGTGGCCATCACTTGCCCTCCTTCGTCACCGGGCCGGCCGGGTTGTCGGGGTCGGAGGCGGCGGTCCGCTGCGGGGCGTCGTGGGAGCTGGGGTGCGGCTCGGGCGCCTCGCCGGTGGAGGTGGTGGGCTGTCCGGCCGTCGCGGGGGCCTCCCCTCCGCGCGGCGAGACGACCTTCGGTCCCGACGCCTCGCCCTTGGCGAGCCGCAGCCCGGCCAGCGAGGCGGGTCCGGCGCTGCCGCTCGCCTCCACGGCGCCGGGCCGCTCGTCGGGGAAGCCGGCGAGGATGCGCGCGGTCTCCTTGAAGGTGCACAGCGGGGCGCCGCGGGTGGGCCGCACCTCGCGTCCCGCGCGGAGGTCGTCGACGAGCTTCTTGGCGCTCTCGGGCGTCTGGTTGTCGAAGAACTCCCAGTTGACCATGACCACGGGCGCGTAGTCGCAGGCCGCGTTGCACTCGATGTGTTCGAGGGTGACCTTGCCGTCCTCGGTGGTCTCGTTGTTGCCGACCCCCAGGTGCTCCTGGAGCGCCTCGAAGATGGCGTCGCCGCCCATCACCGCGCACAGGGTGTTGGTGCACACCCCCACCTGGTAGTCGCCCGACGGCTTGCGCCGGTACATGGTGTAGAAGGTGGCGACGGCGTTGACCTCGGCCGTGGTCAGGTCGAGCATCTCCGCGCAGAAGCGCATCCCGGTGGGCGTGACGTGCCCCTCCTCGGACTGCACCAGGTGCAGCAGCGGCAGCAGCGCGGAGCGGCTGCCGGGGTAGCGGGCGATGATCTCCTTCGCGTCCGCCTCCAGCCGGGCGCGGACCTCGGCCGGGTAGTCGGGGGCGGGGAGTCGGGGCATCCCGAGCGATACCTCTGTCACCGGTCGACGCCTCCCATCACGGGGTCGATGGACGCGACGGCGACGATGACGTCGGCGACCTGGCCGCCCTCGCACATCGCCGCCATGGTCTGCAGGTTGGTGAAGGACGGGTCGCGGAAGTGCACCCGGTACGGGCGTGTCCCGCCGTCGCTGACCGCGTGCACGCCCAGCTCGCCCTTGGGGGACTCCACGGCGGCGTACGCCTGGCCCGGCGGCACCCGGAACCCCTCGGTCACCAGCTTGAAGTGGTGGATCAGGGCCTCCATCGAGGTGCCCATGATCTTCTTGATGTGGTCCAGCGAGTTGCCGAGTCCGTCCGGGCCGATCGCGAGCTGCGCGGGCCAGGCGATCTTCTTGTCGTCGATCATCACCGGGCCGGGTTCCGCCAGCCGGTCCAGGCACTGCTCGACGATCCGCAGCGACTGGTGCATCTCCTCCAGCCGGATCAGGAAGCGGCCGTAGGAGTCGCAGGTGTCCTGGGTGGCGACCTCGAAGTCGTAGGTCTCGTATCCGCAGTACGGCTGGGTCTTGCGCAGGTCGTGCGGGAGTCCGGTGGAGCGGAGGATGGGCCCGGTGGCGCCGAGGGCCATGCAGCCGGCCAGGTCCAGGTAGCCGACGTCCTTCAGACGGGCCTGGAAGACGGGATTGCCGGTGCAGAGCTTGTCGTACTCCGGCAGGTTCTTCCGCATCTTCTTCACGAACTCGCGGAGGTGGTCCAGCGCGCCGGCCGGCAGGTCCTGGACGAGGCCGCCGGGACGGATGTAGGCGTGGTTCATCCGCAGGCCGGTGATCAGCTCGAAGAGGTCCAGGACCATCTCGCGGTCCCGGAAGCCGTAGATCATCACCGTGGTGGCGCCCAGCTCCATGCCGCCGGTGGCGATGGCCACCAGGTGGGAGGAGATCCGGTTGAGTTCCATCATCATCACGCGGATGACGTTGGCCCGGTCCGGGATCCGGTCCTCGATGCCCAGCAGCTTCTCCACGGCCAGGCAGTACGCCACCTCGTTGAAGAACGGCGTGAGGTAGTCCATGCGCGTCACGAAGGTCGTGCCCTGCGTCCACGTCCGGTACTCGAGGTTCTTCTCGATGCCGGTGTGGAGGTAGCCGATGCCGCAGCGGGCCTCGGTGACCGTCTCGCCGTCGATCTCCAGGATGAGCCGGAGCACGCCGTGCGTGGACGGGTGCTGCGGCCCCATGTTGACGATGATCTTCTCGTCGTCGCCCTTGGCGGCGGCGGTGGCGATCTCGTCCCAGTCCCCGCCGGTGACGGTGTAGACGGTGCCCTCGGTCGTCTCGCGGGCGGCGGCGGGCGGGGTTGCGTGCGAGGTGCTCATCAGCTGTACGACCTCCGCTGGTCGGGAGCCGGGATCTGGGCGCCCTTGTACTCGACGGGGATACCGCCGAGGGGGTAGTCCTTGCGCTGCGGGAAGCCCTGCCAGTCGTCGGGCATCATGATCCGCGTGAGCGCGGGGTGGCCGTCGAAGATCAGGCCGAAGAAGTCGTAGGTCTCGCGCTCGTGCCAGTCGTTGGTCGGGTACACCGAGACGATCGACGGGATGTGCGGGTCGCTGTCGGGGACGCCGACCTCCAGCCGGATGAGCCGGTTGTGGGTGATCGAGCGCAGGTGGTAGACGGCGTGGAGCTCGCGGCCCTTGTCGCCGGGGAAGTGCACGCCGCTGACGCCGGTGCACATCTCGAAGCGCAGCGCCGGGTCGTCGCGGAGGGTCCGGGCCACGGTCGGGAGGTGTTCGCGGGCGATGTGGAAGGTGATCTCGCCGCGGTCCACGACCGTCTTCTCGATCACGTTCTCGGGCACCAGCCCCTGTTCCTCCAGCGCCCCCTCCAGTTCGTCGGCCACCTCGTCGAACCAGCCGCCGTACGGCCGGCTCGTCGCGCCGGGCAGCCGTACCGTCCGCACCAGTCCGCCGTAGCCGGAGGTGTCGCCGCCCTCCTTGGCGCCGAACATGCCCCGGCGGACGTCGATCACCTCGCCGGAGTCCTCGCGCGGCGCGGGGACGGCGCCGGTTCCGTTGACCTGTCCGTCGCTCATCGGAGCAGCCCCTTCATCTCGATCGTCGGAAGCGCCTTCAGCGCCGCCTCCTCCGCCTCGCGCGCGGCCTGCTCGCGGTTGACCCCGAGCTTCTCCTCCTGGATCTTCCGGTGGAGCTTGAGGATCGCGTCCAGCAGCATCTCGGGACGCGGCGGGCAGCCGGGCAGGTAGATGTCGACGGGCACGATGTGGTCGACGCCCTGCACGATCGCGTAGTTGTTGAACATTCCGCCCGAGGAGGCGCAGACGCCCATGGAGATGACCCACTTGGGGTTCGGCATCTGGTCGTAGACCTGCCTCAGCACCGGCGCCATCTTCTGGCTGACCCGTCCGGCCACGATCATCAGGTCGGCCTGGCGCGGCGAGCCGCGGAAGACCTCCATGCCGAAGCGGGCGAGGTCGTAGCGGCCGGCGCCGGTGGTCATCATCTCGATGGCGCAGCAGGCGAGGCCGAACGTGGCGGGGAAGACCGAGGACTTGCGGACCCAGCCCGCGGCCTTCTCGACGGTGGTCAGCAGGAAGCCGCTCGGCAGTTTCTCTTCGATACCCATGTGTACGCCCCTAGTCCCATTCCAGGCCGCCGCGCCGCCAGACGTAGGCGTAGGCGACGAAGACGGTGAGCACGAAGAGCAGCATCTCCACGAGCCCGAACAGCCCCAGGGCGTCGAAGGTGACGGCCCAGGGGTAGAGGAAGACGATCTCGATGTCGAAGACGATGAAGAGCATCGCCGTCAGGTAGTACTTGATCGGAAAGCGCCCGCCGCCCGCCGCATGCGGGGTGGGCTCGATGCCGCACTCGTACGCCTCGAGCTTGGCCCTGTTGTAGCGCTTGGGGCCGACGATCGAGGCCATCACCACGGAGAAGATCGCGAAGCCTGCTCCGAGGGCTCCCAGTACGAGGATGGGCGCGTAGACGTTCACCGCTCCTCGCTCCTTCCAGTCGACGACGCTGTCGGCGGGCCGCTGCGGGCCGTTCTCGGACCGGTGTGCCGTTCACGAAGATCGCGTACATGTGAGGCAGTTCACAAGCCCGATTCGACTGCATCCTATGCCCGGCACTCTGTGATCTGCGACACGGGTGCGGCAACGACTTTGTGATCTTCACCACCTGACGAAGAATCACGAAGCCGGATGGAGGGCGATCTTCGCACGCGAAGCGGTCGACTGATCACCACACGTGACATCCCGCCGCGTCGTGGCTGGTCGGAGGCGGTGTGCACTATCAAATGATGACCGCTACACGCAAATTTGCGCTGGACGTCGGGCCTTGTTAAAAAGCGCCCTTCGCTCGCCCGGGGTCGCGCGTGGAGCACCCGCGGGCGCACCCGCGGACGACCGCGCCCGGACCGCCGGATGTCACAAGATCGTGAAACCGTGCTCAATCTGTGACCTTCACCACGACCCCCGCCCCTCGCGGACCCTCGACTTTGCGCGGGGACGACCCCGCGTGGTAGGGCCGGAGAACGAAGTGGATCAATCGGACAATGGCATGGTCACGGCCCTCTAGCGGGGCAATGATCAACTTCCGGAAGAGGTCGCAGGAGTGCGCGACAAGGCCCCAACCGGACGCGTACACGACGAGTGTGGCGTAACACACCTTTGTTGAACGGAACCTCCGACGGCTGGTAGCCGTGGTGTCATGTCCCAGACCGCCCATATACGCAGCCACCGGAAACCCCGCCGCGCGAGCAGGAATCCCCTGCTGCGGACGGGCGTTGCCGGTGGCGTCCTCAGCACCCTCGCGGTGACCGCGGCGGCGGCCCCCTCCTCCGCCGAGGAGAAGAAGCCGGCCGCCGACACCGTCGAGATGCCCACGATCACCTCCGACCTGGCGGCCGGCACCCAGCGGGCCGTCGACGCGACGCAGGCGATCGCGGTCCAGTACGAGGCAGAGGCCGCGCGCACCCGGGCCGCCGAGAAGGCGATCGACCAGGCCGCCGAGCGCGCCAAGGCCAAGAAGGAGGCGGAGCGGAGGGCCGCGGAGGCCGCCGCACGGGAGCGTGCCGAGCGCGCGGCCCAGGAACGCGCCGCGCGCGACGCGCAGCGCACCACCGTCGCCACCTCCACCGCGGACTCCACCGCGGAGGCGCCCGCCCCGACCGGCGGCGGCAACGTGGCGACCCTCGTCTCCTTCCTGCGCGCGCAGATCGGCAAGTCCTACGTCATGGGCGCCACCGGTCCCAGCGCCTACGACTGCTCCGGTCTCACCCAGGCCGCCTTCCGCCAGCTCGGCATCAGCCTGCCCCGCACCTCCCAGAGCCAGTCCACGGCGGGCACCCAGGTCTCCCTGGACAACCTCCGGCCCGGCGACATCCTCTACTGGGGCAGTGCGGGCAGCGCCTACCACGTGGCCGTCTACATCGGGAACGGACGCTTCATCGGCGCCCAGAACCCCTCCACCGGCATCGTCGAGCGCGACATGAGCTACGACATGCCCACGGGCGCGGTGCGCGTGCTCTGACGTCCCGCGGCGTCCTCTCCCCGACATGCGCGTGAGGTCGCGTCCGGCATTCCGGACGCGACCTCACGCATCTCCACGCACCTCCCGCGCCTCCGGCGTCACGTGCCGCCCTCGCGCCCCGTCCGCACCGGCGGACGGCGGCGGGAGCGCGCGGCGGTGTGGACGCGCGGCGGCGCCCCTACGCGCGCGGGGCGACCTTCGCCAGCCCGTTGATGATCCGGTCCATCGCGTCGCCGCCCTGCGGGTCCGTCAGGTTGGCCAGCAGCTTCAGCGTGAAGCGCATCAGCAGCGGATGTGTCAGACCGCGCTCCGCGGCCAGCTTCATGATCTTCGGGTTGCCGATCAGCTTCACGAACGCCCGGCCCAGCGTGTAGTACCCGCCGTAGGTGTCCTTCAGGATCCTCGGGTAGCGGCGCAGCACCAGCTCGCGCTGCGCCGGGGTCTGCCGGGCGAGGGCCTGGACGACGACGTCGGCCGCGATCCGCCCGGACTCCATGGCGTACGCGATGCCCTCGCCGTTGAACGGGTTGACCATGCCGCCCGCGTCGCCGACCAGCATCAGCCCCCGCGTGTAGTGCGGCTGCCGGTTGAACGCCATCGGCAGCGCGGCACCGCGGATCGGGCCCGTCATGTTCTCCGGCGTGTAGCCCCACTCCTCGGGCATCGAGGCGCACCACGCCTTGAGGATCTCCCGCCAGTCCAGCTCCTTGAAGGACGACGAGGTGTTGAGCACGCCCAGCCCGACGTTGGAGGTGCCGTCGCCCATGCCGAAGATCCAGCCGTAGCCGGGCAGCAACCGGTCCTGGGGACCGCGCCGGTCCCACAGCTCCAGCCAGGACTCCAGGTAGTCGTCGTCGTGGCGCGGCGAGGTGAAGTACGTGCGGACCGCCACGCCCATCGGACGGTCGTCGCGCCGGTGCAGGCCCATGGCCACCGAGAGCCGCGTGGAGTTGCCGTCGGCCGCGACCACCAGCGGCGCGTGGAAGGCGACCGGCCTCTTCTCCTCGCCCAGCTTCGCCTCGACGCCGGTGATCCGCCCCGTGCGCTCGTCGACGATCGGCGCGCCGACGTTGCACCGCTCGTACAGCCGCGCCCCGGCCTTCTCGGCCTGCCGGGCCAGCTGCTCGTCGAAGTCGTCGCGCTTGCGGACCAGCCCGTAGTCCGGGAAGCTCGCCAGCTCCGGCCAGTCGAGCTGGAGCCGGACGCCGCCGCCGATGATCCTCAGGCCCTTGTTCCGCAGCCAGCCCGCCTCCTCGGAGACGTCGATGCCCATCGCGACGAGCTGCTTGACCGCGCGCGGGGTCAGACCGTCACCGCAGACCTTCTCCCGAGGGAAGGCCGTCTTCTCCAGCAGCAGGACGTCGAGCCCGGAGCGGGCCAGGTGGTAGGCGGTGGTGGACCCGGCCGGACCGGCCCCCACCACGATCACATCGGCGCTGTGCTCGGAGACTGCCTTCGCGGAGGGCTTCGAGGAGGATTCGGCCACGACGGACTCCACAGGTCTCGATGGTCGGCGTGCCGGTCGCGCCGGGCACTGGATGTGTGCAGTCTATGGGGGTGGTCGACCGCTCACCCTGAGGGGATGCCCATGCCGTCGAGCCCCCCGCCGCTCTCCCTGCGCGTGTCTCCCCGCGCGGGCCGACCCCCGAGGACGCCGTCTCCTGGCGCCGCCTCTTCGACGACCCGGCGGTGATGGAGTTCCACGGCGGAGCCTCCCTGCCGCCGGAGGAGTACCGGGAGTTCGCCGAGCGGCAGCGCCGGCACGCGGCCGAGCACGGCTTCTGCCCGTGGACGGTGCCGGACGGCGGCGGCGAGCCGGCCGGCTTCACCGGCGCCCGGCACGTCGTCGCCATGGTCGAGGAAGGCGACGAGCGTTCCATCGCGGTCACCCGCCGCCCGGGCATGCGCCGGGCCGAGACGTACGCCGTCCCCACCCCGAACCCCACCTCGAAGTCGGCGGGCCTCCGCTTCCGCCTCGACCTGTGAACCGGTGAGGAGCCGCCCCTACGCGGCGAACCCCCGGTGCAGGGCGACGATCCCGCCCGTCAGGTTCCGCCAGGCCACCCTCGTCCAGCCCGCGTCCTGGAGCCGGCGGGCCAGGGCGGGCTGGTCCGGCCAGGCGCGGATGGACTCGGCGAGGTAGACGTACGCGTCCGGGTTGCTGGACACGGCGGTCGCCAGCGGCGGCAGGGCCCGCATCAGGTACTCGGTGTAGACGGTGCGGAACGGCGCCCAGGTGGGGTGGCTGAACTCGCAGATGACCACCCGCCCGCCGGGCCTGGTCACCCGCAGCATCTCGCGCAGCGCGGCGTCGGTGTCGTGGACGTTCCGCAGCCCGAAGGAGATGGTGACGGCGTCGAACACGTCGTCGGCGAACGGCAGGCGCGTCGCGTCGCCGGCGGTGAACGGCATCCACGGCTCGCGCTTCTTCCCCTCGCGCAGCATCCCGAGGGAGAAGTCGCACGGCACGGTGTACGCCCCGGCGCTCGCGAACGGCACCGACGACGTCCCCGTCCCGGCCGCCAGGTCGAGCACCCGCTCTCCCGGCCGCGCGTCCACGGCCCGGGCGACCTCGCGCCGCCACAGCCGTGTCTGCCCCAGGGACAGCACGTCGTTGGTGAGGTCGTACCGGGCCGCCACCTTGTCGAACATCGCGGCGACTTCACGGGGCTGCTTGTCCAGGGATGCGCGCGTCACGCGGCCATTGTGGCAGCCCCGCCGCGGGGCGCCCGGCCCGCCCCGCACGGGACCGACGCCGTGCCGAACGCCGGCCACGGAAAGCGGAGGCGACGTGGGCACCCTCCGAACCTCGCCCTGCGCGCCTCGCCCTGCGCGCACGACGACGCCCGCCCGGCCGCGGTGGAGATCACCTCCGTCGTCCGGAACCCCGGCCCGGCGTCCCCGTCGTCGCCTGCCGCTTCCGCGGACGCGAGGAGCGCGGCGAGAGCCGGCCTGCGCCCGCCCCTGCCACACCACCGTCGAACGGCGGAGGCGAACACGAGGACCGCCAAGCGGAACCCGGAACAACCCGACGCCGGGAACCCGCGGGCTCCCTGGCCGAAAACCCCGATTCCCGGTATGCCGTGCCGCCCCCTGCGGCTCTGAACGAGCGGTGACCGCACGGAACCACTCGTCCGGAAGCACCTACGCCACGCGCCCTGCTCGAACCCTTTGCGTCCCCGACAAGAGATCGACTACACAGAGTCGCATAGGGTGTCGCAAGCGTGATCAGAGGGGGAACCGTGTCGTTCGACGAGGAATGGGCCCGACTCGTGGCGAAGGCCACGCAGGAGCGGGACACCCGCACGAGACTCAACGGACACGACGGCGGGGGTGGTGGCTCCGGGAAGAAGCTCCACGTCACCCCCGGCGAACTCACCAAGCGTGCGGGCAGGACCGACACCATCCGCGGCAACCTCGCCAAGGCGGACGACGCCGCGATGAAGGAGACGGAGCAGGTGGCCAAGGGCCTGAAGGGCTTCAGGTCCGCCGGGGCGTTCGCCACCTTCCAGGAACGCTGGGAAGAGCAGATGAAGTACCTGCAGAGCCTGTTGGACGACGGTGTGGCAAAGCCTCTGCGCGCGGCGGCCAGCGAACTCAAGCGTGAGGACAGCGATCAGGCCAAGGTGATCGATGGGCTGAAGCAGGACGAGAAGGACGAGAAGAAGTGACGCTGAGCTACGACACCGTCAAGGACGCCGACCTGGCACCGCTGTCCGAGGCGGTCGCCAAGTGGCGGAACCTTCCGGGTCAGTTCGACACCATCGCCACCTCTTTCAAGTCCGAGGTGTCCAGGGCTCTGCGAGCCTCCGATTGGGAGGGAGAAGCGGCGAACGCGGCTTTCAAGAAGTTCACCGAGGTCGAGAAGCAGATGGACAACGCCTCGGAGGAGGCCCGAGACATCCATCGGCTGCTCGACAGCGCACTGGAGAGTTTCCGTTCCGCCCAGAAGCGGATCCGCGACGTCGCCGCGGAGGTCGCCGAGGACAGGAACCTGAAACTCTCCCCCGCCGGGCTGGTGTACCTGGACCCGGAGGACAAGAAGGAACCGAACCGGCTCGCCGTCCTCAAACAGGCCTACGAGGACGTGATCCGGGGCTACAACGACCGGATCAAAACGGCCCTCGCCAACGCCACCGAGGCCGACACCGCACTGCACTGGGCGCTGTCCCAGGACCCCAACGGGCGCTCCCCCGGCTTCCACCCGGACATGTTCAACAGCGTCCAGGACGCCCAGAAGGGACGCCGCGAGGCCCGCAAGGACGCCGACACCCTCGTCAAGCTCGCCGCTCTCGGCCGAGACATGACCGACGAGCAGCTCGTGCAGTTCAACCGGCTGCTCAGGAAGCACGAGGGCGACCCCTACTTCGCCGAGCGCTTCGCCACCAAGGTCGGGCCCGAAGGGGTCCTGCGGTTCTGGCAGAGCGTCGCCGATCAACGGCACCACTCCGACAAGGACGCGGTGAAGACCCTGGCGGGCATCCAGAAGTCCCTGTCCCACACGCTCGCCACCGCCTCCCACTCCCAGAGCGATGCCATGCGGGAGTGGAAGAAGGAGATGGTCAGGCTCGGAGACGAGCGCATCTACTTCTCGTACCCGGACATGATCGTAGCGAGTGAGGGATCATACGGCTTCTCGATCATGAGCAGCCTGATGCGCCACGGTGAGTTCGAGACCGAGTTCCTAAAGGACTACGGAAAGGCACTTTTCTCCTTCGAGCGCAAGCACGAGGGCGACCTCGAGGATCTCTGGTACGTCGACGACCACAAGGCCCAACTCAGCTTCGGCTCAGACGCGGGCAACGACCCCATGGCCGGCTACCTGGAGGCTCTTGGTCACAACCCGGAAGCCGCAAAGGAAATATTCCACTCGAAAGATTGGGAAAAGAACACAGGAAAAGTAAGCGACTTGGACCCGGATCTAAAGTACCTGCTAATGGAACGCGAATGGCTGAAGGACTCCACATCTGACGCAAAGGGGCACCAAGGGTACGGCTACGACGAGTTGGGGCATGCCCTGGAAGCCGCAACCCTTGGAATTCCATACGACCGTCCCGAGCTCGGCCTGAACCGCGATGACACCACGGCGAACATCATGAGTCAAGTCGTGACAGTCGTAGGTGACGATATGGATTACGCATCCGACAGGCCCGGCATCGGAAACAGTTTGGCAAAGATGGGAGCCGGTTACATTGATGACCTGAACTGGGCGATTTCAGACTTCGGGGAAGCCGACTACAGCAAGGAAGCACGCGATGCCGCATTCAGGCACAAGGAAGGAAACGGCCATTTCACCATCGGCGAAAACGCGGCAACAAAGTTCCTTGCCTCCGTTGGGCGACACGAGGGGAATTATGAGATCCTCGCAGCAGCACAACAAGAATACATGGCGAGCCTATTGAAGGTGCACCCGGGACCTGATTACGAAGCCAAAGTAATCATTGAAACCGGAGCAAGGTTCAATGGGATCATCGATCACTCCCGAGTCTTCGACATCCAAGAGACCCTGAAAGACGAGACAGAAAAGCAAGAGCGCAAACTTTCCGAGGCTGCGGCCTGGGAAAAGTTCACCGTAAGCCAGGGAATCGGCATCGGCGCAGGGCTTCTGACCCTTCCCTTCGGAGGCCCCTCGGCATCTATGGCGGTAACATTTGTCGTGCCTACGGTAGTCGAAGGGGTCACTGGCGCTGCGGAAACCCAGTACGAAAACTCCTTGAATCGCGAACTGGAAAAGAAGATGGAATCCTTTGAGGAGGACAACGGGCTGGACAGCGGAGAATTCACCGAAAGAGGCAAGGTCAGGTCCATGGACCCTCTTGATGCTTTCGTCAACACACATGGAATCTCCACGCGCGACCCCTGGTTGAACGACATCGACGTCGCGAACACCTACAGGTCCAGCCGATCCGATGTTGCTCCTCACTTCGGGAGGTGAACACCCGAGGTCGCCTCTTCACCATGAATCCACGGAACTTCAAGGATGAAGACCGAACACCTTCATCGAAAGCGCCGTTCTCGCGCCATCGAAAACCCCTGGACGGCTTTTCGAGGATTACCGGACGACCAAGCGGAGAAAATATATGCCCTTTTTGAAGCTTCGCCTGCACGCCACTCTGACTCTCTGTGCCGTGTTTCTGACCTCGACAGCATGCGGGTCAAAGGACGGCGGAAACTCCGTCACTGCCGAGGAAGTGTGCGGAGGACTGTCGCCGACAGCCGCAGAATCCATGGAGAAAGTCACGGCGGCAAGGAGATTCGATCGCTCTTCCGTGATGGACGACACGGACAAGTTCGTGAACAGCCTGTTGCCCCTACTGGAAAGCAACAGGAAAGAAATTGTGGAGTTCTGCCGAATCACTCCCCGGGAAAGTGGCAAGCCCCCCGTTCCACGCGTCTCTTTCCAGCCAACCGACCACAAGAGCATTCCACCGGACCCGGAGGACGAAATAATTGGCGAAGAGAAATTTCCGATTGCCCTGCAGGCGATATCCACTTACACGGGAGCCGACATCTACTTCGAGTGCCGCACGTCTGACCTCACCATTGAAGAAGGGAAAGAGCCGGTCGTTCGTGCAAATTTTTCCTACGGTCATCGCGCGCTGAGAGGCGAAGGAGGGCTGGACGCTCCGTGGATGAACATGGACATCCTCCAGCACGTGGCGCGCAACGTGGCAGGACACCTGGGGTGCGAGAACCACGGGGACATACCGAAGCGCGACAAGCCCTGGTGAGGTCAGGCGCGGCGGTGGACCAGGCGGCCGGTGAGGACCGTGGCCAGGCAGCGTCCGTCGGTCTCGTCGTGGACGGCGAAGTCCGCGCGGGCGCCCGGGGACAGGGCGGACGGGCGGGGGGCGGACAGGACGACGAGGCCCGACCGGAGGACGGCCGTGCGGACCGCGGGACGGGTGAAGGGCCCGACGACGGAGGTGACGCCCTCGCGCAGCAGGCGTTGCAGGCCGCGACGGGCGCTCGCGCCCCAGCGGGTCTCGTCCATCTCCAGGGCGGCCAGGTCGGCACCCGTCAGGGGCTCGGTGCCGAGGGCGTCGGCCTCGCGCGGGTCGGGGTGGTACGCCGTCTCCAGCCAGGCCGCCGCGTCCGCCGCGCAGCGGCCGGGGCCGAGGACGCCGGACCAGCGGCGGACGCGGGCCTCCGGATACTCCGCGTCCAACTCCGCCAACGGCCCGACCGCCGCGATCCGGTCGCCCTCGACCGCCACCGCATACCCCGCGAGCGGCTCGCCGTCCTCGGTGAGACGGACGGCGAGCGGGGCGTGGATCGTCGGCACGGTCGGGTCAGTTGGCGTCGAGGAGCTTGAGCTCCGGGTGGGCGGTGCCGCCCTCGATGGCCGTGGAGGACAGGTGGGAGACGACACGGTCGTCCACCGGGTCGTTCGCCGGGTCGTCGTGGATCACCAGGTGCTCGTACGTCGTCGAGCGCTGCGCCGGGACGCGGCCGGCCTTGCGGATGAGGTCGATCAACTCCATCCGGTTGGAGCGGTGCTTCGCCCCGGCGGAGGAGACGACGTTCTCCTCCAGCATCACCGAGCCCAGGTCGTCCGCGCCGTAGTGGAGGGAGAGTTGGCCGATCTCCTTGCCGGTGGTCAGCCACGAGCCCTGGATGTGCGCGACGTTGTCGAGGAAGAGCCGGGCGACGGCCAGGATGCGCAGGTACTCGAAGATCGTCGCCTGGGTGCGGCCCTTCAGGTGGTTGTTCTCCGGCTGGTAGGTGTACGGGATGAAGGCGCGGAAGCCGCCGGTGCGGTCCTGGACGTCGCGGATCATCCGCAGGTGCTCGATGCGTTCGGCGTTGGTCTCGCCGGTGCCCATCAGCATCGTGGTGGTGGACTCCACGCCCAGCCGGTGGGCGGTCTCCATGATCTCCAGCCAGCGTTCGCCGGACTCCTTCAGCGGGGCGATCGCCTTGCGCGGGCGCTCCGGCAGCAGCTCGGCGCCGGCGCCGGCGAAGGAGTCCAGGCCGGCGTCCCGGATGCGGGTGATGGCCTCCTCCACCGTCACGCCCGAGACGCGGGCCATGTGCTCGACCTCGGAGGCGCCCAGGGAGTGGATGACCAGCTCGGGGAAGCGCTTCTTGATCGCCGAGAAGTGCTCCTCGTAGTACTCGACGCCGAAGTCGGGGTGGTGGCCGCCCTGGAACATGATCTGGGTGCCGCCCAGCGCGACGGTCTCCTCGCAGCGGCGCAGGATGTCGTCCAGATCGCGGACCCAGCCCTTGGCGGTGTCCTTGGGGGCCGCGTAGAAGGCGCAGAACTTGCAGGCCGTCACACACACGTTGGTGTAGTTGATGTTCCGCTCGATGATGTACGTCGCGATGTGCTCGGTGCCCGCGTAGCGCCGGCGTCGCGCCGCGTCGGCGGCCTGTCCCAGCGCGTGCAGCGGGGCGTGCCGGTAGAGCTCCAACGCCTCCTCAGCGCTGATCCGCCCGCCCTCGGCGGCGCGGTCGAGTACGGACTGGAGGTCGGCGTTCTCGGTCACCGGGCGGTCCTTTCGAGTCGGTTCGACGGATTCCCCTGGCGCGGGACCGATCCAGCCTACGCCGGCGCTCCGACGGCGTTCCGGCCGGTCGGCGTGCCCGCTCGCGTCACTTCCTCCTGGTGAGATCGCCCTCGGGCCGGCCGGCGCCCACGTCGTCGGACGCGTAGTGCAGCCGCCCCTCCCCGTCCAGGGTGAGGACGACCGTGGCGGTCTCCCCGCTGCACACCTTGACCCCGAGCACCTCCGGGGAGTCGCCCTCGCTCCGCTCGGTGACCTTCAGACGGGTCTTCGAGACGTCCTCGACCGTGCCCCTGGCCCTGCACTCCAGGCCGGTGATCTCGTAGACCATGCGCACCGTCTCCTCGCCCTCGCGGCCCTCGGAGACGGTCAGGGTGAGGGTGGAGCCGTGCAGCCCGCTGCGGGTGACGGTCTGTCCCTCCCAGGTGCCGACGAACGCCTCGGGCACCGTGCCGGGGGGCCGGTCGTCCGGCTTCGGGTCGTCGCCTCCGCCGCCGGGGAACAGGCCGTCGGGGAACAGCAGGAGCCCTCCGGCCGCGGTGGCGGCCAGCAGCGCCCCGGCGGCGAGCAGGGCCGCGCGGCGCCGCCTCCGCCGCGGTGGCGTCCCGTCCTCGGTGGGGGCGCCGTACGGCGGGGGCGGGCCGAAGGCTCCCGGTGGGCCGCCCGGTGGCGGGGCCGAGGGTTCGGTCGGCGTGGCGTGGACGGGCGGGGAGGGTGCGGGCGCGGAGGGTACGGGCGGGGGCGCGGGGGGCTCGTCGTCCGCCTCCAACTCCAGCAGTTCCACCGCGCGGCGGCTCACGCCCTCCACCACCGGTCCCGGCAGCCAGCCGGGGCGGACGAGTCCGGTCGCGCCGGCCGCGCCCGCCAGTCGCCGGGCGACCTCGGCGGGGGACGGACGGGCGGTGGCGTCCTTGGCCAGGCAGGCGGTGACGGTCTCGCGCAACACGCCGTCCAGATCGCCCAGTTCCGGTTCCTCGTGGACCACCTTGTACAGCAGTGCCGCCGAGTTGTCCCCGGGGAAGGGCGGTGTGCCGGTCGCCGCGTAGGCCAGCACCGCGCCGAGCGAGAAGACGTCCGAGGCCGGGCCCGCCTCGCGGCCGAGGACCTGTTCCGGCGACATGTAGCCGGGCGAGCCGACGGTGACGCCGGTGGAGGTGAGCGAGGCGGTGCCGTCCATGGCGCGGGCGATCCCGAAGTCGATCAGGCGCGGGCCGTCCAACGTCAGCAGGACGTTGGACGGCTTGACGTCCCGGTGCACCAGGCCGCGGGCGTGGACGGCGGCCAGCGCCTCGCCCAGCCCGGCCCCCAGCGCCCGCACGGTGTGCTCGGGCAGCGGTCCGTGTCCGACGACCGCCTGGTGGAGGGAGGGGCCGGCCACGTAGCCCGTCGCGACCCAGGGCGTGGGCGCCTCCGGGTCCGCGTCGAGCACCGGCGCGGTCCACTCGCCGCCGACCCGCCGCGCGGAGTCGACCTCGCGGCGGAAGCGCCCGCGGAACTCCTCGTCCGCGGCGAAGTGCGGGTGCACGACCTTCACCGCGACCGTCCGGCCTCCCGGGCTGCGTCCCAGGTAGACGCGTCCCATTCCGCCGGCGCCGAGCCGCCTCAGCAGCCGGTACTCGCCGACGGTCCGCGGGTCGTCCGCCTCCAGCGGCTGCATGGCCCTGCCTCCCCCGTCGTCCCCCGTCGAAGTGCGGCTCTCAGCTTAGGAGTTCGACGCGCACGTCGGCCGGGAATCCGGTGGTGGGCCCGGTGCGGCGGGCGAACTCCGCGATGCCGGTGAGCTGTTCGGGCCCCAGCCGGAAGTCCAGGGTGGTGAAGTAGCGTTCCAGCAGGGCGGCGTCGAACGCTTCCCAGCGGGCCGCCTGCTCGGCCACCTTGCCGACCTCCTCCAGGGACAGGTCCCGGGAGGCGAGGAAGGCCCGGTGGACCTCCCGCACCGTCTCGGGCTCGCGCTCCAGGTAGTCGCGGCGGGCCGCCCAGACGGCGAAGACGAAGGGGAGGCCGGTCCACTCCTTCCACATCAGGCCCAGGTCGTGGACCCGAAGGCCCAGCCGGGGCGCGTCGTGGAGGGAGGCGCGCAGGGCGGCGTCGCCGATCAGCACGGCGGCCTGCGCCTCCTGCATCATCAGCCCCAGGTCGGGCGGGCAGGTGTAGTAGGCGGGCGCCAGGCCGTACCGCTCGGCGAGCATCAGCTGCGCCAGCCGTACGGAGGTGCGGGAGGTGGACCCCAGGGCGACGCGTTCGCCGTCGAGGCTCTCCAGCGGCCCCTTGGAGACGATCACGCAGGACATCACCGGTCCGTCGCAGCCCACCGCGATGTCGGGCAGGGCGACCAGGCGGTCGGCGTGGCGGAGGAATTCCACGAGGGTGATCGGGCCGATGTCGAGTTCCCCGGCCACGAGCTGTTCGCTCAGTCTCTCCGGGGTGTCCTTGGTCAGCTCCAGGTCCAGCAGGGTGCCGGTCCGGGCCAGGCCCCAGTAGAGGGGGAGACAGTTGAGGAACTGGATGTGCCCGACGCGGGGCCGCCTCCGGGGGTGGTCGGCGACGGGCTGGTCAGCGGCAGAACTTTCCACCTCGTGAGGCTATCTCCGCCGGGACGGCGCGCCCCGTCGGGGGGTGGTCACCCGGCCGGCGGCGCGCCGGGCATGATCGACCTTCCTCCCCGGGGGATGCCGTGCTAGGCTCGGAGCAAGTTGCAGTTTGGTTTCCCTTGCAGTACAGAGCCTGCGGAGCATGTGACCGCGGGCTCTCGTCGTTTTCAGAGTTCCTGTGGGTTCTGGAGCAGGGCAACCCTTATAGGCCCAAGGAGGGCTTATGGCTACCGGAACCGTCAAGTGGTTCAACGCCGAAAAGGGCTTTGGTTTCATCGCTCAGGACGGCGGCGGTCCCGATGTGTTCGTTCACTACTCCGCGATCAACGCCAACGGTTTCCGTTCCCTGGAGGAGAACCAGGCGGTCACCTTCGACGTGACGCAGGGCCCGAAGGGTCCGCAGGCGGAGAACGTCACCGCGGTCTGAGTTGCCCCGGCTCGGCCGGAACCCTGGCCGTGTCGGCGCGGCGCCCCTCGGTACGGGGGCCCGATGCCGGCAGACGACCGGATAAGCAGTACCCAAGGAGCCCCCGCCCCGGCGGGGGCTCCTGCCTTTGTCCCCCGCGCCTTTGTTCCCGTGCGTGTCCCCGCGCGTCCCGCCCCTCGACGGCGCCCCGCGAGACGGCCGGCCCCCGAAGGGGCCCCGAGACGCGGACGGGCCCCGTCCGCCTCCCCGGAGCGGGGAGG
>NZ_BAAASZ010000002.1:51874-70724 GCF_039533145.1 Streptomyces macrosporus
CGGGGCCCGTGGAGCCGGGCGGGCCGGCCGGTGCGTCCGGCCGCCCGATCAGGCCGGTACGGCGGCCGGGTCGGCGCCGGAGCCGCCCCGGGGACGGCCGGCGGTCCCGGCCTCGTCGACACCCTCGGCACCATCCACCTCGTCGAGGTCGAAGCTCCGGGCGCTGTGGAAGGCGTCCAGGTCGAGGATCTTCTCGCGGGCCGCGACCAGGACCGGGACGACGGCCTGGCCGGCGACGTTGGTGGCGGTCCGCATCATGTCCAGGATCGGGTCGATCGCCAGCAGCAGACCCACGCCCTCCAGCGGCAGGCCCAGCGTGGAGAGGGTCAGCGTGGTCATCACGGTGGCGCCGGTGAGGCCGGCGGTGGCGGCCGAGCCGACGACGGAGACGAAGGCGATCAGCAGGTAGTCGCCGATGCCGAGGGACACCCCGAAGATCTCCGCGACGAAGATCGCGGCGAGCGCCGGGTAGATCGCCGCGCAGCCGTCCATCTTCGTCGTGGCCCCGAACGGCACGGCGAAGGACGCGTACTCCCGGGGCACGCCCAGGCGCTCGGTGACCTTCTGGGTCACCGGCATGGTGCCCACCGAGGAGCGGGAGACGAACGCGAGCTGGATGGCCGGCCAGGCGCCGCGGAAGAACCGCAGCGGGCTGACCCGGGCGACCGTCGCCAGCAGCAGCGGGTAGACGCCGAAGAGGACCAGCAGGCAGCCGACGTAGACGTCGACGGTGAAGGTGGCGTACTGGCCGAGCAGGTTCCAGCCGTACTCGTTGATCGCGCGCCCGATCAGGCCGAGGGTGCCCAGCGGCGCCAGGCGGATGACCCACCACAGCGCCTTCTGCAGCAGGGCGAGGGCGGCCTCGGCGAAGGACAGCAGCGGGGCGGCCTTCTCACCGAGCTTCAGGGCGGCGACACCGGCGACGGCGGCCAGGAAGACGATCTGGAGGACGTTCAGTTCGGTGAACGGCGTGACGACGTCCGTCGGGATGATCCCGGTGAGGAAGTCCAGCCAGGAACCGGCGTCCTCGGGCCGGCCGCCGTCCTTCGGGGACAGGCCGGTGCCCGCGCCGGGGTCGGTCAGCAGGCCGATGCCCAGGCCGATCGCGACGGCGATCAGCGAGGTCGCCATGAACCACAGCAGCGTGCGGGTCGCCAGGCGGGCGGCGTTGGAGACGTTCCGCAGGTTGGTGATCGAGACGGTGATCGCGAAGAAGACCAGCGGTCCGACGGCCAGCTTCAGCAGTTGGACGAAGGTCTCGCCGATCCGGTCGAGGGTGGTGCCGAGCCAGGCGGCACCGGTGCTGCGGGCGACCCAGCCCAACAGGACGCCGAGGACCAGGCCGAGGAGGATCTGGGCCCAGAAGGGCACTCTCGGCAGGCCGGTCCGGCGTCGTATGCGCGGGGACGGGTCGGTGGACGTGTTGGACGACACGTTCGAGGACACGGACACACTCCGGTGAGGCGTGGGGGGACACGATCCTCCGAACACTCGGAGGATTCGACGGTCCCGGAAAACTCGGAAAGGGGGAAGGGCGCGCCGGGGGGTCGTCCGGCCGCCGAAGGTCGCGTCGGCTCAGCGGGTGCGACAGGCCGCGGACAGACAGCGGCAGAGGTCGACGTGCAGCCGGGCCACGAGCATCGTGCTCTCGGCCTGGGCGGTGGTACGGGCTGCTGTCGTCACGGTCCTCACGCTAACACTGGGTCGTCGGTCTTCCCCGGGCCGCCCGGCGGAGGCGGCGTCCGCCGACGCACAACACCCCGCCGGGGGCGGGGTATTCCCGGGCGGGGCGTGCCGTGCGGCGGAAGGTGTGTGACGAGTGTTACGCGACGTCGTCCTCCTGGCTCCGGTTGGCGGCGATCTTCCGCTTGGCGCGGTCCACGCGCTCGACGATCTGCTCGGACATCTCGTCGCGCTGCCTGCGCAGCAGCACCACGCTGAGCGGCGCGGAGACGATCATGGCGAGCATGAGCAGCCAGAGCGGGTTGGCCTTGCCGATGGCCTCGGGCAGTACGCCGACGTAGGCGAGCACCGCGACGACCACGAAGCAGGCGGCGAAGATGCCGAGCCGCAGGGCCGTGTAGCGGAGCGTCGCGTGCGACCTGCGGCCCGGTGCGTCGTCCCGTGTGTTCTCCGGTGTGCTGGTCACAGTGGTGGTCCTTTCGTGTGGCCGACGTCAGCGGAGCTGGAGCCACATGGTGATGTCGTCCCGGAAGTCGTCGTCCGCGACCTTGATGGCGTCGGGGACACGACCGACCTCCTTGTAGCCGCACGACCCGTAGAACCGCTCCAGCCCCACCCCGCCGCGGCAGGTGAGCCGTATGCCCCGTATCCCGTCCATGCCTCGGACGGCGTCCTCGACGGCGGCCATGAGGGCCCGGCCCTCGCCCCGGCCCTGGCGGGCGGGGTGGAGCATCACGGTGTACAGCCACACCCAGTGTCGCATCAGCCGGTGCGTGTTGAACGAGAGGAAGGCGGTGCCCACCGGTTCGCCCTCCTCGTCCCGGGCCACCAGCAGCCGCGCCCGGCCCTCGGACATCGCGACGAGGTGCTTGACGAGTTCGGGGCGCACGTCGTCGGCGGTGACCGGCGGCACGAAGCCGACGGCGCCGCCCGCGTTGGTCACCTCGACCCACAGCGCGCGGATTCCGTCGACGAGCCGCCGGTCGACGGGGGGATCGAGCTCGTAGCGCAGTGCCATCGTGCCGTTTCCGCCGGTCCGTCGCCGGGTCAGACCCGCATGGGCTGCGGGGACTCGCGCCGCAGCGGGTCGGGGCCGTCGTACTCGCGGACGACCTCGTAGCGGGTGTTCCGCTCGACCGGGCGGAATCCGGCGTCGCGGATCAGCTCCAGCAGGTCCTCGCGGGTGAGCTTGTTCGGCGTGCCGTAGTTGTCCGCGTCGTGGGTGATCTTGTACTCGACCACCGAGCCGTCCATGTCGTCCGCGCCGTGCTGGAGGGCGAGCTGGGCGGTCTGCACGCCGTGCATCACCCAGAAGACCTTGACGTGGGGCACGTTGTCGAACAGCAGCCGGGAGACCGCGAACGTCTTCAGCGCCTCCGCGCCCGTGGCCATCGTGGTGCGGGCCTGGAGGCGGTTGCGGATCTTGCCGTCCTTCATGTCCACGAAGTCGTGCTGGTAGCGCAGCGGGATGAAGACCTGGAAACCGCCGGTCTCGTCCTGGAGTTCGCGCAGCCGCAGCACGTGGTCGACCCGGTGGCGGGGCTCCTCGATGTGGCCGTACAGCATCGTGCAGGGCGTCTTGAGGCCCTTGGAGTGCGCCAGCCGGTGGATGCGCGACCAGTCCTCCCAGTGGGTGCGGTGGTCGACGATGTGCTGCCGCACCTCCCAGTCGAAGATCTCCGCGCCGCCGCCGGTCAGCGACTCCAGACCGGCGTCGATCAGTTCGTCGAGGATCTCCGACGCCGACAGGCCCGAGATGGTCTCGAAGTGGTGGATCTCGGTGGCGGTGAACGCCTTGAGCGACACGTTCGGCAGGGCCTTCTTCAACTCCCGCAGCGAGCGCGGGTAGTAGCGCCAGGGCAGCGTGGGGTGCAGGCCGTTGACGATGTGCAGCTCGGTGAGGTTCTCGCCCTCCATCGCCTTGGCCAGTCGCACGGCCTCCTCGATGCGCATGGTGTACGCGTCCTTCTCCCCCGGCTTGCGCTGGAAGGAGCAGTAGGCGCAGGAGGCGGTGCACACGTTGGTCATGTTCAGATGACGGTTGACGTTGAAGTAGACCACGTCGCCGTTCATCCGGGTGCGCACCTCGTGGGCGAGGCCGCCCAGCCAGGCCAGGTCGTCGGACTCGTACAGGGCGATGCCGTCCTCACGGCTCAGCCGCTCGCCGGCGCGGACCTTCTCCTCCAGCTCACGCTTGAGCCCAGCGTCCATGCGTCGCCGCCTCCTTGTCCTGTGCGGGGGTTGCGGGTGGTCCTGTGCGGGTGTGGCCGTCCGTCGTGGGCGACCCGTCGAGCCTACGCCTCCCCCTGTTCCGGCAGGACGGGACCCCCGCCGGCCCGGGGAGCCGAACCCCTCCGTCGGCCCCTCGGCCCGTCGGTCTCCTCCGTCCGTCGCCGGTCGGGCGCCGCGTCGGTCGCCGGTCGGGCGCCGCCGTCAGCCGTCGCCGCCGGGCAGTTCGCCGACCCGGTTCTCCCACTTGGTGGAGAGCACGATCGTCGTCCGGGTCCGGGAGACGCCCTTGGTCCCCGACAGCCTGCGGATCGTGCGCTCCAGGTCGTCCACGTCGCCGGCCCGCACCTTGATCATGAAGGAGTCGTCGCCGGCGATGAACCAGCAGTCCTCGATCTCGGGCAGTTCCCGCAGCCGGTCGACCACTTCCTCGTGGTCCGTGGCGTCGGAGAGCTGGATGCCGATCAGTGCGGTGACCCCGAGACCGAGGGAGGAGGCGTCCACGGTCGCGCGGTAGCCGGTGATGACCCCGGCCGCCTCCAGCCGGTTGATGCGGTCGGTGACGCTAGGCCCGGAGAGGCCGACGAGCCGGCCCAGTTCGGCGTACGAGGCCCTGCCGTTCTCGCGCAGCGCCTGGATGAGTTGCCTGTCCACCGCGTCCATGCGTCCTGGTGCCTTCCGTCGTCACGCGCTGTCGGTTGTCTGTGACCGAATCTAAGGCATCCGGGTACCTTTCCCTAAGACTGGCCTTGTCCGGTCCCCAGCTCGCCTTTCCATCGGCGGTAGAGCCGGTGGGGGACGCCCACCGCGTCCAGCGCCCGACCGGCGACGAAGTCGACCAGTTCCTGGATGTGGGTCGCCCCCGCGTAGAACGCGGGCGAGGCCGGCAGTACCACGGCCCCGGCCTCGTCGAGGGTGACGAGGTGCCTGAGCGTCGGGCCGTTCAGCGGCGTCTCGCGCACGGCGACGACCAGCGGGCGCCGCTCCTTGAGGGTCACGCTCGCCGTGCGCTGGAGCAGGTCCTTGGAGAGCCCCAGCGCGATCCCCGCCACGCACGCCGTGGAGGCCGGGACGACGAGCATGCCCTTGGCCGGGTACGAGCCCGACGACGGTCCCGCGGCCAGGTCCCCGGCCGGCCAGTACCGCACGGTGCCGCCGCCCGCCCCGACGTCGGCGGTGGCGCCGGGGGCCGCGCCAAGATCCGCGTCGGCGATCTTCACGTCGTACGCGTCCGGCGTGCCGTCCGCGCCCCGGGCCAGCCAGCGCCGCAGGTCCTCGCGCCAGTGCGCGTCGCGGAAGGGGTGGCCGGTCTCGTCCAGCAGCGTCAGCCGGGAGGCCCTGCTGACCACCAGGTCCACGTCCTCGCCCGCCTCCAGCAGCGCGCGCAGCACCGACGCGGCGTACGGCGTACCGGACGCCCCGGACACACCGACGATCCACGGCCGTCGCACACTGTCCATCGCAGCGTCCATCACGGCATCGAGCCTAACGTCGTCCACCACGTCCCTCCGTCGGCCGGGTCGTTCCCGAACCTGGCCGCGTCCGTCCCGAGGTAGTTGGATCGTCCTATGCCCATCACCCGCAAGAGTCTGGCCGTCGCCTGTTGCGCCCTCCTGCTCGCCGCCTCCGCCGCCTGCGAGACCTCCGAGCGGGCCGACGCGGAGACCAGGACCCGCAGGGCCGTCGAGCGGCTCGGGGAGTGGGAGGCGGTGTCGGTCACCGCGCGCGTCGACGCCTCGACCGACGAGGTCCACGCCTTCCTCCGGCGGGCCGCCCGGGACGGCGGGACGGTCCCCGGCCGCGCGGACGCGGCGTCGCTGTCCCGGATGGAGGTCGCGTTCACGGCCGGCACGGCCGGCTTGGAGAAGCCGCTGAAGGAGGTCGACGACGAGGACCGTCTCGACTCCGGCTCGATGGTGAACTTCGGCGGTCTGGACCTCGCCGGCTACCGGTCGATCGGCACGGACTTCTACGTCCGCGCCGACTGGACGAGGCTGGACGCGGAGTTCGACGGGGGCCACGCGACGGTGTCGCAGGCCGCCGAGCTGGCCCGCTCCGTGGACGACCTGCCGCCCTCCCTGGCCGCCGCCCGGGACATGTTCCGGGGCAGGTGGGTGCAGATCGACCCCGAGGAGTTCGACCACTTCGCGCGGGCGCTGGGCGGCAAGTACGGCGAACGCGCCCAGCGCCTGGCGAACAGCGTGGACCTCCTGCAGAGCGCCGGGGCCCAGCACCACGTGATCGACTCGGTGCGCCGGGCCCTGGACGAGCACGCCTCCTTCCGGGACGCCGGACGCCGCGACGGCGCCGAGCACGTCACGGTGTCCCTGCCGGCCCGCGAGATCGCCCGTGACCTCGCGGACGCGCTGGGCCCGCTGAAGGAGCGCTTCGACGGCATCGGGTTCGCCTGGCTGGAACGGGCGCCGGACCGCGAGGTCACCGTGGACCTCACGCTGCGCGGCGACACCCTGGCGGGAATGACGGTGGACCTGGGGCGGTTCCTCGGAGCGGGGGACGCGGAGGAGTCCGAGAGCGCCGGGAGGCTGCCGCTCGTCCTCTCCTTCGCCCCCGGGAAGGCGGTCCCGCTCAAGGCGCCGAAGGGCGCGAAGTGGCTGGACCCGCAGGACGTGATGGCCGCGGCGCTCTACGGGGAGCTGGGCGGGTCCGGCTCCTGACCGGCCGACCGGCGCGGGACCGGTCCGGGAGGAGGGTCCCGGAACTTCCGCCACGGTCCGTGACGTTGTCGTACACGGCGGCGAAAGCGGGCACATCCACAGCGGTGATCGCGGGTGGGCAACGGGCGGCCACGACCACGGCGGCGCCGCCGGCACGTTGGACAGCGGAACGGGAGAGGCCCTGATGGTGTACGGACCGTACGGATCGACGACCGGCACGTCTCGCCCCTCGCGTGCCTCCAAGGCGTTGTCGGCGGGTGTGCTGATGCTGGCGTGGGTGGCCCTGTTGTGGCTGCTGGAGGTGGTCGACGTCGCCACCGGCCACTCCCTCGACCCCTACGGCGTCTCGCCGCGCGACACGGACGAGCTGGCCGACGTCATACCGGCGGCGTTCCTCCACTTCGGCTGGGACCACGTGGCGGCCAACAGCGTGCCGCTGCTGGTGCTCGGGTTCCTCGCGGCCGTCCGCGGCATAGGACGCTTCCTCGCCGTCAGCCTGACGATCATCGTCGTCAGCGGCGTCGGCGTCTGGCTGACCGCGCCCGAGCACTCCATCACGGCGGGCGCCTCGGGCCTGGTCTTCGGCCTCTTCGGCTATCTGCTGGTGCGCGGCTTCGTGGACCGCGACGCCCTGGACATCACGGTGGGCATCACGGTCGTCCTGCTCTACGGCTCGATCCTGTGGGGCGTGCTGCCCACGTCCTCGGGCGTCTCCTGGCAGGGCCACCTCTTCGGGCTGATCGGCGGGGTGCTGGCGGCGTTCTGGTTCCGCCGCACCCCGGTCGGCCGGTCGCCCCGGCGGGCCCGGCTGACGTCCTGACCCCTCCGCGGCACCGTCCGGCACCGTCCGCGGCGTCCTCCGCGATCCGGGCGGGGACCGAACGCGATCCGGGCGGGGACCGAGGCGCCCCGGCGTCAGACCGTCAGGCCGCGCAGCACCAGGTCGACCAGGGCGCAGACGAACAGGGCGATCCCGATGAAGCCGTTGACGGTGAAGAACGCCCGGTTAAGTCGGGACAGGTCGCCGGGCCGCACGATGGAGTGCTCGTAGACGAACGCCGCCACCACGATCGCCAGGCCCACCCAGTACGCCGCCCCGGCCCCCGTGGCCACCCCGTACCAGGCCAGCAGCGCCACGGTGACGACGTGGCTGCCGCGGGCGCCGTACAGCGCCCCGGCGATGCCGAAGCGCGCCGGGACGGACCGCACCCCGTGGGACCGGTCGGCGGCCACGTCCTGACAGGCGTAGATCAGGTCGAAGCCGCCGATCCAGACGCCGACCGCGAGCCCGAGGATCACCGCCTCCCACGACCAGGCGCCGGTGACCGCCAGCCACGCCCCCACGGGCCCGATGGCCTGGGCCAGTCCGAGGATGGCGTGCGGGAAGTCGGTGAACCGCTTCCCGTACGGGTAGACCACCATCGGCACGACGGCGAGCGGCGCGAGCGCCAGGCACAGCGGGTTGAGCAGCGCGGCGGCCCCGAGGAAGACGGCCAGGGCGACCAGCGCGCCCGTCCAGGCGGTGCGCACCGACACCGCCCCGGTGACGATCTCCCGTCCCGCGGTGCGCGGGTTGCGGGCGTCGATCTCCCGGTCGATGATCCGGTTGGCGGCCATGGCGAAGGTGCGCAGGCCCACCATCGCGACGGTGACGAGGAACAGCTCCCACCAGTGGACGCTGCCGTCGTCGAGGAACATCGCGGTGAGCGAGGCCATGTAGGCGAAGGGCAGCGCGAAGACCGAGTGCTCGATCATCACCAGCCGCAGGAACGCCCTGACCCTGCCCGCGTCGGGGGCCGGCTGGGGCCCGGTGACGCCCTCGGTGACGGAACTCACAGCCCGTACTCCCGCCAGCGCCGGGTGACCTTGGCGGCGGTCTCCGGGTCGGAGACGACCATGTTCGGCCAGCCGCCGTCGCGCGTGTAGCCCTCCTCGGGCCACTTGGCGGTGGCGTCGATACCGGCCTTGCCGCCCCAGAACTGCTGGTAGGAGGCGTGGTCCAGGTGGTCGACCGGGCCTTCGGTGAGGAGCAGGTCGCGGGAGTAGTCGGTGTTGCCCAGGGCCCGCCAGGCCACCTCGTGGAGGTCGTGGACGTCACAGTCGGCGTCCACCACGATGATCAGCTTGGTCAGCGACATCATGTGCGCGCCCCAGATGGCGGACATCACCTTCTGCGCGTGCTTGGGGTACTTCTTGTCGATCGAGACGATCGCGCAGTTGTGGAAACCGCCCGCCTCGGGGAGGTGGTAGTCCACGATGTCCGGGATGATGATCTTCAGCAGCGGCAGGAAGAAGCGCTCCGTGGCCCGCCCCAGCGGTCCGTCCTCCGTCGGCGGGCGGCCGACGACGATCGACTGGAAGACCGGCCGTCTGCGCATGGTCACGCAGTCGATGGTCAGCGCCGGGAAGTCCTCCTGGGGGGTGTAGAAGCCGGTGTGGTCGCCGAACGGCCCCTCCGGCAGCATCCTCCCCGGCTCCAGCCAGCCCTCCAGCACCACCTCGGCGCGGGCGGGGACCTGGAGCGGCACCGTCTTGCAGTCCACCATCTCCACCCGCTTCCCCTGGAGGAAGCCCGCGAACAGGTACTCGTCGATGTCGCCCGGCAGCGGCGCCGTGGAGGCGTAGGTCACGGCGGGCGGGCAGCCGAAGGCGATGGCGACCGGCAGCCTCTCGCCGCGCCGCGCGGCGACCTGGTAGTGGTTGCGGCTGTCCTTGTGGATCTGCCAGTGCATGCCGATGGTGCGCTTGTCGTGGCGCTGGAGCCGGTACAGACCGAGGTTGCGGACGCCGGTCTCCGGGTCCTTGGTGTGGGTGAGGCCCAGGTTGAAGAACGAGCCGCCGTCCTCGGGCCAGGTGAACAGCGCGGGGAGCTTCTCCAGGTCGACGTCGTCGCCGGTGAGCACCACGTCCTGGACGGGCGCCTCCTTGACCTTCTTCGGCGGGACGTGCGCCATCGAGCCGAGCTTGCCGAAGGCCTCCCGCATCCCGACGAACCCGTGCGGCAGCTCCGGCTTGAGCAGCCCGCCGATCCGCTCGCCGATCTCGTCGTAGGACTTCAGGCCCAGCGCCTTGAGGAGACGGCGGTCGGTGCCGTAGACGTTCATCGCCAGCGGCACCGTGGTGCCCTTGACGTTCTCGAAGAGCAGCGCCGGTCCGCCGGACTTCTGGACCCGGTCGACGATCTCCCCGATCTCCAGATGGGGATCGACCTCGGCCTTGACGCGAATGAGGTCTCCGTCACGCTCCAAGGCCCGCAGCAGCGAGCGGAGATCGTCGTATGCCATGGGGCAAGTATCCGATACCCATTACCCTGGGCGTGTCACGGGGCCTTCTCCCGGTTCCGGCCCGTTCCCGGCCCGACGGGGCCACAAGAGCCCACCACGTGCCGTACTACCGCTTCACAGGGGGCGTTGCCCATGCTCAGGCTTCTTCCGACCGTTCTCGTCCTGGCGGTGTGGATCTACGCCTTCATCGACTGCCTCAACACCCCCGAGAACGAGGTCCGCAAGCTGCCGAAGGTGGCCTGGGTCCTGATCGTCCTGTTCTTCGGCACGGTGTTGCTGGGTCCCATCGCCTGGTTCGTGGCCGGCCGGCCGCGCCGGAACGCGCCCTACGGGGCCGTCCGGCCCGCCGAGCGCCGCTGGGTCGCCCCGGACGACAACCCCGAGTTCCTGAGGACGATCGGCGAGCGGACTCGGCGGCCCGAGGCCGAACCCGCCGAGGAGAAGCCGTCCGACGAGCGCGCCGCCTCCGCCGAGACGGAGCGCTCGGAGAAGCGTCCGGAGAAGAAGGACGAGCCGATCCGCGACGAGGGCCGCAACAAGGAGAGCGGCGGGCCGGAGGACAACGTCCCGCCCGCCGCCTGAGCCGGGCGGTTCCCCGCCCGGCCGCGCGTCCCTCGGCGTCCGGCTCCGCGCCTCACACCCCGCCGTAGGAGTGGAGGCCGTCGAAGAAGATGTTGACGCCGTAGTAGTTGAACAGGAAGCAGAGGAAGGCGATCAGCGCCAGGTAGGCCGCCCTGCGTCCCTTCCAGCCCGCCGTGGCGCGGGCGTGGAGGTAGCAGGCGTAGCCGACCCAGGTGATGAACGACCAGACCTCCTTGGGGTCCCAGCCCCAGTAGCGGCCCCACGCCTTCTCGGCCCAGATCGCGCCCGCGATGATGGTGAAGGTCCAGAAGGGGAAGACCGCCGCGTTGATGCGGTAGGCGAAGCTGTCGAGGGACGCGGCGCTGGGCAGCCGCTCCAGCACCGAGCGGGCGAAGGCGCCCGGCTTCCCGCCCGCCTCCAGCTTGCTCTCGTGGCGGTCCCGGAACAGGTACAGCAGCGTGGAGACCGCGCCGATGTAGAACAGCGCGCCGCAGACGATGGCCAGCGAGACGTGGATCCACATCCAGTACGAGTCCAGCGCCGGGACGAGCTGGTCGCTCTCGGTGTAGAAGACCACGATGGCCAGGCCCAGGTCGAGCAGCACCGTGGTGACCAGCGGCAGCCCGAGCCAGCGGATGTTCTTCTTCGCGATCAGGAAGCCCAGGTAGGCGCCGACGGCGACCATCGAGAAGGCCGTCGAGAACTCGTACATGTTGCCCCAGGGGGCGCGCTGCACCGACAGGGCGCGGGTGAGGACCGCGCCGAAGTGCAGCAGGAAGGCCAGGACGGTGAGCGAGACGGCGATCCTGCCGTACAGGTCGCCCTGTTCGTCCCCGCCCGCGGCGCCGGGGCCGTCCGGCACGTCGGCCCGGCGTCCGGTGCCGGAGCGGGTGACGACCTTCGGCTTCTCCAGCACCTTCGTGCCGCCGGAGGTCCGCACGGTGACGGAGACCCCCGCCGCGGCGGCCTCCGTGGCCCTGGCGTTCCCGGTGTCCTTGGCGGTGAGCGCGGTGGCCGTGCGGGCCACCTTGCTGCGGCTGCCGAACACCCACTCCACGATGTGCGCGACGAAGGCCAGGGCGTAGACGGCCATCGCCGACTTGATCAGCACGTTGCTGAACTCGGCCAGGCTCTCGTTCGCCGCGACGGCGATGTCGGTCACGGCGTTGACTGCGGCGTTCACTCGGTCTCTCCTCGTGACGAGGGTCCGGCGCCCTCGGTGGCGCCGGGCGCGGCCGCGGTCTTGCCCGCGGCGGTCCGTTCTCTCTCGGTGTCCTCGGCCTCGGCCCGCTCGGCCGCGGGCGGCGCGTCGGACTGCAACGCGAGGGCCAGGTCGCCCAGTTCCTCGGGGATCCTCGCGGACTCGCTGCGTCCCAGCGCGGCCATCTCCACCAGGGTGGTGCCGTCCTCGCCGCGCTCGGCGCGGACCCACACCCGGCGGCGCTGGACGAACAGGGAGCCGGCCAGCCCCAGCACGGCGGCGATCGCGCCGCCCAGCGCCCAGCCCTCGCCCGGCTCCTGGGAGACCTGGAAGCTGGCCCACTCCTTGACGCTCTCGAACTTCAGCGTGCCCGCGCCGTTCGGCAGCTCGACGGACTCGCCCGGACGCAGGTCGGCGCGGAACAGGTCGCCGTCGTCGTCCTTGAACTGCTCCATGTTGTCGGTGTCGAGCTGGTAGACGTTCTGCGGGAGTCCGGAGTCGACGCCCAGGTCGCCGTGGAAGGCGTTGAGGGACAGCACCGGGTAGTCCAGCTCGGGGAACGTCGAGTGCGGTCCGCGCACCTCGTCGATCCCGTAGGTGGGCGTGAAGATGCCCTGGAAGCCGAGCTGTTCCCGCTCGCCGTCCTTGTCCCGGTAGTCGGTGACCTTGATCACACCCGTGGAGGTGATGTTGCCGTCCTGCGGGAGGAACGGCACCGGGCCCCGGTAGGCCAGTTCCCCCTGCCCGTCGGTGACGCTGACGACCGGCGCGTAGCCGTGGCCGATGAGGTAGACCTGGGTGTCCCCGACCTCCAGCGGGTGGTTGACCTCGATGGCGGTCTTCTTCTCCTCGCCGTCGGCGCCCTCCCAGTACGTCACGTCGGCGCGGAACTCGCGGGCCGTGCCGCGTTGGGGTCCGCTGCGCTCGAAGGACGCCTCGAAGTCCTTCAGCGTGAAGCCGAAGGCGTCCATGTCGCCGGCGTCGTACAGGGCGCCGGAGGTGAAGTCGTCGTACTGGGTGAGAGTGTTGGCGAAGCCGTCGCCCTCCACGATCAGCTTGCCGCCCTCGGACTTCCACTGCGTTCCGGCCGCGAAGGCCAGCAGCATCACGATCAGCGAGACGTGGAAGACCAGGTTCCCGACCTCGCGCAGGTAGCCCTTCTCCGCGGAGACCGAGCCTCCGGCGGGGGAGGCGTCGGGCCCGGCCGTCCGGAAGCGCCGGCCGCGCAGCGCCGACCGCGCCGCCGCCAGCACCTTCTCCGGCTCGGCGTCGGTGCGCCAGGTGGTGTACGCCGGCATCCGGGTCAGCCGGCGCGGGGCGCGCGGCGGACGGCCGCGGAGCTGCCCGACGAACTGCCAGGTGCGCGGCACGATGCAGCCGATGAGGGAGATGAACAGCAGGATGTAGATCGCGGAGAACCACACCGAGCTGTAGACGTCGAAGAGCTGGAGCTTGTCGTAGATCGGCCCCAGCGTCTCGTGGCGCCGCTTGAAGTCCTCGACGACGGACGGGTCCACGTCCTTCTGCGGGATCAGCGAACCGGGGACCGCGGCGAGCGAGAGCAGGAACAGCAGGATCAGGGCGACCCGCATCGAGGTGAGCTGCCGCCAGGCCCACCGGGCCCAGCCGATCGGCCCCAGGGAGGGGACGTCGAGCGTGGCCTCCTCGCGGGGGGCGGTGGAGAGCCGGGCGCCCGCGTCCCGGTGTTCGGCGTTCTCCACGGCGTTCTCTGGAGCGTTCTCGGCGTCGGCTGTGGGCATGGTCAGATCCCTACGGTGAAGCTGTTGGTCCAGGCGCGGAGTTCGCCGAGCATCAGGTCCCAGACTCCGGTGAGCATCAGGACCCCCAGGGCGATCAGCATGCCCCCGCCGATCCTCATGACCCACAGGTAGTGCCGCTTGACCCAGGCGAACGCGCCGAGCGCCCGCCGGAAGGCCACGGCGGTCACCACCAGCGGGAGGCCGAGGCCGAGGCAGTAGGCGGTCGTCAGCAGCGCTCCCCTGACGGCGCTTGCCTCGTTGAGGGCCAGCGCGTTGACGGCGGTCAGCGTGGGTCCCAGGCAGGGGGTCCAGCCGACCCCGAAGAGCACGCCGAGCAGGGGGGCGCCGGCCAGGCCCACGGCCGGTTTCCGGTGGAACCGGAACTCGCGCTGCCCCACTCCCCCGAGCACGCCCGTGAAGAGCAGGCCCATCACGATCAGCAGCACGCCCAGGACCCTGGTCAGCACCTCTTGGTGGGCCTGGAGCGTCCACCCGAAGTACCCGAAGAGGGCGCCGCCCGACACGAACACCGCGGTGAAGCCCACCACGAACAGGGAGGAGCCGAGCACCATCCGCCACCGCCGGGCGTCCGCCAGGTCGGCGCCGCCGATCCCGGTGACGTACGACAGGTAGCCGGGGACCAGGGGCAGCACGCAGGGGGAGAAGAACGACACGAGCCCGCCCACCAGCGCGACGGGAACCGCGATGAGCAGTCCGCCGGAGAGCACGGTCTCGTTGACGCCCGTGGCGGAGGCGAGGTGGAGCATCCGCCTCACTTCTCCTTGATCAGGGGTTCGAGGATGGAGCGCAGTTCCTCCTCGCCGAGTTCCTTGAGGGCGCGCACGGCGATCCGTCCCTCACGGTCGACGACGATGGTCGAGGGGATCGTCTGCGGGTTGAGGCTGCCCTTGGGGAACCGCAGGAGGAGCTTTCCCGAGGGGTCGTACAGGCTCGGGTAGGGGACCCCGAACTCCTTCTCGAACCGCTGGGCCGGGACCCGGTCCGTGTCGCGGGTGTTGATCCCGACGAACTGCACCCCCTGGTCCGCGGTGTCCTTCGCCACCTCCACCAGGTGCGGCATCTCGGCGCGGCAGGGCGGGCACCACGAGCCCCACACGTTGACGACCAGGATCTTGCCCCGGTAGTCGGCGGTGCTCAGCTCCTTCCCGTCCACCGTCTCGCCGGAGAGTTCCGGGGCGGGTCGGCGGTCCTCCGGCTTCACCTTGGTGACCGCTCCCGTGCCCTCCACGTAGTTCGTGCCGGAGCCGCCGCTCTGCGCCTCGCTGTCGCCGCCGCATCCCGACAGCACCAGCACGCACGCCGCCACGGCGGCGACGGCCGCGGACAGCCGGGAACGCCGACGGGGTCCGGTAGCGCGAAGAATCATGTGAAAAGTTTCCCATGCCCTCTGCGCGGCCTTCCCCCCGCCCCCGGCCGGAGCGGACCCCCGGGCTCCGGACCTGCGCGTCCCTCCGGACCGTGTGGCGCGCGCCACCGTCCGGGCGGACGTCCGTCCGCCGCCCGGACGGGCCGTGGGCCGGGCCCCGGGGGCCGCCGTCGCGAGGCCGCCGCGATCGATCCCGCTCAGGCCCCGAACCCCCTGACCTTCTTCGCCCCCTTCACCGGCTTCGCGCCCGCCCGCAGGTGGGGCGGCACCAGGTCGCGGGCCGGCTCGGTGTAGCCGACCGAGACGATCCGGTCGCCGACGAACGTGAACGTGGTCAGCGACGCCAGGGTGCACTGCCGTCTGCGCGGGTCGTGCCAGAGGCGGCGGCGCTCGACGAAGCTGCGCACGGTCCAGATGGGGAGCTGGTGGCTGACGCACAGCGCCTCGTGCCCGCGGGCGGCGTCCCGCGCGGCCTCCAGCGCGGCCATCATCCGCACCACCTGGTCGATGTACGGCTCGCCCCAGGAGGGCCGGAAGGGGTTGCGCAGGTGCGGCCAGTTCGCGGGCCGCCGGAGCGCGCCGTCGCCGACGCCGAAGGTCTTGCCCTGGAAGATGTTCTCCGCCTCGATCAGCCGCTCGTCGGAGGCCACCTCCAGGCCGTGGACCTTGGCGATCGGGGCGGCGGTCTCCTGGGCGCGCTCCAGCGGGGAGGCCACCACGTACGCGATGTCGCGGTGGGCCAGGTGCTCGGCCACCCGCTCGGCCATCCGGCGGCCCAGCTCGGAGAGGTGGTAGCCGGGGAGGCGGCCGTAGAGGATTCCCTCGGGGTTCTCCACCTCCCCGTGCCGCATCAGGTGGACGACGGTCCGCTGCCCGCCGCCGTGCCGTTCCCGCTCCCCCGCCGTCTCCGAGGTGACCGTCACGTCCGCCGGGTCCGTCATCTCCGCGGCGCCCGTCACGTCGGTCGTCATGCCGGGTTCTCCACGGGGTCGTCGGCCCGGGCCGCGGCCGCGGCGCGCGCGGCGTGGGGCAGGGCGTCGGCGATCCGCTCGACGGCCCGCTCGTCCAGCGCGGTCGAGACGAACCACGCCTCGAAGGCCGAGGGCGGCAGGTAGACGCCCCGGGAGAGCATCTCGTGGAAGAAGGCGGTGAAGCGGAAGGACTCCTGCCGCCTGGCCGCGGCGTAGTCCACCACGTCCTCGTCGGTGAAGAAGACCGAGAACATGTTGCCCGCCCGCTGGAGCCGGTGCGCCACGCCCTCCTTGGCCAGCGCCTCGGTCACCAGAGAGCGCACCTCGGCGGAGACGGCGTCCAGCCTCTCGTACGCCGCGTCGTCCAGCAGCCGCAGCTGGGCGAGGCCCGCCGCGGTCGCGATCGGGTTCCCCGAGAGGGTGCCCGCCTGGTAGACGGGGCCGGCGGGGGCGAGGTGGGCCATCACGTCGGCACGTCCGCCGAAGGCCGCGGCCGGGAAGCCGCCGCCCATGACCTTGCCGAAGGTCATCAGGTCGGGCACCACGCCGTCGAGCCCGTACCAGCCCGCCCTGGAGACGCGGAAGCCGGTCATCACCTCGTCGGAGATGTACAGCGCGCCGTGGCGCTCGCACAGTTCCTTCAGACCGGCGTTGAAGCCCTCGCGCGGCGGCACGACGCCCATGTTGCCCGGCGACGCCTCGGTGATCACGCAGGCGATCTCGTCGGGGTGCGCGGCGAAGGCGGCGGCGACGGCCTCCAGGTCGTTGTAGGGCAGCACCAGGGTGTCGCCGGCCTGCGCGCCCGTCACGCCGGGCGTGTCGGGCAGGCCGAAGGTGGCCACGCCCGATCCGGCGGCGGCCAGCAGGGCGTCGACGTGTCCGTGGTAGCAGCCGGCGAACTTGACCACCTTGGCGCGGCCGGTGAACCCGCGCGCCAGCCGGATCGCCGACATCGTGGCCTCGGTGCCGGAGGAGACCAGCCGCACCTGGTCGACGGGGGCGACGCGGGCCACGATCTCCTCGGCGAGCTCCACCTCGCCCTGGCCGGGGGTGCCGAAGGACGTGCCGCGCGCGACCGCCGCCTGGACCGCCTCGGTCACGGCGGGGTGGGCGTGCCCGAGGATCATCGGACCCCACGAACACACGAGGTCGACGTACTCGCGGCCGTCGGCGTCGGTGAGGTACGGACCGGTACCGGACACCATGAAGCGGGGCGTACCGCCCACGGCGTGGAAGGCGCGTACCGGAGAGTTCACGCCTCCGGGCGTCACGACGGCGGCGCGGTCGTACAGCGACTGCGATACTGGTGCTTCGTACGGATAGCTCACGCAAGCCATGGTCTCAGAGCCTCGCGCACATGTGCGGCCGGGCGTTTCACAGCCCGCCAGAAGGGGAGGTCTCTGGGAGTCTCTGAGACGATGATCGGGTTGCGCGGCACATGCCGCGAGTGGTCGGGTGGTGACATGCAGCGCGGTGGCGGACTGGGCGAGGGCACGGGGGACATCGGTCCCAGGCGCGCACGGGGCCGTCACCGGCGTGATGCTTCCGAGCCGGCAGAGACGAGGAACAGCAAGGGTGGCCGGGTGGGGGTGACCTACAAGTACTTCGGCGCGCCGGACGGCGCCACCGCCGCTCGCGTGCCCATCTCGATGCGCCCCGAGGAGCTGGGCGGGGACGAACTGGGCCACGGCATGTTCACCAGGATCAAGCCGGAGACGATGGCGGCGATGGTCCTGACGGGCATCGAGGGGATACCCCTCCACAAGGTGCCCCCTCTGGAACTGGTGGTGCTCCGCTCCGACTACGCCGTGGTCAAGCTGCCCATGGCCGTCGTCGACCCCCTGCGGGGCATCGGCGAGGAGTCGGTGGGCGCCGCCGCCTTCATCTGGTCCACCGTCCCCGACCGGGGCGGTCCGCGCGACGCCTTCGACGTCTACCAACTCCTCCACGAGTGGCAGGACTTCTCGCACCGCCTCCACGAGGCGGGCCACCAGCCGTACTGCCTCGTCTGGCCCTGACCGCGCGCCCGTCCGACACGTCCGTCGCCCGGCGGCGCCCGGTCGGTCCGCGCGACGGGGGTCGCGGTCGTCGTGCGCGCGCCGCGGGGAGGGCGACCCGGACCTCCCCGATCCCCGGGACCTATCCTGCGAGCGGCACCGACACGTCCACCACCGGGAGGGCCCGCCCATGACCTCGTCCGCCGAGCAGTCCCCCGACCAGTCCGCCGAGCAGTCCCCCGACCAGTCCGCCGAGCAGTCCCCCGACCGGTCCGCCGCGCCCACCGCCGTCGTCACCGGCGCGAGCAGCGGGATCGGCGCCGCGACCGCGCGACGGCTGGCCGCCGAGGGCTACCGGACCGTGCTCACCGCCCGCCGCAAGGAGCGCGTCGAGTCCCTCGCCGCCGAACTGACCGACGCCGGGCACCGGGCCCTGCCGTACGTCCTGGACGTCACCGACCGCGCGGCCGTGGACGCCTTCGCCTCCTGGCTCGGCCCCCTCGCCCCCGGCAGCGTGCTGGTCAACAACGCGGGCGGCGCCCTGGGCACCGACCCCGTGGCCACCGGCGACCCGGCCGACTGGCGGGCGATGTACGAGGTCAACGTCCTGGGCGTGCTCAACATGACCCAGGCGCTGCTCCCGGCGCTGACCGCCTCCGGCGACGGCACGGTGCTCGTGCTGTCCTCCACCGCCGGCCACGCCACCTACGAGGGCGGGGCGGGCTACGTCGCCGCCAAGCACGGCGCCCACGTGCTGGCGGAGACCCTCCGCCTGGAGGTGTGCGGGCAGCCCGTCCGCGTCATCGAGATCGCGCCCGGCATGGTCCGCACCGAGGAGTTCTCCCTCACCCGCTTCCGCGGCGACGCCGAGAAGGCGGCGAAGGTCTACGAGGGCGTCGCCGAGCCGCTGACCGCCGAGGACGTGGCCGACACCGTCGCCTGGGCCGTGACCCGCCCGCCGCACGTCAACGTCGACCTGCTGATCGTCCGTCCCCGCGCCCAGGCGTCCAACACCAAGGTGCACCGCGAGGGGTGAGCGGCTCCGGGCCCCGAAACGTTCCGAGCGCCCGCCCCCCCCCGG
>NZ_BAAASZ010000002.1:70752-95238 GCF_039533145.1 Streptomyces macrosporus
GGGGGGGGGCGGGCGCTCGGAACGTTCACGCCCTCCGCGGACTCACAGCCGCTCGGGGGTGCGGATGCCCAGCAGCGCCATGCCCTGACTCAGGGTGCGGGCGGTCAGGTCGCACAGGAACAGCCGGTTCTCCACCGTCGCCTCGTCCCCGGCCTTCAGCACCGGGCACTGGTCGTAGAACGTCGTGAACAGCGAGGCGAGCTGGTAGAGGTACGCGGCCAGCTTGTGCGGCTCGTACGTCTCGGCCACGCCCTCGAGCGTCTCGGCGAACTCGTCCAGGTGCAGCCCCAACGCCCGCTCCGCCGGGGCCAGGGACAGTTCCGGGTGCGGGACGGGCCTGGCGTCGCCCGCCTTGCGCAGGATCGACTGGATCCGGGCGTAGGCGTACTGGAGGTAGACGCTGGTGTCGCCGTTGAGCGAGACCATCCGGTCCAGGTCGAAGACGTAGTCGCGGGACATCGAGGTGGACAGGTCCGCGTACTTCACCGCGCCGATGCCCACCTGGGCGCCGCGCTCGGCGATCTCCTCCTCGGTCAGGCCCGCGCCGCCGGACTTCTCCCGCACCACGGCCGTGGCCCGCTCCACCGCCTCGTCCAGCAGGTCCACCAGCCGGACCGTCTCGCCCTCACGGGTCTTGAACGGCTTGCCGTCCTTGCCCAGCACCGTGCCGAACGCGAGCTGCCGCGCGGCGCCCTCGGGCAGCCAACCGGCCCGGCGCGCGGTCTCGAAGACCATCTTGAAGTGCAGCGCCTGCCGGGCGTCCACCACGTACAGCAGGGTGTCGGCGCCCAGCTTCCCGACGCGGTCGCGGATGGCGGCCAGGTCGGTGGCGGCGTAGCCGAAGCCGCCGTTGGACTTCTGCACGATCAGCGGGACGGGCTTGCCGTCCGGGCCCTTGACGTCGTCGAAGAACACGCACAGCGCGCCCTCGGAGCGGACCGCGACGCCACTGGACTCCAGGTCCTTCACGACCTGCTGGAGATCGTCGTTGTACGCGCTCTCGCCGACCACGTCCTCGTCGCGGATCTCCACGTCGAGCTGGTCGTACACCGCGTGGAAGTAGATCATCGACTCGTCGACGATCCGCCGCCACATCTCGCGCGTGCGCTCGTCCCCGCTCTGGAGGAGCACCACCCGGTCGCGGGCGCGCTGCTTGAACTCCTCGTCGGAGTCGAACAGCGCCCGCGACGCCTTGTAGAGCCGGTTGAGCCGGGACATCGCGGCCTCGCCGCTCTCTCCGGCGGCGGCGCTCGGGCTGTCCGCGGCGTGGTCCAGCTCGTGCGGGTGCTCGATCAGGTACTGGATGAGCATGCCGAACTGCGTGCCCCAGTCCCCGATGTGGTGGCGCCGGATCACCTTCTCGCCGCGGTGCTCCAGGATCTTCACGATCGCGTCGCCGATCACCGTGGAGCGCAGGTGGCCGACGTGCATCTCCTTGGCCACGTTGGGCTGGGAGTAGTCGATCACCGTCGTGCCCGGGTGCTCCGCGTACGGCACGCCCAGCCGCTCGTCGGCCGCCCGCGCCGCCAGGGTCCCGATGATCGCCTCGTCGGCGACGGTGATGTTGAGGAAGCCCGGGCCGGAGACCTCGATCCCGGCGATCACCGGGTTCTCCTCGTCCCCGGCGGCCTCGGGCAGCCGCTCCACGACCTTCGCCGCCAGCTCCCGCGGGTTCCCCTTCAGCTTCTTGGCCAGCGCCAGCATCCCGTTGGCCTGGAAGTCCGCCCGGTCGCTGCGTCGCAGCAGCGGATCGGCGGAAGCGGCCTCCGGCAGGGCAGCCGAGAGGGCCTCCGCGACACGCTGGCGGACGGTGGCGGCAAGGGAAGGAACCGAGGCCATGAAAGGTGTGCCATTCCGTTGAGAGGGATTACCGGATCGGTCCAGTATCCCACGGGGGCACCGGCCGGGGCGCGCGCATATCACGCGCCGGGCTCTCCACGGGTCTGAAACAATGGAACCGTCATTCCCGACACCCGAGGTTCTGGAAAGGGACGCCAACCGTGGCTCAGAGCACCGAGACCGACTGGGTCTCCCGCATCGCGGACGAGGTCATTGCCGAGGCGGAACGCCGCGCCCCCGGCAAACCGATCGTCTGCGCCTCTGGCCTGAGCCCCTCCGGCCCCATCCACCTCGGCAACCTCCGCGAGGTGATGGTTCCGCACCTCGTCGCCGACGAGATCAAGCGGCGCGGCGTCCCCTGCGAGCACATCCTGTCGTGGGACGACTACGACCGCTTCCGCAAGGTCCCGGCCGGCATCGACCCCTCCTGGGCCGAGCACATCGGCAAGCCGCTCACGTCCGTGCCCGCGCCCGAGGGCAGCCGGCACCCCAACTGGGCCGAGCACTTCAAGGCCGCCATGATCGACGCCCTCGACCGGCTCGGCATCGAGGTGCGCGGCATCAGCCAGACGCGGATGTACACCTCCGGCGCCTACCGCGAGCAGATCCTCTTCGCCATGCGCGAGCGCGAGCGGATCGACGCCGTCCTGGACCGCTACCGCACCAAGGTCACCCCGGAGAGCGCGGCCAAGAAGCAGCAGAAGCCGATGGACGCCGCCGAGATCGAGGCCGCCGAGGGCTCCGGCGCGGCGGGCGAGGACGACGGCAGCGCCGGCAGCGCCGGGTACTTCCCGTACAAGCCGTACTGCACCGTCTGCGAGCGCGACCTGACGACGATCACCGCGTACGACGACGACACCACCGAGATGACCTACGTGTGCCGGTGCGGCCACGAGGAGACGGTGTCGCTGTCGGAGTTCGACCACGGCAAGCTCGTCTGGAAGGTCGACTGGCCGATGCGCTGGGCGTACGAGGGCGTGGTCTTCGAGCCCTCCGGCGTGGACCACCAGTCGCCGGGCTCCTCCTTCGTCGTCGGCGGTCAGCTGGTGAAGGAGATCTTCGGCGGCGAGCAGCCGATCGGCCCGATGTACGCCTTCGTCGGCATCAGCGGCATGGCGAAGATGTCCAGCTCCAAGGGCGGGGTGCCGACCCCGTCCGACGCCCTGGAGATCATGGAGGCGCCGCTGCTGCGCTGGCTGTACGCCCGCCGCAGGCCGAACCAGTCCTTCAAGATCGCCTTCGACCAGGAGATCCAGCGGCTCTACGACGAGTGGGACGCCCTGGAGCGCAAGGTCGCCGACGGGACCGCGCAGCCCGCGGACGCCGCCGCGCACCGCCGCGCCACCAGCACCGCGTCCCGCGAACTGCCCAGGACGCCGCACCCGCTGCCGTACCGCACCCTCGCCTCCGTGGTGGACATCACCACCGGGGACGAGGAGCAGACCCTGCGCATCCTGAGCGAGCTGGACCCGGAGAACCCGGTCCGTTCCCTGGACGAGACGCGCCCGCGCCTGGACTGCGCGCAGCGGTGGATCAACACCCAGGTCCCGGCCGAGCAGCGCACCCGCGTCCGCGAGGAGCCGGACACCGAGCTGCTGGCCTCGCTCGACGACACCCAGCGCGAGTCCCTGCGGCTGCTGCTGGACGGGCTGGACGAGCACTGGTCGCTGGACGGCCTGACCACGCTCGTCTACGGCGTGCCCAAGGTCCAGGCGGGTCTGACGCCGGACGCCAAGCCGACGCCGGAGCTGAAGGTGGCCCAGCGCGCCTTCTTCGCGCTGCTCTACAACCTCCTGGTCGGCCGCGACACCGGCCCGCGGCTGCCCACGCTGCTGCTGGCGGTCGGCGCGGACCGCGTCCGCAAGCTGCTGGGCGCCTGACGGCGCGGCACCTCGCCGGCACGGTGGGCCTGAGGGGCGGTCAGCCTCCCAGGCCCATCTCCTCGTTGTAGCGGTGCTTGAAGTCCCTCAGGTACCGGCGCAGGTGACTCTCGCTCAGCAGACCGCCCTCGATGCTGGTCACGCCGTGCTCGTCGTGGAGCACCTTGGCCAGCTCCCGGGCGTTGGGGTGCCTGCTGTTGTCGGCTATGAACTGCTGATAGGCCCGGTAGTAGACGTCCGTGTACATCGTGTCGTCCGGTATGCCGAGCGGTCCGTTGTCGTCCGGCTCCGGCGCCGGCACCACCGCCACCGGCTCGTCCGGCGGAAGCGCGGAGTGCGCGTACGCAGGCCGCGCTCCGGCGTGGCTCGGCTGCCCCATCGGGCGGCGGCGGCCCTGGGAGACCGGCACGGTCACCGTGGACCTGGACGGCGCGGCCTCGGCCGCGTACGCGGGAACCGGGACGGTCCCGACGGGCTCCGGACCGGTCTCCTCCGGCTCGACGGGCTCCGAGGGCGCCTCCCACTCCGGGGGCACGACCCCGCGCTCCCGCTCCTCCCGCGCCTCGTTCCGTACGGGCGGTGCCAGTTCGGGCACGGCCTTCTCCACGGCGGCCACCTCTCCGGCGGGCTCCCCGGCCGCCACGGTCGCCGCACCGCCCGTCCCCGGGACCGGCTGCGGTTCGATGCCGGCGGCGGCCAGTCCGGCCGGGGCGGTCTCCGACAGCGGCACCCCGTACCGCGCCAGCCGCAGCGGCATCAGCGCCTCCACCGGCGCCCGCCGCTTCCAGCCGCGCCCGTAGCGCGCCCGCAGCCGCGCCTCGTAGATCAGCCGGTCCTGTTCCATCCGGATGACCTGGTCGTAGGAGCGCAGCTCCCACAGCTTCATCCGACGCCACAGCCGGAAGGTGGAGGGGAACGCCAGCAGCCAGCGGGAGAGCCGCACGCCCTCCATGTGCTTGTCGGCGGTGATGTCGGCGATCCGGCCGACCGCGTGCCGCGCGGCCTCGACGGAGACCACGAACAGCACCGGGATCACCGCGTGCATCCCCACGCCCAGCGGGTCGGGCCAGGCGGCGGCGCCGTTGAAGGCGATGGTGGCGGCCGTCAGCAGCCAGGCGGTCTGCCGCAGCATCGGGAAGGGGATGCGGATCCAGGTGAGCAGCAGGTCCAGGGCGAGCAGCACCACGATGCCGGCGTCGATGCCGATGGGGAAGAACGGGGCGAACCCGCCGAAACCTTTCTGCTCGGCGAGGTCGCGGACGGCGGCGTACGACCCGGCGAAACCGATCGCCGCGATCACCACCGCCCCGGTCACGACCACGCCGACGAGTATGCGGTGAGTCCGTGTCAGTTGCACTGCTGTGTCCTCGCGAGGTCGTCGGCCGGATGCCCGCTCCCGGCCGGGACGGCGAGGGGAGCCGGGTGGGGGTCGGAGGGAAGACAGGGTACGCGGGGAGGGACGCGGACCTCCCCGCCGTTCGCTTCCCTACTCGAGCGCCTTGACGGCCTCCTTCGCCGCCTTCTCCGCCCCCTCGCGGATGTCCTTCGCGCTCGGGGTCTCGCCGGTCTCGAACCCGGCGCCCTCGTACTCCACGGTCACCACGACGTTGCCGTCGAGCGCCACGACCCGCTGCTCGCGGTAGTCCTCGGTCTTCTTCCCGTCCTTCTTCTTCGTCTCGAAGGATATGGACGTCGCCTGGTCCCCGACCCCGTCGAGCGGGACCTCCTTCACCTTCTCGTGCTCGCCGTCCCGCGAGACCGCGGCCACCTGCTGTCCGGCGTACTCCGCGGCGCGCTCGCTGCCGCTGCCGAGCGTCACGTCGGAGTCGAAGCGCTTGAGGGAGACGGTGAGCGCCCGGTACTGGAAGCCGTCCAGGCCGCTCCACAGGCAGGTGCCGTAGCCGTCGGCGTCCTCGGAGCCCAGGTTCTTGCCGGCCTCCTTCGCCTCGGGCACCACGTCCTTGATCGTCTTCTTGGACAGGGTCTTGCACGGGTCGGGCAGCGTGGTGAACTTCACGGGCGCCGGGCTGGGGGGCGCGCTGGAGGAGGAGACGCTGGGCGAGGGCTTGGCGGAGTCGTCCTCACCGGAGCCGCCGGAGCAGCCCGCGACCAGCAGCATGGGCACGGCGGCGCAGGCAAGCGTACGGACGGCGGTGCGCTTGGCGTTGTGGTGCATGGTTCCTTCGCTTCCGGATGTGCGGGGCGCCCGGAGCACGCCCTGTCGGACGGCACGGTACGCCACTCGGGGGACGGACACCGGAGGAAGCCTAGGACGGTCGCGGACCCCGCCGGGCGGCACGGCGGCGGGGTGTGTCCCTCGTCTCAGTCTCCGGCCCGGCCCGGCACCGGTCTCAGGCGTCGAACTCCCCGACGAGGTCCCCGGCCAACTCCAACGCCCTCTCCTGGAGTTCGGCGCTGTCGGGCAGCCCGCGCCGGTCCGTCACCCACTGCTCGTACTCGATCGTGACGATCACGTTCCCCGTGCGGAAGACCAGGGTGATGTCGCGGTGGACGCCCGAGTCGGCGGTGACCAGTTCGTCGTCGATGTACGCGGCGTCCCCGATGCCCTGCAACGAACGCGGCGCCAGGTCGGCGCCGGGCGTGGCCGACGGGGAGGCGCTCTCCGACTCCTCCGACTCCTCCGACTCCTCGGACTCCTCCGACTCCTCGGACTCCTCGGATGACTCGGGCTTCTCGGATGGCTTGGACTTCTCGGGTGACTTGGACGCCTCGGACTCCCCGGAGTCCTCGGACGCCTCGCCCTTCTCGGGCTCCTCCGTCCCCGAGGTCTTCTGCCCCGAGCCCGCCTTCTTCGCCTCCTCCGCGTCCTCGGCCGTCCCCGGCTCCGAACTCTCCTCCTCCGACGGCGGCGCGGTCGGGATCCCGGCCTCCAGCACCATGTCCTCGTAGAGGCGCGCCGCCCGCTCGTCGTCGCTGACGGCGGGGTCGTACGACACCACCCGCTCGAAGTCGACCAGGAGGTGACGGCTGCCCATGCTGGTCGAGCTCTTCCAGCGGCAGCCGACCCGGCGGTCGTTGTCGTAGGTGACGGTCTGTTCGCCCTCGTAGGCCGCCGGCCGCCCGTCGCCGTCCTTCTTCGCGGAGCCGTCCGCCTCCGCGTTCGGCAGCATCCTCCGCAGGAGGCCCGTGTCGACCGTCCCGCAGGGCTCGGGCAGGTCGCGGTACGTGCCGGGCGGGGCCGTGGCGGCCTCGGCGCTGACCGAGCCGGGCTTGCTGTCGGCCGCGGAGGCCCCCGAGCCGGAGCCTCCGGTGCAGCCCACGGAGCCGACGGTCAGTACGGCGGCGAGCACGGCGCCGGCGGCGTATCCCTTCCGCTGCACTGCCCATCTCCCTCGTCCGTGGGAACGCTCGAAAACGCGTTGCCGTCGCCCGGTGGCTTCGTAACACAATGTCTACCGCACGATGTCCCCCGCGCGCTCCGCGGGGACCTCCGCCCACTGAGGCATATGCAGTAGTACGTCCGTCTTCCGGGTGTGGACGTACGCGCTCTGTCCACGGCGTCCACGCGATCGGCGGAACGTGCCCACACTTTTCTCTCAGGGGGATGAACGAGCATGGCGTACACCGAAGTTCCCGGGGTCCGGGTGCCCATCCGGATGTGGACCGACCCCGCCACGGTCGAGGACGTCGCGATGCGGCAGCTCCGCAACGTCTCGACGCTCCCGTGGATCGAGGGCCTGGCGGTCATGCCCGACGTCCACTACGGCAAGGGCGCGACGGTCGGCTCGGTCATCGCCATGCGCGACGCGGTCTGCCCGGCGGCGGTCGGCGTGGACATCGGCTGCGGCATGTCGGCGGTGAAGACCTCCCTGACCGCCAACGACCTGCCCGGCGACCTCTCCCGGCTGCGCTCGCGGATCGAGCAGGCCATCCCGGTCGGCTTCGGCATGCACGACGACCCGGTGGACCCGGACCGCCTGCCCGACGCCCCGGCCTCCGGCTGGGACGACTTCTGGTCCCGCTTCGACGGCATCGCCGAGGCGGTCCGCTTCCGCCGGGAGCGGGCCGCGAGGCAGATGGGCACGCTCGGCGGCGGCAACCACTTCATCGAGGTCTGCCTGGACGACACCGGAGCCGTCTGGCTGATGCTCCACTCCGGCTCGCGGAACATCGGCAAGGAACTGGCCGAGCACCACATCGGCGTGGCCCGGAAGCTGCCCCACAACCAGGGCCTGGTCGACCGCGACCTCGCCGTCTTCGTCGCCGACACCCCGGAGATGGCGGCGTACCGCAACGACCTGTTCTGGGCGCAGGAGTACGCCAAGCGCAACCGCGCGATCATGATGGGCCTGCTGAAGAACGTGATCCGCACGGAGTTCGAGAAGGCGCGGCCGACCTTCGAACCCGTCATCTCCTGCCACCACAACTACGTGGCCGAGGAGCGCTACGACGGCATCGACCTGCTGGTCACCCGGAAGGGCGCGATCCGCGCGGGCAGCGGCGAGTACGGCATCATCCCCGGCTCGATGGGCACGGGCTCCTACATCGTCCGCGGCCTGGGCAACGCCGCGTCCTTCAACTCCGCCTCCCACGGCGCGGGTCGCAGGATGAGCCGCAACGCGGCGAAGAAGCGGTTCACCGCGCGGGACCTGGCCGAGCAGACGCGGGGCGTGGAGTGCCGCAAGGACTCCGGCGTGGTGGACGAGATCCCGGCCGCGTACAAGCCGATCGAGCAGGTCGTCGACCAGCAGCGCGACCTGGTCGAGGTGGTCGCGAAGCTCCGGCAGGTCGTCTGCGTCAAGGGCTGACGCGGCGGTGTCCGCGGGGCCGGACGGTCCCGCGGACACCGGACGTGACCGACGCCCCGGACGGCTTCCCCGGGACCGACCCCGCCCGGGCCCCGGGCGGGGTCGGCGGCTCAGGAGAGCCGCCGGGCCACCTCGGTCGCCCAGTAGGTCAGGATCATGTTCGCGCCCGCGCGCTTGATGCCCGTGAGCGTCTCCATGATCGCCGCGTCGCGGTCGATCCAGCCGCGCTCCGCGGCGGCCTCGACCATCGCGTACTCGCCGGAGATCTGGTACGCGGCGACGGGGACGTCCACCGCGTCCGCGATCCGGCGCAGCACGTCCAGGTACGGCAGCGCGGGCTTGACCATGACCATGTCCGCGCCCTCGGCGAGGTCGAGCGCCAGCTCGCGCATCGACTCCCGCGCGTTGGCCGCGTCCTGCTGGTAGGTCCTGCGGTCGCCCCGCAGGGAGGAGTTCACCGCCTCCCGGAAGGGGCCGTAGAACGCGGAGGCGTACTTGGCGGTGTAGGCCAGCAGCGACACGTCCTGGTGCCCGGCCTCGTCCAGCGCGCGACGGACGAAGCCGATCTGGCCGTCCATCATGCCGCTGGGCCCCAGCACGTGCGCGCCGGCGTCCGCCTGGACGCACGCCATCTCGGCGTACCGCTCCAGCGTGGCGTCGTTGTCCACCCGGCCGCGCTCGTCCAGGACGCCGCAGTGGCCGTGGTCGGTGAACTCGTCCAGGCACAGGTCGGACATGACGACCAGGTCGTCGCCGACCTCGGCGCGCACGTCGCGCAGCGCCACCTGGAGGATGCCGTCCGGGTCGGTGCCCGGCGAGCCGACGGCGTCCTTCTTGCCGTCCTCGGGCACGCCGAAGAGCATGATGCCGCCGACGCCCGCCGCCACGGCCTCGGCCGCGGCCTTCCGCAGGGTGTCGCGGGTGTGCTGGTACACGCCGGGCATCGAGGAGATCGCCACCGGCTCGCTGATGCCCTCCCGCACGAAGGCGGGCAGGATCAGCTCGGCCGGGTGCAGCCGGTGCTCGGCCACCATCCGGCGCATGGCCGGCGTGGTGCGCAGCCGCCGGGGGCGGACCACGGGGAAGTCCCCGTAGCCGCCGCCCCGCGCTCCGTCGTAGGTGCCCTTGCCGATCGTCACGATGTCCGTGCCCTTCTCCTCGTCGGCCGCTTCTCGCTCGGCCGCTGGACCGCCTCGCCGGCCTCGATCGCGGCGGCCCGGCGCTTGGCGCCGAACTCCGCGAGCGCCTCGGCCAGCTTGTGCACCGACGGCTCGGGCGCCATGACGTCCACGCGCAGCCCGTGCTCCTCCGCGGTCTTGGCCGTCGCCGGACCGATGCAGGCGATCACCGTCACGTTGTGCGGCTTGCCGGCGATGCCGACGAGGTTCCGTACGGTGCTGGAGGAGGTGAACAGCACGGCGTCGAATCCGCCGCCCTTGATGGCCTCGCGCGTCTCGGCCGGCGGGGGCGAGGCGCGCACGGTCCGGTAGGCCGTGACGTCGTCGACCTCCCAGCCCAGCTCGATCAGACCCGCCACCAGCGTCTCGGTGGCGATGTCGGCGCGGGGCAGGAAGACGCGGTCGATCGGGTCGAAGACCGGGTCGTAGGGCGGCCAGTCCTCCAGCAGCCCGGCGGCGGACTGCTCGCCGCTGGGCACCAGGTCGGGCCTGACGCCGAACTCCACCAGCGCCTTGGCCGTCTGCTCGCCGACGGCCGCGACCTTGATCCCGGCGAAGGCGCGGGCGTCCAGGCCGTACTCCTCGAACTTCTCGCGCACCGCCTTGACCGCGTTGACCGAGGTGAAGGCGATCCACTCGTAGCGGCCCGTGACCAGGCCCTTGACCGCGCGCTCCATCTGCTGGGGCGTGCGCGGCGGCTCGACGGCGATGGTGGGCACCTCGCTGGGCACGGCCCCGTAGGAGCGGAGCTGCTCGGAGAGCGAGGCGGCCTGCTCCTTGGTGCGGGGCACGAGCACCTGCCAGCCGAACAGCGGCTTGGACTCGAACCAGGCGAGCCTCTCGCGCTGCTCGGCGGCGGCACTGCGCTCGCCCACCACGGCTATCGCAGGGCGGCTGCCGCCCGGCGAGGGCAGCACCTTGGCGGCCTTGAGCGTCTGGGCGATGGAGCCGAGCGTCGCGGTCCAGGTGCGCTGCCGGGTGGTGGTGCCGTCGATGGTGACGGTCAGCGGGGTGTCGGGCTTGCGGCCCGCCGTGACCAGCTCGGCGGCGTGGGCGGCGACGGACTCCAGGGTGGTGGAGACCACCACGGTGGAGTCGCTGGCGCCGACCTCGCTCCACGCCCGGGTGTCGGCGGTCCGCGCGTCGAGGAAACGCACGTCCGCGCCGTGCCCGTTGCGCAGCGGCACGCCCGCGTAGGCGGGAACGCCCACGGCGTTGGCGATGCCGGGCACGACCTCGAAGGTGATGCCCTCGGCGGCGCAGGCGAGCATCTCGTCGGCCGCGTTGGCGTCGAGCCCGGGGTCGCCCTGGACCGCACGGACCACCCGCTTGCCGCCGCGTGCGGCCCGCATGACAAGATTTACCGCATCGTCGGCACGGGCGGAGTCTGTTGACGGGTCGTCACCTGCTGCCTGGAGCGGGGTGTCGACACCTGCCCGCACGTGCGCCCGCACGACGTCGTACACCTGCGGGTCGGCGACCAGTACATCGGCCTGTGCCAGCGCCTCCACGGCGCGCAGCGTCAGCAGTCCCGGGTCTCCGGGCCCGGCACCGAGGAAGGTGACGTGCCCTTGGGTGCCGTACGAGAGAGTGGTGGTGGGGCTCAATGTGCTCGCTCCCCCATCAGACCGGCCGCGCCCTTGGCGAGCATCTCGTCGGCGAGTTCGCGTCCCAGGGCCTGGGCCCGGGCGAGCGACTCGGCGGCGGACGCCGGTACGGAGCCGGTGGTGGACAGCTGCACCAGCGTGGTGCCGTCGGTGGTGCCGACGACGCCGCGCAGATGCAGTTCGGTGACATCCTGCCCCTCGTCCCGTACGTCGGCCAGTGCGCCCACGGGCGCGCTGCAACCGGCTTCCAGGGCGGAGAGCAGGCTTCGCTCGGCGGTCACGGCGGCCCGCGTGCGCGGGTCGTCGAGTTCGGCGAGTTGCGTGGTGAGGTCCTCGTTCGACGCCACGCACTCGATCGCCAGGGCTCCCTGGCCGGGTGCGGGCAGGACCGCGCTGGGGTCGATGAGTTCGGTGATCGCGTCCGCCATGTCGGCGCGCCGCAGGCCGGCGGTGGCGAGGACGACCGCGTCCAGCTCACCGGAGCGCACGAAGCCGAGGCGACGCTCGATGTTCCCCCGGATCGGCACGGTCTCGATGCGCCTGCCGAGCGCGCGCGCCCAGGCGTTGAGCTGTGCCATGCGGCGCGGCGAGCCGGTGCCGACCCGGGCACCGTCCGGAAGCTGCTCGAAGGTGAGGCCGTCGCGGGCGATCAGCGCGTCGCGCGGGTCCTCGCGCACCGGCACCGCGGCCAGCGCCAACTGCGGCGGCTGGGCGGTGGGGAGGTCCTTGAGGGAGTGAACGGCGAAGTCGACCTCGCCCGCGAGCAGCGCGTCGCGCAGCGCGGAGACGAAGACCCCCGTGCCGCCGATGCGGGAGAGGTGCTCACGGGAGACGTCGCCGTAGGTGGTGATCCCCACCAGCTCGACGGGCCGTCCGGTGAGCCGCCGGACCCGCTCGGCCACCTGCCCGGACTGGGCCATGGCGAGGGTACTGCCACGGGTGCCCAGCTTCAGAGGCCGGGAGGCGTTGGTGCTCATTGCCGCTCCTGTTCGGGGTTGCTGACAGCCGCGACGGTCTGTGGATCCAGATCGAACAACGTGCGCAGCGCGTCGGCGTATCCTGCGCCGCCCGGCTCGCCGGCGAGCTGCTTGACGCGCACGGTGGGCGCGTGCAGCAGCTTGTCGACGACCCGCCGTACGGTCTGGGTGATCTCGGCGCGCTGTTTGTCGTCGAGTTCGGGGAGGCGCCCTTCGAGGCGGGCCATCTCGGCCGCGACGACGTCGGCCGCCATGGATCGCAGCGCGACCACGGTGGGGGTGATGGTCGCGGCACGCTGGGCGGCACCGAAGGCGGCGACCTCGTCGGTGACGATTTCGCGCACCTTGTCGACGTCCGCGGCCATGGGTGCGTCGGCCGAGGCCTCGGCGAGCGACTCGATGTCCACCAACCGTACGCCCTCCATGCGGTGGGCGGCGGCGTCGATGTCGCGGGGCATGGCGAGGTCGAGCAGGGCGACCGGCTCGTCCTGGGAGACCGGGCGCGCGGCGAACGCGGCCTCCAGGTCGTCGGCCGTCAGCACGAGGCCGGTGGCGCCCGTGCAGGAGACCACGACGTCGGCGTGCGGGAGCTGCGCGGACAGCTCACCGGTGGGAACGGCGCGCGCCGTGAGCCCGCCGCCGTCGAGGCTCGCCGCCAGGCGCCGGGCACGTTCCAGCGTCCTGTTGACGATCACCAGTTCGGTGACACCGGCCCGCGCGAGCGTCGTGGCGGCGAGCGAGGACATCGAACCGGCGCCGATCACCAGGGCGCGTCTGCCGCGCGCCCACTCCTCGACCGGGCGACCGTCCGCGAGCTGTTCCAGGCCGAAGGTGACCAGGGACTGGCCCGCCTTGTCGATGCCGGTTTCGCTGTGCGCCCGCTTGCCGACCCGGAGCGCCTGCTGGAACAGGTCGTTCAGCAGCCGCCCGGCGGTGTGCCGGTCCTGCGCGAGGGCCAGCGCGTCCTTGATCTGTCCGAGGATCTGCCCCTCGCCGACGACCATCGAGTCCAGTCCGCAGGCCACCGAGAACAGGTGGTGGACGGCGCGGTCCTCGTAGTGGACGTACAGGTGGGGGGTGAGTTCCTCCAGGCCGACGCCGCTGTGCCGGGCGAGCAGGCCGGACAGCTCGGCCACGCCGGCGTGGAACTTGTCGACGTCGGCGTACAGCTCGATGCGATTGCAGGTGGAGAGCACCGCGGCCTCCGTGGTGGGCTCGGCGCCCACCGCGTCCTGGAGGAGCTTCCCGCGCGTCTCGGGCGCGAGGGCGGCCCGTTCCAGAACGCTCACCGGCGCACTGCGGTGGCTCAGTCCCACGACCAGCAGACTCATGCGCGTCCCTCGCTTCGCTCGGGCTGTTCGCCGTGCGGGAGACACGGGACGCGCACTGTAGCGGCTCGCTCGCTCATGCGGGCATCACGGCGGGCACGTCCCCGTCAGGTCCCGGCTCGGTTCCGTCGGTGCGGCGGCGCACGGTGGCGGCGGGCGGCGCCGCGGGCGGCGCGGTGTCCGCCGCGCTCTCGCCGGTCGGCTCCTCGCCCGCCTTGCGCTGCTCGTGGAAGGCGAGGATCTGCAGTTCTATGGAGAGGTCCACCTTGCGCACGTCCACGCCGTCGGGCACGGACAGCACGGTCGGCGCGAAGTTCAGGATGGAGGTCACCCCGGCGGCGACGAGCCGGTCGCAGACCTGCTGCGCGGCTCCGGCGGGGGTGGCGATCACGCCGATGGACACGCCGTTCTCCTCGATGATCGATTCGAGGTCGTCGGTGTGCTGCACCGGGATGCCGGCGACCGGCCGGCCGGTCATCGAGGGGTCCGCGTCGATCAGGGCGGCGACGCGGAAGCCGCGGGAGGCGAAGCCGCCGTAGTTGGCGAGCGCGGCGCCGAGGTTGCCGATTCCGACGATCACGACGGGCCAGTCCTGGGTCAGACCCAGTTCGCGGGAGATCTGGTAGACGAGGTACTCGACGTCGTAGCCCACGCCGCGGGTGCCGTACGAGCCGAGGTAGGAGAAGTCCTTGCGGAGCTTGGCGGAGTTGACGCCGGCGGCGGCGGCCAGCTCCTCCGAGGAGACCGTGGGCACCGAACGCTCGGAGAGCGCGGTGAGCGCCCGCAGGTACAGCGGAAGACGGGCGACGGTGGCCTCGGGGATCCCTCGGCTGCGGGTCGCCGGTCGGTGTGTTCGGCCAGTTGCCACGGTGCTCCTGCCGTCTGCGCGTAGCGGTGAGCGGCTCCGGTGGACACCTTCCGGACACTTGTCCGGACCGCTCAGTCCCGACCAGGCTATGTCTTTGTGAACGCGTGCACAAAGATGGTGTCCGCTTTGTCCGGTCAAAGTGACCGGCGCCACACGTGTCGTGCCGGCGTCACCCCCTCTTCACGCACTCCTCACATCCGCGTCCACGAGATCGCCCACGAGACCGGCCGCGAGATCGCCCCACAGGATCAGGGCGTGACCGGACGGCGGAAATCGGCCAGGACGACGGTCAGGACGACAGGGCCGCGCGCAGCCGCCGCGGGTCCACCCTCCAGAAGTCGTGCTGCGCCCCGTCCACGAGCACCACCGGGATCTGCTCCCAGTACTTGCGGTACAGCTCCTCGTCCTGGGTGATGTCCTTCTCCTCCCAGCGCGCGCCCACCTGCGCGCAGACCTCACTGACCACCGCGCGCGCGTCGTCGCACAGATGGCAGCCGGGCTTGCCGATGAGAGTCACGGTCCTCATGACCGCCATTGTGCCGCTCCCGGTCCCGGGGCGCCCGGGGCCGGACCGCCCCACCCCCTCCGCCCCGCCCTCCCCTGTTGGCGCACTCCCCGCCCCGGCGACATCCGCCTGTCACCGGAACCACCGCCGGCAGTGGATATGCTCGCGATATGGCCGCACTTGGATGGCTCCTCTCCCGCAGGCGTTCGGCGACGGCTCGCAGCGTGCTCGCAGGCGAGGCCGCCGCCGAGGCGGCGCGCAAGACGTCGCGGGAGGTCGACGAACTCGCCCCGGGCGAGCCGGGGAAACCGGCGGAACCGGAATTCCCGGTCCGCGGGGACGTCCGGGCCGCCGCCTTCTTCGACCTGGACAACACGATCATGCAGGGCGCGGCCCTGTTCCACTTCGGCCGCGGCCTGTACAAGCGGAAGTTCTTCGACACGCGCGAACTGCTCCGCTTCGCCTGGCAGCAGGCCTGGTTCCGGCTGGCGGGCTCGGAGAACGCCGAGCACATGCAGGACGCCCGCGACAGCGCGCTGTCCATCGTCAAGGGCCACCGGGTCTCGGAGCTGATGGAGATCGGCGAGGAGATCTACGACGAGTACATGGCCGACCGGATCTGGCCGGGCACCCGCGCCCTGGCCCAGGCCCACCTGGACGCGGGCCAGAAGGTGTGGCTGGTCACCGCCGCGCCCGTGGAGACGGCCACGATCATCGCCCGCCGGCTGGGACTGACCGGCGCGCTGGGCACCGTGGCCGAGTCCGTCGACGGCGTCTACACCGGGCGTCTGGTCGGCGAGCCGCTGCACGGCCCGGCGAAGGCGGAGGCGGTGCGGGCGCTGGCCGCCGCCGAGAACCTGGACCTCTCGCGGTGCGCCGCCTACAGCGACTCGGCCAACGACATCCCCATGCTCTCCCTCGTCGGGCACCCCTACGCCATCAACCCCGACAGCAGGCTGCGCGCCCACGCGCGCGCCAGGGGCTGGCGGCTGCGCGACTACCGGACCGGCCGGAAGGCCGCGAAGGTGGGCATCCCCGCGGCGGCCGGGGTCGGCGCGGTGGCGGGCGGCGCCGCGGCGGCCGTGGCGATCCAACGCCGTCGCCGCTAGAACGGCGTCGACCGCCGGGAGACCTCTGCCGACCACATGCGCGCGGCGAATCGATCGCAGAGTGACACGAATCGATCGATTCGCATACCTCGTTCGCTGTTCGAACCGCCGAAAACGCGTAACAGAGAGAACCCAATCGGCGATTTCGGCAACTAGGTGTAGCACCGCCTGTACGAAGCGTTATTCTCCTCAGACGCAATCCGGTGTCCACACGCCCTTGTGACGGGCGGACGGTCCCGCACTGCACGTGATGGAAGCTCTGCCTCTGGGAGTCCCGTGTACCCACACGTCGGGGTTGACGCCTCGGGCCTGGCTGCGCTGCGCACAGCGGTCATCCACCAACTGCGCGCAATCGTCCCCTCCGCGTACGCCGCCCCCGCCCTCGCCGCACCTGTCCCCACAGGCCCCGTCTACGCCCTGGCCGAGAGAGCCGCCGCGAGCGCCGCGCCGATCGGCCGGCGCGCCCACGCCGCGACCGCCTCGGGAGCCGCCCGACGACCGGTGGCCGACAGCGACAGCCGTCGCATGATGGACCTCGTCGAACGCGCCCAGGCCGGCGAGGCCGAGGCGTTCGGCCGCCTCTACGACCAGTACTGCGACACCGTCTACCGCTACATCTACTACCGCGTCGGCGGCCGGGCCACGGCCGAGGACCTCACCAGCGAGACGTTCCTGCGCGCCCTGCGCCGGATCGGCACCTTCACCTGGCAGGGCCGGGACTTCGGCGCCTGGCTGGTCACCATCGCGCGCAACCTGGTCGCGGACCACTTCAAGTCGAGCCGCTTCCGCCTGGAGGTCACCACCGGCGAGATGCTCGACGCCAACGAGGTGGAGCGCAGCCCGGAGGACTCCGTCCTGGAGTCGCTCTCCAACGCCGCCCTGCTGGAGGCCGTGCGCAAGCTCAACCCGCAGCAGCAGGAGTGCGTGACGCTCCGCTTCCTCCAGGGCCTGTCGGTGGCGGAGACCGCGCGGATCATGGGGAAGAACGAAGGCGCGATCAAGACCCTCCAGTACCGGGCCGTGCGGACGCTGGCGCGCCTGCTCCCGGAGGACAGCCGATGACCGAGAGTGGTCGTCCGCATCCCCACGGTCAACCGGGCAATCACATCATCCGCAGGGCGTAACCCACCGTGCCCGGTGGTCGTTGTGCGGGTTGCAGACTCCCCACGGTCCCCCGTGCCCGGGCGGAAGCGTCCGCCCGGCCGTGTCCGGACAGGCCGTGCAACCTTCCTGTGAGGTCGGGAGTCGACCGTGCTGACGAGAGGAGGTGCCGCCCGTGATGGGAGCCGTATCGCCGAGCCGGCGGGCCAACGCCTTCGCCCAGGCTCTGGACGAGCGCGAGCCCGAGGGCGCGGCGGCCGACCGGTCCGGGGGCGCTGTCCCGGCCACACCGGACACCCCGGTCGGTCCTGCGGACCCGAGCGGGACGGCGGAGAGGCCGGACGAGCAGACGGCACTGCTGTCGCTGACCGACCGGCTGGTGTCCCTGCCGAGACCGACGATGGCCCCCGACGTCAAGGCAGCGCAGCGGGCCCGGCTCATCGCCGCCATGGAGAGCGCCTTCGCCGAGGGCGGCCAGGGTTCCCCGGTGCCGGATCAGCGCGCCTCCTCCCGCTCGGGGCGCAAGGGAGCCCACCGCGCCTCCCCCCTCGGCCCGTTGGGCAAACTGCGCCCCAGATCCCGGCTCACCCAGGGGCTCGCGGCGGGCGGCCTGGGCGTCGGCGTCGCCGCCGGTGCCTTCACCGGAGCCGCCGTGGCCAGCACCGACGCCCTGCCCGGTGACACCCTCTACGGCCTCAAGCTGGGCATGGAGGACCTCAAGCTCGATCTCGCCGACGACGACGCCGACCGCGGCAGGGTCCACCTGGACCACGCCTCCAAGCGGCTGAACGAGGCGCGGCGCCTGCTGGAGCGCGGCCGCTCGGGCCACCTGGACCACGAGTCGGTCGGCGAGATCCGCAGGGTGCTCTCCCGCATGCACCACGACGCTGCCGAAGGTCACCGACTGCTCAGCGGGGTGTACGAGCGGGACGGCTCGATCGGCCCGATCCGCACGCTGTCGTCCTTCTCCGAGTCCCACGGGACCGTGTGGGAGCAGCTGCGCCACCGCCTCCCCGCCCAGCTGACGGACGTGAGCGACGAGGTCAGCTCCGTCTTCGACGCCATAGACGACGAGGTCACCCCGCTGCGGTCCCTCCTGAGGTCCACAGCGGACGGCGAGGAGTCCACCGACGGCCACGCCGGCAGCGACGACCGCGCGGACGGCGACCGCCCGATCCGGCCCTCCTCGCCCGTACCGGGCGGTTCCCCGGACGGCCATCGGAGCGACGGCGGGCAGCCCAGCCCCTCCGGCTCCCGGACGGACGAGGAGAAGGGGGGCCTGCCCGCTCCCGGAGACCTGCTGGACCCTCCCTCGGCCACGGACGGCACACCGTCCGCCCCCGGCGCCGACACTCCCGGCCTCCCCGAGCCGGACATCACCATCCCGCCGCTCATCCCGGACATCCTGCCGGGCCTGGGCATCGACGGCGGCGACGCCGACTGACGGTTCGGCGGGCGGCACCCCCGGAGTGCCGGCCGCCGAACCCTCGGCCCGGAGCCGCGGGAGAGCCTCGGCGGAAGGCCCCTCAGAAGAACACCGACCGCCGCCGCACCAGCAGCCTGTAGAGGGTGTGCTGGATCGTCTCGCGCACCTGGTCCGTCAGGTTGAACATCAGCATCGGGTCCTCGACCGCCTCCGGCGGATAGTCGTCCATCGGGATCGGCTCACCGAACTGGATCGTCCACTTCGTCGGCAGCGGCAGCATCCCCAACGGCCCCAGCAGGGGGAAGGTGGGCGTGACGGGGAAGTACGGAAAGCCGAGCAGCCGCGCCAACGTCTTCAGGTTGCCGACCATCGGGTAGATCTCCTCCGCCCCGACGATCGAGCAGGGCACGATCGGCACCCCCGCCTGCAACGCCGTGGAGACGAACCCCCCGCGTCCGAAGCGCTGGAGCTTGTAGCGCTCCGAGAACGGCTTCCCGAGGCCCTTGAAGCCCTCCGGCATCACCCCGACGATCTCGCCCCGCTCCAACAGCCGCTGGGCGTCCTCCGCGCACGCCAGCGTGTGTCCGGCCTTCCGGGCCAGCTCGTTGACGACCGGCAGCACGAAGACCAGGTCGGCCGCCAGCAGCCGCAGGGCCCGCCGCGCCGGATGGTGGTCGTGCACGGCGACCTGGAGCATCAGCGCGTCCAGCGGCAGCGTCCCGGAGTGGTTGGCGACCACCAGCGCGCCGCCCTCGGACGGGATGTTCTCGATGCCGAGCACCTCGACCCGGAAGTACTTCTCGTACAGCGGCCGCAGCAGCGACAGCAGCACCTGTTCGGTGAGCTCCGCGTCGTAGCCGAACTCGTCGACCTCGTACTCCCCGGTGATCCGCCGCCGCAGGAACGCCAGACCGGCCGCGATCCGACGGTCCCAGTCGTCCCCGGCGTCCGGCCGCGGCGCCTCGCCCTCGAAGGGCGTCTCCCGGCCCCGTACGGGCCCTTCGGGCTCCTTCTCGGGCCCCGGCGCGGGTTCGGGCTCCGGCACGGCGGCCAGCGGCGTCTGACCGCCTTCCTGAGCGCTCTGGGGGGTCGGACGGCCGTCCTCCCCCGTACTGCGGCGGCGACTCGCCGAGCGTCCCTTGGCCGCTCGTCCGACGCCACGCGAGCGGTCGTCGTCGAACGGGATGACCTTGGCGTCAGCCATGGCGGACGACCTCCTCGATGCGGTCCACGGCGTGTGCGAGTGTCTCGGGCGGCAGCAGCCCCGGGCCGTGGCTGCGCGCGAAGTCGGCGAAGGTCTCGGCCGTGGTGTACTTCGGTTCGAAGCCGAGGACCTCGCGCATCTGCGTGGTCTCCACGACCCTGCCGTGCGTCAGCAGCCGGATCTGTTCGGCCGAGAAATCCGTGATCCCCACCGAGCGCAGCGCGGTCCCGGTCCACCGGATGGCCGGCAGCAGCAGGGGCAGCGTCGGCTTCCCCAGCCGCCGCGCGGCCTGGGAGAGCAGCAGGACCCCGTCCCCCGCGATGTTGAACGTTCCCGCGTTGAGCGTGCCGCGCCGCGGCTCCCCGGCCGCCAGCCGCAACACCTCCACCACGTCGTCCCCGTGGACGAACTGCAGGCGCGGGTCGTAGCCGAGGACGGTCGGCAGCACGGGCAGTCCGAAGTACTCCGCGAGCGGCGTGTCCGCGCTCGGGTCGAGGATGTTGGCGAAGCGCAGCACCGTCACGGCCACGTCGGGACGGCGGCGGGCGAACCCGCGCACGTACCCCTCGACCTCCACGATGTCCTTGGCGAAGCCGCCGCCGGGCAGCGCCTTGGGCACCGTCGTCTCGGTGAAGACGGCCGGATCGCGGGGCGAGGACCCGTAGACGTTCGTACTGGACTTCACCACCAACCGCTGCACGGACGGGGCCTTCTGGCACGCGCCCAGGAGCTGCATCGTGCCGATGACGTTGGTCTCCTTGACCGACGCCCGGCTGCCGCGCGGCAGGAGCGGTATCCCGCTGACGTCCAGGTGGACGACGGTGTCCACGCCGTGCTCGGCGAGCACCCCGGCGATGGCGGGTTGCCGGATGTCGATCCGGACGAACTCGGCGCCGCCGAGGTGGTGCGCCGGCGGCAGGGCGTCCACACCGACGACCCGGTCGACGTCGGGATCGCGCAGGATCCGCCGTACGAAGCGCCCGCCGAGTTGCCGGGCGACTCCGGTGACGAGCACGACCTTGCCCAACGGATGCTCCCTCTCAGCGCTCTCGACGCGCGGCGACCGCTCCCGGAAGAGCCCGTGCCCGGGCCCGGCGGCCCCTCGCACTGGTTTCGCCCCGGTTCCACCGCCACCGTATCGGGTGGGTGCGGCCCTGCGGCGGAACGCCACCGCCCTCCCACCGACACGGCGGTGGGAGGGCGGTGATCAGTGTGCGGCGCGCCCGCTCACTTCTTGTTGCGGCGCTGCACGCGTGTGCGCTTGAGCAGCTTGCGGTGCTTCTTCTTGGCCATCCGCTTGCGCCGCTTCTTGATAACAGAGCCCACGAACTTACCCTCGCTCACTTCGTCACTCGGTGCGGGGCGTCCGAGCCCACACGACCTACATCGGCCCAGACTACCCGGCGCCGAGTGATGCTCGTGACACGAGGGGTCCCCAAGCCCCCGCTCCACGCCGACTACGCGCTCTTCTCCACCCCCACGTAGGACCCGCGGAGGTACTCGTGGACGGCCTGCTCCGGCACCCGGAAGGACCTGCCGACCCGGATCGCCGGCAGATGACCGCTGTGCACCAGGCGGTACACGGTCATCTTGGACACTCGCATCACCGCGGCGACCTCCGCCACGGTCAGGAACACAACCTCGTTCAAAGGCCTCTCGGCAGCAGCCATGTCACACCTGAACCTTCCGCACATGTCGGGCACCGGCTTCCCCTCCGGTGACTCCTGCTCGCATGCGCGCTCCTCCCCAGATTAGGGGCGGGTGATGCAAGTGGGGAAGAGGAGTAGCCATCGGCCCCCTAATGTGACAGACGGGAACGATTGAGCACATAGCGAGCAATCGGACGGTAGTGGTCCGGAAGCGCGGAGTCATCCATCGGGACCGCCACGCGCACCTTGCCCTCCGCCTCTCCGACGAACACCGCGGGATCGTCCGTATCGGCCGGTCCGATCGCCTCGAAGCCCAACTGACCTGCGCCGCAGACCCATCCGTGGTCCCCGATCACCAGTTCCGGCAACGGCCCGCCGGCGGCAGCGGCGGCGTCGAGGACCGTCCGTACGGGCAGGGGCGAGTGAGAGTGTGCGCCCGGCGCATCGGGAACGGGACGCACCCCCGCCTCGTGGATCAACGCGACTCCCCGTACGTACCGGAGGCGGTACGGACGTACGCCGAACCCGGTCGTTATGTCGATACGTCTACCCTGCGCCGGTGTGAGCACAAGGCATCCCGCCGCCGAGAGCGCCCTGGCCAAAGGGGCGTAGAAGCCCAGGAGACGGTGGGGGTGTCCGGTCCCCAGCAGCACCGGCGAGCGGTGCCGGGCGGCCCTGCCCAACCGCTCCGCGAAGGCGTCCAACGCGGCGATCGTCCGCTCCGGATCGACCGTGTCCGGACCGGACACGCACCCCGGGTCCGGCGACACACCGCAGCTGCGGGCCATCAGCCCGACCAGTCGCGGGACCGTCCACGCCTCCTCCGGCTCCAGGCCGAGCAGCGCCCGCGGATCCCCCGCGGCGAAGAGCCGGTACCGACCCAGACTCTTCTCCCGAGTGGTCGCGATGGGCCCCGCCAGCCGGGCCTCCAGCAGATGCGCGCGCAGGGCGTCGACGCTCGACACGCCTCTCATCGCAGCATCCTCGCGGACCGGCGGCGCCTCGGACCGCCGAAATCCCCGAGAACCACCCTCCGGACGGCTGTGCGGCGTCCGGCCCCGCGGTCACGGCAACAGCCCGTGCAGGGGGTACACCGCACGCCGTGTGGCGAGCACCGCCTGGTCCAACGCGCTCGCCGGGTCGTACCCCGCCTCCCAGCCCGACCACACCGGCTCGCGGCCGTCCGTCATCCGCCGCGGGGCGTCCAGGCGTGTCTTCGCGTACACCTGCCGCCGCCAGTCCTCCGGGATCATGGTCTCCGGCGGAATCGGCTCGCCCGCCGCGATCGCCACCAGGTGCGTCCAGGCGCGCGGCACGACCTCGACGACCGCGTAACCGCCGCCGCCGAGCGCCACCCAGCGGCCCTGCGCGTACCGGTGCGCCCAGTCGTGGCAGGCCTCGGCGGCCACTCGCTGGGCGTCGACGGTCACCGCCAGGTGGGCGAGGGGGTCCTCGATGTGCGTGTCCGCGCCGTGCTGGGTCACCAACACCTGCGGACGGAAGGCGGCCAGCAGCTCCGGCACCACGGCGTGCAGCGCCCGCAGCCAGCCGCCGTCCGAGGTGCCGGGCGGCAGCGCGATGTTCACCGCGCCGCCCTCCGCCTTCTCGCCACCGGTCTCCTCCGGCCAGCCCGTCCCGGGGAAGAGCATGCGGGGGTGCTCGTGCAACGAGATCGTCAGCACCCTCGGGTCGTCCCAGAAGGCCGTCTGCACTCCGTCCCCGTGGTGCACGTCCAGATCCACGTACGCGACCCGCTCGGCTCCCAGTTCCAGCAGCCGGGCGATGGCCAGGGAGGCGTCGTTGTAGATGCAGAAACCGGCGGCCGCGCCCGGCATCGCGTGGTGGAGCCCGCCCGCGATGTTGACGCCGTGCAGCGCCTCTCCCTGCCAGACCGCCTCAGCGGCCCCGACGGACTGCCCGGCGATCAGCGCCGAGACCTCGTGCATCCCCTCGAAGGCCGGGTCGTCCTCGGTGCCGAGGCCGTACGTCCCGTCCGCCGACCGGGGGTCGGCCGACACCCGGCGCACGGTGTCGATGTAGTCGGAACGGTGCACGAGTCTCAGGGTGGAGTCGCCCGCCGCCGCGGCGGCGACCACCTTCAGGCCGGAGGCGCCGGGCAGTTCGAAGGCCTCGACGAGCCTCATGGTCAGCCCGAGCCGCACCGGGTCCATCGGGTGTCCCGACCCGAAGTCGTAATCGGTGACCGCCTCGTCCCACATCAACCGTGCGCCGCCGCTCATACCCGTCACCGTATCGGTCGCGCGGGGGAACCACACGGTCGCCTACGCCACATCAGAGCCACTTCGGAAGGGCGGCTCGGGTGTTCGGGCCAGCAGTGCGGGCAGCTCCTCCATCTCCGAGAACAGCGCCGTGGCTCCCGCCAGCTTCTCGCCCGGCGTCATCGCGGTGAAGCCGTAGACGTCCATCCCGGCGGCGACGGCCGCCCGCACGCCCAGGGGACTGTCCTCGACCACGGCGCAGCGCTCGGCCGGCACCCCCATCACCTCGGCGGCGTGCAGGAACAAATCCGGTGCGGGCTTCCCCCGTCCCACGTCCTGCGAACTGAAGATGCGCTTCTCTCCGAACCGGTCGTACAGCCGCGTCTTCCGGAGCGCCACCCGGATCCGTTCGTGACTGCCCGACGAGGCCACGCAGTACGGCACACCCTCGGCCTCCAGCCCCCGCAGCACCTCGTCGACGCCGGCGACCGGCAGCAGATCACGCCGGAAGGCATCGAAGACGCGCCCGTGGAAGACCTCGTCGAATTCCTCGGGAAGCCGCCGGCCCGAACGCTCCAGAATCAGATCGTGGATGCGGTGCACGGCGGATCCCATGTAATCCCTGATGGATTCCTCGTACGTGGTCGGGTGTCCCAGCTCGGTCAGATAAGCAGCGAGAATCCGATTGGATATCGGCTCACTGTCCACGAGAACGCCGTCGTTGTCGAAGATCACCAGGTCGTAGCGCATGGACCACTCTAACCTGGACATACGGAAAAGCCCCGTCGGTTCGATACCCGACGGGGCTTTTCCTCACGAATTGTTCG
>NZ_BAAASZ010000003.1:0-18377 GCF_039533145.1 Streptomyces macrosporus
GGCCTGCTCAACCCGATGATCGCCGGAGCGGCGATGGCCTTCTCCTCCGTCTTCGTTGTCACCAACAGCCTGCGGCTCCGCACCTTCCGCGCCCGGGCCTGACCGGAGGCGGAGTATCCGGGGCCGGGGCGCATCGCTCCGGCCCCTCGCCGACGGCGAGGGGCCGTCGGCCCGTCGAGGAACGCCGGCGCGACGGTCACGGTCGGGGCCGTCGGGAGCCGCGCTCGCGGAGGGGGCGGTGTACGACTGCGCCCTGTGGTCCCGACGGTCCGGGACCACAGGGCGCGAGCGCGATGCACGAGCGTCGGACGTCCGAGCGGGACGCGAGGACCACGCCGATGACGGCCGGCGTGCCGGTCGCCTCCCACGGGTGGCGCCTCAGCAGGTCCAGCGCGCCGGGCCAACGCTCCTGCCCCGTCGCCGCGTTGCCCGCCAACGCGGCCAGTGTCGCCACGGCGCAGCCGGTGACGGTCAGCACCACGACCCCGGCGACGCGCAGCCTGTTCCCCACCCGCACCCCCGTCACGGCTCGCGTGTCCCTTGCCGCGCGAGGCCACCGTCCCTTCCGGCCCGGCTCCCCACGTCTTCCCGTGGCGTGCCCTGGGCACCGGCTGCCGAGCGGACTCCTCGACGAGTCCCGTCGAGCCTTCACGGATGTCGGGGCCTCGTGTCGAACGGCGTTCGCGCCGGACGCCGGGGTCCGGCGGTCACTTCCAGGGGATGGTGAGCCAGGGGCTCTCGGGGTGGGTGGTGAGGACCCGGTGGGCGCCCAGCATCTCCTCGTACCAGTCGCCGAACTCCTCGTCGTCGAAGTGGAGGCAGCGGCCGAGGATGTAGCCGACGGAGAACGCCTCCCACGACTTGTAGGTCACCTGGCCGACCCGGCCGGCCCGCACCACGGCCTGTTCGGCCTCGGCGACGTCGCAGAAGCGGGCGCCCAGGCCCCAGCGCGCCATCTTCGAGGCCCGGCCGTAGTCCCAGGCGAGGACGGACGTGACGTACTCGTCCTCGCCGAGCAGGCCGTCCGCGCGGAAGCGGGCCTCGTAGCGGACGACGCGGCCGATGAGCTGCTGGAGCCCGCGGATCTCCGGGCCGGGGTCGGGGAGGTTCTCGGCGCCGCGCGCCACCGCCCGCTCGGCACGGCCGCGCACGACGCGCTCGACGACCTGTCGCCAGTGGTCGATCTCCACCGGCCCGCCGTACTCGCGCGCGATCGCCCGCCGGACCTCCAGCACGAACTCCCAGGCCGAGTTGGACATCTCGCCCTTGAGGAGCCGCTGTTGGGCCTCCGCCCACTCCTCCCGGGTGGTGATGCCCCACCAGTCCGCCAGCCGCTCCCGCTCGTAGTCGTAGCCCGTGCCGTGCCAGCCCATGGCGTTCCACAGGGAGCCGTTGGACACGCACAGCAGCGCCCCGCAGGCCAGGCCGTGGGCCACGGGCCCCTGGAACACGCCGCCGACCCGGAGGGTGCGCAGCGTGCCCCGCCGCGCGTTCCTCGACGCCCTCTCCGCGTGCTGCGCCCAGAGCCGCCGGTGTTCGGGGCCGGCCGCGAAGTACGCCTCGCAGGGGCTGCCGGGGTTGACGGCCAGCCACCAGTCGGGGTCGTCCCACTCGACGGCGAGCCATCCCAGCGAGCGCTCCAGGAACACCGGGTCCGGCGCCGGGCAGGGGAGCATCCCCTCGGTCAGGATCGCCACGTAGCGCCTGCGCGTCCTGGGGTCCCAGTAGGGGTGGAAGCCGAAGCTGCCGAGGTGGGCTTCCGCCCACGGACGGGGCATGGCGTGGAAGAGCTTGGCCCCGGCCAGGGTGTCGAGGTACGCGAACCAGTCGCCGCGCGCCTTCGCCTCGTACAGCGACTGCTCGACGTCGGTGGGCGGCTGCCACGGCGTGTGCGCCGGGCCGCCCCGTCCTTCCCCCGCCGCCGTCCACCCGGCGGCCGTCCCGCTCCACGTGTTCATGACGGGTTCACTCTACAGAGCGGGGTCGTGACCGTCCGAGGCGTGTGAGGTGGGGGCCGCCCCGTTCAGGGCCGTCCGACCGTCCAGCGCTGGTCCCCGCGGTTCTCCGCCGGTTCCAGGAGCATCGGACCGCCGGGGGTGCCGCTGCTCGGGGACAGGGCGAAGTCCGGCGCGATCCGGGGCCGGATGACGCCCAGCCCGTCGACGACGAACAGCAGGTTCTCGCCGTTGTCGCCGTCGACCGACGAGCAGGGCCAGATGCCGACGCCCCGGTCGGTGTCCCCGCGCGAGTCCAGGCAGAAGGAGGGATCGGCGTACGAGTGGAGGAGCCCCCGCTCGTCCAGCCGCCACCGCTGGGTCGGGGCGCTGCCGCACCGGGCGGTGAGGACGTCCGCGCGTTTCTCCACGACGCCGTCCGCTATGTCCAGGCAGAGTCCCGACGCGGCGTTGACCAGCGGGGCGAAGTGCTCGCCCGGGCGTGGAGGCGGAGCGGGGGCCGTGGTCGGCCGGCGCTCCGCGGACCCGGCGGGCGGCGTCGGGCTCTGCGAACGGGCGGGGGGCCTCGTCTCCTCCCCGTCGGGCGGCGCGCTCGGGGAGGGGGAGACGGTGGCGGTGACCGCCACCGTGGGGCGCGGCGCGGCGGGCAGGGCCGTGCCCCCGTCCGCCGGTTCCCACTCGCCTCCGCCGACGGCTGTCAGGACCGCGGCCAGGACGGCCGCCGTCACGGCGCAGCCCAGCACGGCGACCGCCCACGGCCGGGGAGGCCGACGGCCGAGGAGGCGCCGTGCGCGGTCCGGCCACGCGTCGGCCGGTCCGCCGTCCTCCGGGGACGGGACGCCGATCGCCGCGGTGGGCCGGTCGCCGTCCTCCGGGGCGGGCGGGCGGTCCGGGGCGGTGGCGCCGGGCTCCTCCGGCACGGGGAACGGGCCCTGGGCGAGGTGGTCGGCGCCGCCCCACAGCAGCAGGCCGTCCGCCAGCACCGTCCGCGGCTCCCGCCGCATGCGCCGCATCAGCTCCACGGCCGGGCCGCAGCACGGGCACGTGGCCAGGTGCTCGTCGAGGTCCCCGCTGTGCCGGTCCTCGGCCACCGACACCTCGATGATGCGCCGGAACCCGTGGCACCGGGGCTCCCCGCGGCGCTTCAGGCGCACGCCCAGGTACGCCCGTCCCAGCGCGTCGAGCGCCCGCGCCCGCAGGGCCGCCACCTCGTGCGGTTCGACGCCGATGAGCGTCCCGGTGCTCCGGTCGGCCTCCTCGTCCACGACGCCGTACCACAGCACGCCCCGCGTACGGCCGGGCAGACCGCGGTAGCCCGCCAGGAGCGCCGGTGCCCGTTCGGAGCGCAGTGCCCCGGCGCCGTCGAGCCATGCCGCGAAGTCGGGGCGCAGCCGGTCCCCGTGTCCCTCGGCCGCCCACCGCGCGGCCACCGTGTGCACCAGCAGCATGAGGTGGTGCCGCCACGGTTCCCGGGGGTCGCGCCCCTGCCTCGCCTGCCGTACACCGAGGGCGAACGCCTCCGAGCAGAGCCGGTCGCCGGCCTGCCGGGTGCCTCCGCACAGCCGCGCGTACGCCGGCACGGCGGGGAGATGCCTGCGGCGCAACTCCCGGGCCGCGGGCCCCGCCTGGTGCCGGCCGGTCCTCAGCAGCTCGGTCAGCTCGGCGTCGGACCGACCCGTGTGCGCTTCGGCGTCCGCCGTCCCGGCCGTGACCGGCCGGTCGGCGTGATCAAGTTCGGACAAGGCGAGACCCCTTCGTCCCGTTCCCGTCACATCGGGGCCGCATCCGCACGGCCGACGGAAGCGAGTGCCCATGGTGGAGCAGTCGGGCACGCGGGGAAAGCGTTACTCGCGGTACATCCCGTGCGTTCGCGCCGGGTTCCGAACGCGGGGCGGACCGGCCGTCCGCGCGCCCACCCGCGCGCCGTCGGCCCGGAACCCCGTTCCGCTCCGGGGAGATCGTCCGCGGCCGGCCCCGACTCGGGGGAACCGCCGTCGATGTCGAACCGACCGCCGCCGGTGGTTTCCGGTCCCTCCGCGCGTATTCGAGATCTTTCGCCGGTACGCGTCCGCGGCCCGGCCCGGAAAATCGACGACCGGTTCACCGGTGCGTCCCGTCGGGAGGGCGGGAGGCCCATCACGGGCCGGCTTTCCCCTCGTTTCCCGAGCACCGGAAGAGCGTTTATTCGCGCGATGCCGCCCGGCCGGCCACCAGCCCCGCGACGAAGACCACGACGGCCACGACGAGCAGCCATTTCAGCGCTTTCAACACCAACGCGACCACGGCCAGCGCGACCCCGGCCACCAGCAGCAGTACAGCCCGGTTCATCTCTCTCCTCGTCCCTGTCGCGGCGGGTTCCACGGCCCGTTGACGTATGCCCCGCTTCCCGTGCTTCACCGCCGGGACTTCTCCCCCCGGTAGCGCGACCGGCCCCCGACGGCCCGCTCTGTCGAGGGGACCGCCGGGGGCCGGCGTCCGGAACCGTCCGCGCGGTGACAGGTCGTTCACCGACCACCGCATGACCGGTGCCCGGATCAGGCGTGGACGCGGTTGTGGCTGCGGCCCGTGACCGCCCGGTAGATGGCGAGGACGATGACCGAGCCGATGATGGCGGCTATCCAGGTGGACAGCTCGAAGAATCCGTCGATCGAATCGACGCCGAATATCACCTTGCCGAGGAAACCACCGAGGAGACCACCCACGATACCGATCAGCATGGTGACCAGAATGCCGCCGGGGTCCTTGCCCGGCATGAGGGCCTTGGCGATCGCTCCGGCGAGCAGACCGATGAGAATCCACGCGATGATGCCCATGTCTGGGTACCTCCTTGTCGTCTTCACGGAACCGCCTTGCCCTGAACACGACATCCAAACAAGGGAATTCGACGAGATGGTGAGAGCGACGGGCTGAACAGCGGTTTCCCTCTCCGAACTCGGAGTGGTTTCCCCGCGCCGCGACTTTCGACTCACGGCCGCGGGACGAACGTCCGACTCCGCGGCCGAACGGTGGGCGCGTCCCCGCCCGTACGACGGGGACGGATTCGCCCGCCGGCCCGGAAGGGGGGCCGGGCCACCCGGCCCGTCCGGCCGCCCGCGAACTCCCTTTCCGCTCGCGACGGTTCACGCTCGCGGCCGGTCGCCGACCACTGCCCGCCCGGAGGCGCATGGGCGCCGAACCCGCCACCCTCTCGCGTCGTTCCGTGCGGAGACGGACCGTGCCCGACTCGAAGCGGCCGACGGGAACGCGCGGTTGCGGACGGCCGGGCGCCCGGTCCGATCCGTTCACCCCGGTGGCCGCCCGGGATCTCCACGGCAAGGTGAAGTGTCCCGGATCACACCGAAATCGGGTACTCGCGGCGGAATGTCCCGGAGGGGGTGGCGGTTGTACCCCTCGCAGGCGCCGGTGGTGGGACAGTGTCCCCGGGCCTCACCCATTGCCTGCGAGGACGATCGTTCGGCTGAAGCCTCGCAGAGCCCCTCGCCGCGAAGGCGACCGCCACCACCGGCGCCCGCACCCCACAGACCGGCCCCGGTCGAGTGTCCCCCGTCTCGACCGGGGCCTTTCCCTGCCCCAACGCCCGGACGTACGGGTTTCGGATGTCCGGAACCCGTACGTCCGGGCGTTTCCGCGCGCTCCGGCGCGTTCCGCGCTCCCGGCGCGGCCTCAGCGCGCGGCGGCGGTCTCGAAGAGGCGGCGCGGGTTGTCGGTGAGCATCGTGGTGATCTCCTCCTCCGTCACGCCGCGCTCCCGTACGTAGGGCAGAACCTCCTGACCGATGTGCAGGTAGTGCCACTGCGGCAGGAAGGGCATGACGTTCGGGTCGATCCAGTCGATGTAGCAGGAGGCGTCGTGGGAGAGGACCATGCTCTCGGCGTAGCCGCGGCGGCACATCTCCACCAGGGTGTCGGCGCGGGTCTCGAAGCTGGTGTCGAGGTTGAGGCCGAAGCGGTCCATGCCGAGCAGGAAGCCGGCGTCGGCCAGCTCGGCGAGGTGGTCGCAGTCGGCGGTGTCGCCGCTGTGCCCCAGGACGACGCGCCGCGGGTCGACGCCCTCCTCGTCGCACAGCACCCGCTTGACCTCCAGCCCGGTCCTGCTCCCCGGGTGGGTGTGCACGGTGACGGGGATGCCGGTGCGGTGGTGGGCCGCGGCGACGGCCCGCATCACGCGCTCGACACCCGCCGTCATCCCACGCTCGTCGATGGCGCACTTGAGCATGCCGGCCCGCACCCCGGTGTCCGCGATGCCCTCGGTGATGTCGTGGACGAACATCTCCACCATGGGGTCGGGGACCTCGACGCCCAGCGCCTCGTTCAGCGCCGGTCCGCGGTGGCGGAAGAAGAAGGGCACGTCGTCGTAGGTGTACAGACCGGTGGCCACGACGATGTTCAGCTCGGGCACCCGCTCGGCCACGCGCCGGATGCGGGGGATGTACCGGCCCAGGCCGACGACGGTCGGATCGACGATGGTGCGCACGCCCGAGGCGGCCAGGGCGCGCAGCTTCTCCACCGCGTCGGCGACGCGCTCGTCCTCGTCGCCCCACTCGCCCGGGTAGTTGGCCTGGACGTCGGCGGTGAGCGTGAAGATGTGCTCGTGGACGTAGGTGGGGCCCAGCTCGGCGGTGTCGACGGGGCCGAGAACGGTGTTCACCTGGGGCATCGGGACGCGGCTCCTTGTCGACGGCGCGGGAGGACGGCCGCGCGTCCGCGGTCGTCGTGTCGGTCGTCGCGAGCATAGGCACGTACTGAGCGATGCTCAACAGGTCCGCCGTCCCGCCTTCCGGCCCCGCCGGAGCCGCGTTTGTCGGGTTCCGGGCGGCGGGTTACTGTCGCCCCCATGAGCGCCGATCCCGTCCGCCCCCGCGTGCGCCTGAGTGCCGAGGACCGACGCGGGCAGTTGATCGGCATCGGGCTGCGGCTGCTGGTCACCCGGCCCATCCACGAGCTGTCGATCGACGAGGTGGCCGCCGAGGCCGGCATCTCGCGCGGGCTGCTGTTCCACTACTTCCCCACCAAGCGCGACTACTACGTGGCGGTGGTCCGGGCCGCCGGGCAGCGGCTGCTGACGCACGCCCGCCTGCCCGAGGAGGGCGGTTCCGAGGAGCGGGTGCGCGCCGTCGTCGAGGGGTTCGTCGGCTTCGTCCGGCGGCGCCGCGCCAACTACGTGGCCCTGGTGCGCGCCGGGGCGGGCGGGGACGACCTCGTGCTGGAGGTCTTCGAGAACATCCGCGCCACCCTGACCGACCGGGTGCTGCGGGCGCTCGACGAGCCGGCCCCCGATCCGATGGTGCGGCTGGCGGTGCGCGGCTGGCTGGCGATGGCCGAGGAGATGGCGATCGAGGCGCGCGACGAGACCGTGTCCACCGACGGCCTGGTCGACTTCCTCGTGGACGGCCTCGGCCGGCTGCTCGCGCCGCTCGCCCGGCGCTGACCGCGCCTCCCTCCCCGGCCGGGTGCCTCCGCCGGCCGCGAATGATCCCGGCGAGTGATCCCGGCCACCCCGGGGCCACGCTATTGAGCGTTGCTCAGTAGGTTGGCTACCCTCGCGTCACCACCGACGTCGCCCCAGGCAAGGAGCCGGTCGTGGACTTCGCCCACTCACCGCGGGCGCAGGAGTACATCGAACGTGTCGCCGCCTTCGTCGACACCGAGGTCCTCCCGCGCGAACGCGAGTACCTCGACGCCCTGCGCGGCCAGGCCGACCGCTGGGCGGTCCCGCCGCTGATGGAGGAACTCAAGGCCAAGGCCCGCGAGCGGGGCCTGTGGAACCTCTTCCTGCCCGACGAGCGGTACGGCGCCGGGCTGGGCGTGGCGGAGTACGCGCCGCTGGCGGAGCTGATGGGCCGGTCCCTCATCGCGCCCGAGGTGTTCAACTGCAACGCGCCCGACACCGGCAACGCCGAGGTCCTGCTGCACCACGGCAGCGCCGAGCAGCGCGAGCGGTGGCTGGAACCCCTGCTGGAGGGGCGCGTCCGCTCGGCGTTCTGCATGACCGAGCCGGACGTGGCCTCCTCGGACGCCACCAACATGGCGGCGACCGCGGTCCTGGACGGGGAGGAGGTGGTGCTCAACGGACGCAAGTGGTGGAGCACCGGGATCGGGCACCCGAACTGCCGGTTCGTGATCTTCATGGGGCTGACCGACCCCGACGCCGACCGCCTGCGGCGGCACTCGATGGTGCTCGTGCCCGTCGACACCCCCGGGGTGCGGATCGAGCGGATGCTGCCGGTCCTCGGCTACCACGACGAGCCCTACGGCCACGGCGAGGTGTCCTTCACCGACGTGCGGCTGCCGCGCGACGCGATCATCGCCGGGCCCGGCCGCGGCTTCGAGATCGCCCAGGGCAGGCTGGGTCCGGGCCGCATCCACCACTGCATGCGTCTGATCGGGATGGCCGAGCGCGCGCTGGAACTGGCCTGCCGCCGCGCGACCGAGCGCACCGCGTTCGGCAAGCCGCTGGCCAACCTCGGCGGCAACCGCGAGCGCATCGCCAGGGCCCGCATCGCCATCGACCAGGCGCGCCTCCACGTGCTGCACACCGCCTGGCTGCTGGACACCGCCGGGGCGCTCGGGGCCGTCGGCGCGCTGTCGCAGGTCAAGGCGGCGGTCCCGGCCATGGTGCAGGAGGTCGTCGACATGGCCGTCCAGATGCACGGCGGGGCCGGGCTGTCCGACGACACCCCCCTGGCGGGCTTCCTCTCCACCGCCCGGGCACTGCGCCTGGCCGACGGGCCCGACGAGGTGCACCTCGGCGTGGTCGCCAAGCTGGAACTCGCCGCGTACCGGGAGCGGGCATGACCGCGGGGACGAGCCCGGGCACGGGCACTCGGGTGCTGGTCACCGGCGCCGCCTCCGGCCTGGGCCGGGCCATCGCCGCCCACTACGCGGCCGCCGGCTGCCGGGTGCTGGTCACCGACCTGGCCGAGCCCGCCGAACCGCTCGCCGGCGAGGTGTCCTGGCACCGGCTGGACGTGCGCTCCGACGCGGAGTGGGCCGCGGTCCGCGACTGGTGCGAGACCCACTGGGGCGGCCTGGACGTCCTGGTCAACAACGCCGGCGTCGCCGCGGCGGGCCGTGTCGAGCGGATCGAGGACGCCGACTGGGAGTGGATCCTCGACATCAACCTGCGCGGAGTCGTGCGCGGCTGCCGGACCTTCGTGCCCCTCCTCAAGCGGCAGGGCGGCGGACACGTCGTCAACGTCGCCTCGCTGGCGGCGTTGACGAACCTGCCGGGGATGTCCTCCTACAACGTCTCCAAGGCCGCCGTCGTCTCCCTGTCGGAGACCCTGCGGCACGAGCTGGCGCCCTGGGGGATCCACACCACCGTGGTGTGTCCCGGGTTCGTGCCCACCAACCTCGACAGCGGCCTGCGCAGCCCCGACCCGGTCCTCGCCCACCAGGCCACCCGACTGATCCAGAAGGGTCGCGTCACCCCCGAGCAGGTGGCGGAGCAGGTCGCCGAGGCCGTCGCCCGGCGCCGCTTCCTGGTGCTCACCCACCCCGAGGGGCGCAGGGCCGTCCGCCTCAAGCGCCTGTGGCCGGCCCTGGTGGACCGGCGGATCGCCGCGGTGTGGCGGCGCACCAGGGCCAAGCTGGACGAGCAGGACGCACGCGAGGCGCACGGCGCGCAGGACACGCACGGCGCACGGCACACGGAAGACACCCGGGAAGACACCGCATGAGCACCCGTCGGAACATCCTCGTCACCGGGGCCGGCGCCGGGCTGGGCGAGCACATGGCCCGCGGCTTCGCCGCCCTGGGCCGCAACCTCGCCCTGTGCGCCCGCCGCACCGACCGGCTGGAGAGGCTGCGGGACGACCTCCTCGCCGCGCACCCCGGCATCACGGTCGCGGTGCGCGAGCTCGACGTGAACGACCACGACGCCGTCTTCGAGGTCTTCCGCGCCTTCCGCTCCGACCTGGGCGGGCTGGACCGGGTCGTGGTCAACGCCGGGCTCGGCAAGGGGCAGCCCATCGGCACCGGGCGCTTCGACGCCAACCTCCGGACCGCGCGGACCAACTTCACCGCGGCCCTCGCCCAGTGCGAGGCCGCCGGGGAGATCTTCCGCGAGCGGAACGCCGGCCATCTGGTCGTCGTCTCCTCGATGAGCGCCCCGCGCGGCCTGCCCCGCAACCTCACCGCCTGCGCGGCCTCCAAGGCCGGTGTCGCCGCGCTCGCCGAGGGCATCCGCGCCGAACTGCTGCGCACCCCGATCAGGGTCACCACCCTCTTCCCCGGCTGCATCGCCTCCGAGACGAGCGGCCGATCGGGCCGGACTCCGCTGATGGTCTCCACCGAGAAGGGCGTCCGTGCCGTGGTGCGGGCCATCGAGGCCGAACGTGCCCAGGCGAAGGTCCCCGCCTGGCCCTGGGTGCCCCCGGGGTTCGCCATGCGCCGGCTGCCCCTGTCCCTCGTCTCCAGGATGAGCTGACATGGGCGACGCAAACGACAGGAGCGCCGGCCGCGACCGGCGCGGCGCGGTGCGCGCCGAGGACGCCTTCGACGTCGCCCGCGTGGACGCCTGGCTCAAGGAGCGGCTGGACGGGCTCGACGGCACCCCGGAGGTCACCCAGTTCTCCGGCGGCGCCTCCAACCTCACCTACCTGCTGCGCTACCCCGGCGCCGAGCTGGTCCTGCGCCGCCCGCCGGCCGGACGCAAGGCGTCCTCCGCGCACGACATGGCCCGTGAGTACGAGGTCCAGCGCAAGCTGAAGCCGGTCTTCCCGTACGTGCCCACCGTCCGCGCCCTGTGCCGGGACCCCGAGGTCATCGGCGGCGACTTCTACGTCATGGACCGGGTGCCCGGCCTCGTCCTGCGCGGTCGCCTCCCCGAGGGGACGACGCTGGACCGCGCGCGGGCGCGCGAGCTGTCGGAGACCTTCGTCGACACCCTCGCCGACCTCCACCGCGTCGACGTGACGGCCGCGGGCCTGACCGACCTCGGCAAGGGCGCCGGCTACGTGCGCCGCCAGGTCGAGGGCTGGACCCGCCGCTACGCCCAGGCCCGCACGTGGAACACCCCGAGCTTCGCGAAGGTGACCGCCTGGCTCGCCGACAACCGGCCCGACGACGTGGCCATCCGTGTGATCCACAACGACTGGCGGCTGGACAACATCGTCCTGGACGAGGACGACCTGCGCGTGGTCGGCGTCCTGGACTGGGAGATGGCCACCCTCGGCGATCCGCTGATGGACCTCGGCGGCGCGCTCGCCTACTGGGTGCAGGCCGACGACGGCCGGATGGCGCGCGCCACCCGCCGTCGGCCCAGCCACCTGCCCGGGATGCTCACCCGTGCCGAGATCGTCGAACGCTACTGCGACCGTACGGGTCTGGACGCCGGGAACCGGCCCTTCTACGAGGTCTTCGGGCTGTTCCGACTCGCCGTGATCGCCCAGCAGATCTACTACCGCTACCACCACGGGCAGACCCGCAACCCCGCGTTCCGCACCCTGTGGTTGGCGGTGAACCACCTCGACCGGCGCTGCCGTCGGGTCATCGCCCGCGCGGGCCGCTGAACAGCCGCTGAACAGGAATCCCCGACGGCAGGAGAACAGCGATGCCGGTCATCCATCTGGTCCGCCACGGTCAGGCGTCGTTCGGCGCCGAGACGACGGAGGGGTACGACGTGCTGTCGGACCTCGGCCGCAGACAGGCCGAGGTCGTCGGCGCCGAGCTGGCCCGGCGCGCGCCGCGCGATCCGGTCGTGGTCTGCGGCACCCTGAGCCGGCAGCGGGACACGGCCGAGATCCTGATGAAGGCCGCCGGGCTCGCCGGGGCGCCGCGCACCGACCCCCGCTGGAACGAGTACGACCACATCGGCCTCGTCGAGCGCTACGGCACGGTCGCCGGCGGTGCCGTGGCGGGCGTCCCCGCCGAGCCGCCCGTCGACAACCGCGGTTTCCAGACCCTGCTCGACCGCGCGCTCGAAGCGTGGGTGGAGGACGTGGCCGACGGCGGCTGGGAGCGGTTCGCCACGGGCGCCTCCGACGCGCTGCGGGAACTGGTCGCCGACCTCGGCTCCGGGCGCGACGCCGTGGTGGTGACCTCGGGCGGGGTGCTGGCGGCCCTGTGCGGGGGGCTGCTGTCGGTGCCCGCGGCCGGTGTGGTGGCGCTGAACCGGGTGGTCGTCAACGCCGCGATCACCACCGTCGTCGCGGGCTCCTCCGGCGTCAGCCTGCTGTCCTTCAACGACCACGCCCACTTCACCGGGGACCGGCGTCCGCTGCTCACCTACCGCTGACCGCCGCCCGTCCCTCTCCCGTTGCACGATCCCGCGACCCCGCAAAGGAACCCTCATGCGCGCAGTACAGGTGGTCTCCCTCGACGGCCCCGGGTCCGTACGCGTCGCCGACGTCGACGACCCGCGTCCGGCCCCGGGCCGGGTGCTCGTCGACGTCCACGCCGCCGGTGTCACCTACCCGGACGTCCTGCTGACCCGGGGCGAATACCAGATCAAGCCCGATCCGCCGTTCGTCCCCGGCTCGGAGGTTGCCGGCACCGTCCTCGACGCCCCCGACGGCTCCGGCCTCGCGCCCGGCGACCGCGTCGCGGCCTTCCCCGGCTTCGGCGGCTTCGCCGAGCGGGTCGCCGTCGACCCGGCGGTCGTCTTCCCACTGCCGGAGCGCCTGTCGTTCACGGCCGGGGCCGGGGTGCCGATGAACCACCTGACGGTCCACTTCGCCCTGACGCGCCGCGGCCGGCTGCGGTCCGGGGAGACGGTGCTGGTGCACGGGGCGGCCGGTGGTGTGGGCACGGCCGCGGTCCAGTTGGCGCGCGCCCTGGGGGCGCGGGTGATCGCGGTGGTCTCCACCGAGGCCAAGGCGGAGGTCGCGCGCCGGGCCGGCGCCCACGAGACGGTGCCCGTCGAGGGGTTCCGCCGGGCGGTCGCCGAGCTGACCGGCGGGCGCGGTGTGGACGTCGTCGTCGACCCCGTGGGCGGGGACCGCTTCACCGACTCGCTGCGCAGCCTCGCCCCGGAGGGCCGGCTGCTGGTCGTCGGGTTCACCGGCGGGGAGATCCCCACCGTCAAGGTCAACCGGCTGCTGCTGAACAACATCGAGGTCGTGGGGGTCGGTTGGGGCGCGTTCTGGCTGCCCCGTCCGGAGTACCTGCGCGAGCAGTGGGACGAGCTCCTGCCGCACCTGGAGGCCGGCCGGCTCGACCCGCTCGTCGGCTCGACCCACCCGCTGGAGAGCGCTGCGGACGCCCTGCGCGAGCTCGACGGGCGCGGCGCCGCGGGCAAGGTCGTCCTCCTGACGCGCTAGCCGCGCCGCCCGCCACCGGCGCACACGGAAAAGACCGCCCCGGCCGGACCGAGGTCCGACCGGGGCGGTGGTGCCCCGCGGGGCGGTGCGTCAGCCGAGGGCCGCGATGGCCTGGTTGAACGTCTTCGACGGGCGCATCACGGCCGACGCCTTGGCGTCGTCGGGCCGGTAGTAGCCGCCGATGTCGGCGGGCGAGCCCTGGACGGCGATCAGCTCGTCGACGATCGTCCGCTCGTTCTCCGTCAGGGTCTCGGCGAGCGGGGCGAACGCCTCGGCGAGCTGGGCGTCGTCGGTCTGCCTGGCCAGCTCCTGCGCCCAGTAGAGGGCCAGGTAGAAGTGGCTGCCGCGGTTGTCGATGCCGCCGACGCGACGGGTGGGCGACTTGTCCTCGTTGAGGAAGGTGGCGGTGGCGCGGTCGAGGGTGTCGGCCAGCACCCGGGCCTTGTCGTTGCCCGTGGTCTGCGCGTAGTGCTCGAAGCTGACCGCCAGCGCGAGGAACTCGCCCAGGCTGTCCCAGCGCAGGTAGTTCTCCTTGACGAGCTGCTGGACGTGCTTGGGCGCGGAGCCGCCGGCACCGGTCTCGAACAGGCCGCCGCCGTTCATCAGCGGGACGACGGAGAGCATCTTGGCGCTCGTGCCGAGCTCCAGGATCGGGAAGAGGTCGGTCAGGTAGTCGCGCAGCACGTTGCCGGTGACCGAGATGGTGTTCTCGCCGCGGCGGATGCGCTCCAGGGAGAACTTGATGGCGTCGACCGGCGCCATGATCTCGATCTGCAGGCCCTCGGTGTCGTGCTCGGGCAGGTACCGGCGGACCTTCTCGATGAGCTTGGCGTCGTGGGCGCGGTTCTCGTCGAGCCAGAACACGGCCGGGTCGCCGGTGGCGCGGGCGCGGGTGACGGCGAGCTTGACCCAGTCCTTGATCGGGGCGTCCTTGGTCTGGCACATGCGGAAGATGTCGCCGGCGCCGACCGTCTGCTCCAGGACCACGTTGCCGCCTTCGTCGACCACCCGGACCGTGCCGGTGGTGGGGATCTCGAAGGTCTTGTCGTGGCTGCCGTACTCCTCGGCCTTCTGGGCCATCAGGCCGACGTTGGGCACCGAGCCCATCGTCGCGGGGTCGAAGGCGCCGTTGGCGCGGCAGTCGTCGATGACGGCCTGGTAGATGCCGGCGTAGGAGCTGTCGGGGAGGACGGCGAGGGTGTCGTGCTCCTGACCGTCCGGGCCCCACATGTGGCCGGAGGTGCGGATCATCGCCGGCATGGAGGCGTCGACGATGACGTCGCTGGGCACGTGCAGGTTGGTGATGCCGCGGTCGGAGTCGACCATGGCCAGGTCCGGGCCCTCGTTCAGCTCGGCCTCGAAGGACTCCTTGATCTTCGCGCCCTCGGGCAGCGCGTCCAGGCCCTTGAAGATGGCGCCCAGGCCGTCGTTCGGGCTCAGGCCGGCCCGGCTGAGCGTCTCGCCGTACTCGGCGAACGTCTTCGGGAAGAAGGCGCGCACCACGTGGCCGAAGATGATCGGGTCGGAGACCTTCATCATCGTGGCCTTCAGGTGCACGGAGAACAGCACGCCCTCGGCCTTGGCGCGGGCGACCTGCTCCTTGAGGAACTCGCGCAGCGCCGCGACGCGCATGACGGCCGCGTCCACGACCTCACCGGCCAGGACGGGCACCGACTCGCGCAGGACGGTGGTGCTGCCGTCGTCGCCCACCAGCTCGATGCGGAGCGAGCCGTCCTCGGCGACGACCGCGGACTTCTCGGTGGAGCGGAAGTCGTCGACGCCCATCGTCGCGACGTTCGTCTTGGACTCGGGCGTCCAGGCTCCCATGCGGTGCGGGTGCGTCTTGGCGTAGTTCTTCACCGAGGCGGGGGCGCGGCGGTCGGAGTTGCCCTCGCGCAGGACCGGGTTGACGGCGCTGCCCTTGACCTTGTCGTAGCGGGCGCGGATCTCGCGCTCCTCGTCGGTCTTGGGGTCGTCCGGGTAGTCCGGCAGGGCGTAGCCCTTCTCCTGCAGCTCGGCGATGGCGGCCTTCAGCTGCGGGATCGAGGCCGAGATGTTGGGCAGCTTGATGATGTTGGCCTCGGGCTTCTTGGCCAGCTCGCCGAGCTCGGCGAGCGCGTCGCCGATCCGCTGCTCCTCCTTGAGGTACTCGGGGAAGACGGCGATGATCCGCCCGGCCAGGGAGATGTCACGGCTCTCCACAGTGACACCGGCCTTCGCCGCGTACGCCTGGACCACGGGCAGGAACGAATACGTCGCCAGCGCCGGGGCCTCGTCGGTGTATGTGTAGATGATGGTCGAGTCAGTCACCGGGTGCTCCGCTCCACGTCTGCAACATTGCTCGACATCAAGATATCCCGCGATCGGCCCTCTCTCGACAGGACCCCGCCTCATGACGGCGCGAACGCGCCGGTCCCCCGGGCGGCGTCCGACGCGGGCCGGGCGCGGCGGAGGACCGCGGGCCATCCACGCCCCGCGGTCCTCCGCGTTCCGGACGGCTCAGTAGGGGCCGTTGACGTTGTCGATCGATCCGTAGCGGTCGGCCGCGTAGTTGCAGGCGGCGACGATGTTGGCCACCGGGTCGTACTGGCTGTCGGCCGTGCCGGCGACGTGGTAGGCGTCGAAGGTCGGCTTGATGACCTGGAGCAGACCGATGGACGGGGTGCCGCGCTGGGCGTTGACGTCCCAGTTGTTGATCGCGTTCGGGTTGCCGCCCGACTCGCGCATGATGTTGCGGTGGATGCCCTCGTAGGTGCCGGGGATGCCGTTGGCCCGCATGATGTCCAGGGCCTCGCGGATCCAGCCGTCCAGGTTGTCCGGGTAGGACGTGTTCTTCGCGGAGGTCTGCGCGGCCTGGGACTGCGTGGCGGCGGGAGGGGTCCTGCCCTGGTCCGGCGCGGCGCTCCGCTCCGCACCGGTCCCCTCGACGGCGAGGGTGAGCTTCTGGCCGGGGAAGATCAGGTTCGGGTCGTCCCCGATGGTCTTCCGGTTGGCCTCGTGGACGGTCCGCCAACCGCCCTCGACGTCGTGGTCGGTGGCGATCCCGTGCAGCGTGTCACCGCTGACGACGGTGTAGGAGTCCGTGGCGCCGGCCTTGGACTCGGACTTCGGGGCGGACTCCGGCGTGCCCTCCGCCCGGGAGTCGGCGCGCTTCTGCGCCGCGGGGGCGGCGTCCTGCGCGGAGACGGGAGCCGCGTTCGCGCCGCCCGCGACGAACAGCGGCGCCGCGACACCCGCGCCACCGGCCGTGAGGACGAGGGAGAGACGGGAGAAATGACGGGACATCAGAGGGGTGCGCGGACGTCGGTGGCGACCTCTGGACATGGGGGGTCCTCTCCTGCCGCCTGCGAGGTTAGCTGTCGGATTCGGGCCGGAGAGCCCGGCCGATTTCCGTCGTGCCGGAACACATCGGAATTCGGCTTCACCCCAAGCCGGGCCGGCTGAAAGCGCGGCACGGCGCGTATGTGGTTTCCCCGCTCCTGCCGTGGTCGGCTGCTGCCTCTCCACCGGCCGGGCGGCAGGATTCGGCGTCCCGGCGGTGGAGCCTCCGACTCGGGACGGAGGCCAGGACACATAAACACAGCCCCTCAACGGGGGCAAGACTCGGTAAAACAGCCGACGGTCGCCCCGTCGCCAAATCGTCGCCGCCGGCCACGGAATGCACCGGATCTTCCTCCGAGGGTGATCGCACGGAAATCCTGCGGAGACGTCAGAACCCCTTGCGGCATGGGAATTCGGCGGAAACCCGCATGGCGATCATCCGCCACGGGAAGACGAGGGACGAGGAAATGTGATTCCGGGCACATCGGCTTCCGAATTCTCTTTACATCGCACCATTCCGGACCTAGAGAATTTCTCCGGCAAGCCGTCGGAAAAACCGTTTTCCCTGGAGATGTCGCCCGCTTTCCCTCCGCCTGCTTTCCCTCCGTCCGCGTTCTCTCCGCCCGCGTTCTCTCCGCCCGCGGCCGGTCGGGTCCGCGGAACCGACCGGCCGCGGGCGTACGGGGACGGCCGCGGTGGACGCGTCAGCCGCCCTCCCTCTCGTCCGCCCCCGTGCGGCGACTGCGGAAGTACAGCAGCATGCTCACCACGGAGAGCGCGATCAGCACGATCCCCATGACGACCTCGTTGGTCTGGGCGACCCGTGGGGTGACCTCGCCGCCGTAGTCGACCACGAAGGGCGACACCAGCAGCCAGAGGCCGAGCAGGAGGACGACCAGGTCCGACAGCAACCCGCGCCGGCGCATCATCCCGGCGCCGGCGATGAACGCCACCACCAGGCCGACGCCGGTCTCGTTGCGCTGGGCCTCCTCCGCTGCGTCGGTGAAGGGGTAGCGCAGGGGCCACGACGCCACGAGCAGCCAGACGCCGGAGAGCAGCATCAGCAGGGTCACGATCCGGTCCCGTGCCCCCACGGGGCCGGGCAGGAGCGAGGGTTCCCGGCCGGACGTCCGACCGGGCGAAGAGGAATGACGGGCCACGACGACTCCTTACAGGTCCGTACCGGTCATCCTGCTGCCGATTCCGACGTCCCGCCCGCTATGCACCGCCGTCCCGGTTCCCCCCGGCACCCGTCCGTCCCCCCGGTCGCCCGTCCGGCGGACCGCCGGCACGTCTCACCCTCCGTGGTCGACGCGGAGCCCGCGGTGCCCCGGGCCGCCGTGCCGCCCGCCGCCGGACGGGGCGGCATGGCGGCCCGGAGACCGGGAAGAAATCCAACAGCAGGCTGGTTGTACCGGTTGGTCGTAGTTTTTGTGTGTTTGCGTTGACCGCACGCTTGCGAAGAACGATGTCGCGGGCGCGTCGCTCTCCTCGGAGACCCGAGGGGGCCCGCGTCCAGGACCGGCCCGGACACCGCGCGGTGCGGTGCCCGTTCCCGCCTGGGCAAGGAGAGAGAAATGACCGAGGGAACCGTCAAGTGGTTCAACGCGGACAAGGGCTTCGGCTTCATCGCCCGCACCGACGGACCGGACGTCTTCGTCCACTACTCCGAGATCGAGGGCCGCGGCTTCCGCACGCTGGAGGAGAACCAGCGGGTGGAGTTCGAGGTCGTCCAGGGCCCCAAGGGGCCGCAGGCCACCGGCGTCCACGTGCTCTGATCCCCGGCGGGACGCCCCGCCGCGGACCGGTGGACCACTTCTCACGAGGGCCGGCACCCACGG
>NZ_BAAASZ010000003.1:18403-48227 GCF_039533145.1 Streptomyces macrosporus
TCGGCGCGTCACGGCCCGTCGGACGGGCGGCCGGGGGGCCGGCCGGACCCCGGCTCGGGGCCCGGTGACGCTCCGGCCTCGGCCACCAGGCCGTCCCGCAGTTCGAACACCCGGTCCGCGCGCGCCAGGAGATCGTCGTCGTGCGTGGTCATCAGGACGGTGGTCCCCTCGTCGTCCACCACGGCCCGCAGCAGGTCCATCACCGTCTCCCGCGTCCGCGCGTCCAACTGGCCCGTCGGCTCGTCCGCGATCAGCAGCGGCGGCCGGTTCGCCAGCGCGCGGGCGATCGCCACGCGCTGCTGCTGGCCGCCGGAGAGCTCCCCGGGCCGCTGGGCGGCGTGCTCCCGCAGGCCCACGAGCGAGAGCAGGAGGTCCACCCGCTCCTCGCGCTCGCGCCAGGGGACCCGGCGCAACCGCAGCGGGACGCCCACGTTCTCGGCCGCGGTCAGGACGGGGACGAGCCCGAAGGACTGGAAGACGAAGCCGATGCGGTCGCGTCGGAGCGCCGTCATCCGCTTCTCCCCGAGCCCCGCCAGGTCGACGCCGTCCACGACGACCCGGCCGGCGTCGGGCCGGTCCAGGCCGCCGATCAGGTTCAGCAGCGTCGTCTTCCCCGACCCCGAGCGCCCGCGCACGGCCACCAGCTCGCCCCGGGGGACCTCGAAGGTCACCCCGCGCAGGGCGCGCACGGCCGCCGGTCCGCTGCCGTAGGTGCGCACCAGGCCGCGGACGGCGACCATCGGCTCCGGCCCCGCCCGCTCCGCCTCCTCCCGCTCGCGCCGTGCGTCCCGCTCGTCCCGCGCGGGGGTCCCGGCACCGGTTCCCGGGGTCTCGGGCATGTCGTCCTCCGCCTCCGCCGTCGTCCTCTCACGCGTCACGGGAGTCGTCCCGGTGGACGGTGATGTGGTCCGGTTGCAGGGCGACGCGGGCCCGGTCGCGGATCGACAGCCGCTCGGCGAACCCGGCCGGCAGTTGCAGCCGGCCGGCCCGGTCGACCGTGACGTACTCCTGGGCCACGACGACCTCGTCGCCGTGCTCGTCGAGCGCCGCGCGGCGCAGCACCTCGGAGGACGTCCGCCCGTCGCGGATGGCGACCGTGCGGCGGACGGCCGAGGCGACCGACGCGTCGTGCGTGACGATCAGGACGGTGGTGCCCAGCCGCTCGTTGACCGTCCGCAGGGCCGTGAAGACCTCCTCCGCCGCCCGCGAGTCCAGCTCGCCGGTGGGCTCGTCCGCCAGGATCAGCGCGGGGGCGTTCGCCAGTGCCACGGCGATGGCCGCGCGCTGCCGCTCCCCTCCCGACATCCTCTCCGGCACGCGGTCGTGGCAGTGCCCGACGCCCAGCAGGTCCAGCAGCTCCCGTACCCGCTCGGCCCGCCGGCGCCGCGGTATCCGGCCGCCGCCCAACCGCATCGGCAGTGCCACGTTCTGGGCCGCCGTCAGATAGGGCAGCAGATTGCGGGCCGCCTGCTGCCAGACGAACCCCACCACCTCGCGCCGGTAGCGCAGCCGGGCCGCCGCGTCCATCGTCACCAGGTCGAACCCGGCGACCGTGGCGGCCCCCGCCGACGGCGTGTCGAGTCCGGCCAGGATGTTCAGCAGCGTGGACTTGCCGCTGCCGGACGCCCCGACGATCGCCGTCAACTCCCCCCGCTCGACGAGCAGGTCGAGCCCCTGGAGCGCCTGGACCTCGACACCGTCCGCCGTGAAGATGCGCACCAGCCGGTCGCAGACGATCAGCGCGTTCCGGTCACGGCCGTCGTCGTCGCGACCGCGTGCGGCGCGGCGCTCCAGCTCGGCCAGGCCCACCGGCGTCCCCTCCCGCCTCTCGCGTCTCATTCCCGCTCCCCCGTGCTCAACCGGTTTCCCTCCCCGCGCGTCCCCCGCCAGGCTTGCACGGCCACGATCCCGCAGGCCAGGGCGGTCACCGCCGCCGCGGGCCACAGCAGCGCCCCGACGTCGTGGGTCAGCACCGCCCGTACGGTCCCCTCGCCGGAGCCGCCGGCCCGCGCGGTGAAGGCCAGGGGGGTCGGGTCCACGCCGGGGCGCAGCAGCGGCACGGCCGCCAGGGCGGTGCCCACCCCGCCCAGCACGCCGAGCAGCACCGGGGGAAGCGTCTCGGCCCACACCAGGGCGCCGCCCTGCCGTCGGCTCATGCCCATCGCCCGCAGTCGCGCCAGGGTCGTCCGGCGTTCCGGCGCCGACTGCGACAGCGACAGCAGCAGCGCGAGCGCCCCGTAGCCGGCCGCGGCGACGACGGCGGCTCCGTGGAGGCGCCGGGTGCCGTCCCGGAGCGGGCCGGCGCCGTACTCGGCCTCCGTGCGGGAGCGCAGGGTCACCGTGAGGCCGTCCCCGGCGCGGCGGGCCTCGGCCGCCAGCGCGTCCCCGTCGATCCCGGAACCGCTCACCAGCAGCGTGGTGGGGCGCGGCGCGGCGGCCGGCACGACGACGAACTCCCCCGAGGCGGCGGGGAGTGCGTCCCGGACCGCGACGACCCGGATGCGCGCGGGGCCGTCTCCGCCGTCGACGAAGCCCGTCCCGTCGCCGAGGGCCTCGGCGACGTGGGGGGAGACGACCGCGGGGAGCGGTCCGCCGTCCCGGGCGCGTCCCAACTCCTCGGCGGGGAAGGGCCCGCCGCCGTCCAGACCGGTCCTGGCGACCAGCCGCGCGTAGGAGCGCGGCTCGACGGTGATCAGGGTGAGCAGCCGCGACGAGACGCCGATCAGGCCCTCCCCCTCCTCGATCCGCACGGCGGCCGTGTCGCTCACCCCCGCCACCCGGCGGATCCGGGCGTCGAGGCCGGCGGGCAGGGCGGCGGAGGACTCCACCCGGGCGTCGGCCCCGACCTCGACCAGGGCGGCCCGGGCGCGGGCGTCGGCGACGCCGGCCGGCACCGAACCGCCGAAGGCGGCCACGGTCAGTGCCACCAGCACCGCCGGCAGCGACAGCGCGGAGACGGCCGGGGCCCGGGCGGCACGGGCCAGCGCGAGAGCGGCGACCGGCCCCTTCAGCCGGGCCGCCGGACGGGCGAGCAGCCGCAGCGGCAGCGGGTACACCCGCAGCAGCACCAGCGCGACCACCACCGCCAGGAGCACCGGCACGACCGCGATCAGCGGATCGGCCCCGTCGTCGGTGTCGTGCCGCCGTGCGGCGACCAGTCCGCCCAGCGCCGACGCAAGGACCGTGAGTTCCACGACCACGCGGCGCCGGGACGGGCGGGCGCCGGCGACGTCGTCGCGGGCCGGCGGGCGGGGCCGGCGGTGGGCCGCCATCGCGAGCACCGGCAACGTCAGGCAGGCCGGCACGGCGACCGCCGCGCCCGGCAGCAGCGACACCGTGTCGCGGGGAGCCGGCACCCACAGCAGGGCGCACGCGGTGCCCGCCGCGACGGCGGGCACCGCGACGGCCGCCGTCTCCCCCAGCAGACGCAGCCCGATGCCGGGCAGGCCGGCGCCCCGGGCGCGCAGCAGCGCCAGTTCCGTCCGCCGCGCGGCGGCGGCGAGCGCCCCGGCCATCACCAGGACCACCAGCGCGGCGGCTCCGACGCCGACGGAGGCGATCAGGACGAGCGACCGGGCCGTGCGGCGCTCCTCCTCGAACGCGCCGAGCAGCGCGACGAGGTCGTCGGCTCCGATGTCGGGGGCGGCCACCGGCGAGCGGTCCGCCACTCTCGCCGCGTCCGGTCCGGTGGTGAGCGAGACCAGCGCCCGCCGCAGGGCGCCGACGTCCTCCGCCGCGAGGACGTCGGTGCGCACGGGATGGTGCCAGAAGACCACGGCGCCGCCGTCGCAGAACGGCAGCACCCGGCGGGCACCGCTGTCGATCAGCGCGGAGAAGTGCCAGTACCGCGGGGGCGGAAGCTCCCCGGGGACGGTCCGCAGGCCGGGTTCGGGCAGGTCGGGTCCGGTGTGCCAGTAGGCGGCGCCGCGGTCGCGCGGGGCGACGAGTCCGCTGACGCGCACCGTCACCGGGGTGCCCGTGACGTCCGGGAAGCGGACGGTGGAGCCGACGCGGAGGCCCACGACCTCGGCGGTGCGGGTGGTGACCACGGCCTCGACGGTGTTCCCCCGGACGTCCGGCGCCGGCATCCGGCCGGAGACCAGCCGCACGTCCGCGTCCGGCGGCCGGGTGACGAGGGACATCCGCGGGCTCAGCCCCGAGGGGCGGGCCAGTCCGCGGCCGGAGACCTCCATCGGGGTGCCGTTGCGGATGCCGGAGACGGTCTCGTCCGGGTCCGTGGTCAGCGGCGGACGGGCGACGTCCCGCAGGGCCCGCGCGGCGTCCCGCAGTTCTTCCGGGGAGGGGACGGCCGTGTCGGGCTCGCCCGGCGCCCCCGGCACGATCTCCGCGGTGACCGTGACGCCGCGCTGGTCCGGCGTCGTCCCGGCGAACACCTGCCGCAGCGCCGCGTTCTCGTGGACGGCGACCTGCCGGGGCACGGCGGTCGCCAGGAACGCGGTCACCATCACCAGCAGCCCGAACGCCAGGGCGCCGCCCGCCGACGCCCGCAGCCGGGCGCGGATCCAGGGCACGGTCGCGCTCCCCCGCGCCCTCCCCCGCGCCGTCCTCGGTCGTTCGGTCGGCCTCACGTCACTCCTCCGCCTTCCGCGGTGCGGCCGGCCGCCCGGAGCGTGCCGCGACGGCCGCGGACACCGCCGCCGGCACGGCCGGCACGGCGACCGCCAGGGCGACGGCGAGCCAGAAGGGGAAGGCCACCCGCACGTCGGGCTCGGGAGGGGACGCCTCCGCGGTCACCGTGATCAGCGGCACGACGAGGTGGGTCGCCACCGTCCCCACCAACGCCCCCAGGCCGACGGCCGCCGCCGCGAGGAGCCCTTGTTCGACGGCGAGCGCGGCGACGATCCGCGACCGTCGGGCGCCCAGGGCGCGCAGGACGGCGATGTCGTCGGCGCGTTCGCGCAGGGCTCCGACCGTGACCACCGCGAACCCGGCGGCGGCGAGGACGGCGGCGGCGAGCGCGACGGCCGGCAGGGCCGCGCGGGGGCCGGCGCCCAGCGGGTCGGCGGCCGCTTCCCGGGCGTGTTCGTCCCGGACGAGCACCGAGGTCTCGTCCGGCCGGGCGCGCAGGGTCTCGGCGACCTGCCGGGCCCGTCCCGGCTCGGCGGCCAGCCACCACTCCCCGGGTTCCACCGGCTCGGCGGAGTGGGCGAGCAGGGCGTCCTCCAGGGCTCCCAGGTCCGTCAGCAGGGCGCCGCCCTCGGCGTCCCCGCCGCGCAGGGGCGTGGTGGGCAGGCCGCGCACCGAGCCGGTGACGCGCACCTCCAGGCTCGCCCCGGAGAGGTCGACGGTGATCGTGTCGCCGACCTCGGTCCCGTTGGCGCGCAGGAAGGCGTCGGTGGCGACGGCCGTCAGGTGCGGGCGCGAGGGTTCGGCGGCGTACAGGGTGAGCACGCCGCGGCTGGGCGCGCGCCCCAGCGGAGGAGCCGGTTCCGCGCCGCTGCCGTAGCGCACGTCGAACACGTTCCCGCCCCGGTCGACGGCGGGCGCGTGGGCCCGCGCGGCCACGTACCCCTGTGCCGGCGCGTGCCGGAAGGCGGGGTTCTCGACCCGTGCCCGCGCCTCCCAGTCCGCGTTCCCGGGCACGTCGACCGCGGTGGTGTCGCCGTCCCCGTCGACGGTCCGCAGTTCGGTGACGGTCAGCCGCAGGTCCCGGGGGCGCTCCGGCAGGGTGTGCTCGGCCGTCAGCCGCGTCAGGCGCAGAGGCCCGGCGGGGGCGCCCGCGGGGCCGGCGGCGTCCGCGAAGTCCAGTTCGACCACGTGGGGTTCGCCGTCGGCCGGCAGGTCGTCCAGGGCGAACGCGTGGGGGACGCCGTACCGGTCCTCGACGACGGCGCCCAGCGTCGCCCGCGGTCCGTCGGTGCCGTCCCGGCCGGCGTCGCCGTCGGCCCGCAGCCGGACGGCGAGGCGCACTCGCCGGGCGTCGTCGGGCAGGACGAGGCCGGAGCGCTGCCGGGCGTCGGGGCGCAACGGGGCGAGCAGCCGGTCCAGGGGACGGTCCGTCAGATCCTCGCGCAGCCGCACGATGTCGGGCGCCCGGGCGGTGTCCATCGCCAGCACGGTCGCCGTGCCGTCCCCGGCCGGCATCACGCGCTCGCGTGCCACGGGCGTGGCCGACGCGATGCCGGCCACCTCGTCGTACACGCCGCCCTGCCCGAACCGGGGGGTCGATCCGCCGGCGACGCGGAGGTCCGCGCCCACCGCGTAGTCGGCCCGGTCCTGCCGGGACCGGTCCCAGCTCGCGCCCTGCCCGGCGGCGAACACGGCCGTGGCCACGGCCAGGACGCCCAGCAGCAGCGGCCCCGCGACACGCCCGGTGCGCCGCGACACCTGCCAGTGGACGCAGGCCAGGACGAGTCCGCGACCGCGGTCGGCCGTCCACCGGCCCGCCCGCACCACGAGCGGCAGCAGTCGGGCCGTCGCCACCGCACCGGCCAGCAGGCAGCAGGCGGGCGCGACGACGAGCACGGGGTCCACGCCGAGCGTTCCGTCCGCGCCCGAGAGCACGCCCCCGCCCGCCGCCTGCCGTGACAGCCGGCCGTAGGCGACCGCGGCGACGGCCAGCAGTCCCAGGTCGGCCCCGGCCCGCACCGCGGCGCCGAGCGCCGGGCGGCGCGTCCGGGCGGCCCGCTCCCGCACGTGGACGCCCGGCCGGCGCAGGGCGGGCGCGATCAGCACCGCCGCGCTCCCCAGGGCCACCGCGGCGGCGACCGCCCGGGTTCCGCCGTCCACCGTGCCGAGGACCCGTACGCCGGCCCGGGCCAGGGCGCCGTGCTCCGCCGACAGTTCCGCCAGGGGGACGGCCGCCGCCACCGAGACGATCGTCGCCGGGAGCACCAGCAGCAGCGCCTCGCCGGCCGCGAGCGCCACGATCCGCCGCCTCGACCCGCCGCGCGCCCTCAGCAGGGCGTTCTCCGCGGCGCGCCGCTCGTTCAGGGCTCCGGCCACCAGGACCGTCACGCACCCGGCGAGGGCCGCCAGTTGGGCCGCGCCGACCAGCACCGTCGAGCGGCTCACCAGCAGGGACCGTTCCGTCTCGGACAGCAGGTCGGGCAGGTCGGTGTCGACTTGGGCGCTCGCGCCGGCCGGATCGTCGCCGAGGCGGGCCACGGCCCGGCGCACGCTCTCCCGCAGCCGGTCGGCGCGGTCGGCGGTCACCGTCGAGAAGTCCGCCCGCGCCTGCCAGGACATCGCGGCCGGGGCGACCCGCTCGGCGTCGAACACCGAGGGGTCGACGAGCATCGGCCCGTAGGTGGTGAACCCGACCGTGCGCACCCCTCGTCCGGCGAGCGGGTCGAGCCGCCAGTACGGGGCGTTCCGGTCCACCGGGCGGTAGACCCCCGTCACCCGGATCCGCAGGGGCGGGCCGTGACGCCGGTCGGCGAGGGTCGCCCGGTCGCCGGGGCGCAGGTCCAGCGCGCGGGCGGCCGCCTCCGGCACCGCGACCGGAACGGCACCCTCCGCCTCCGCCGGGCCGGGCCGGGTGCCGGCGGTGAAGGTCACGCGGGAGGCGTCGAGGGCGGCCAGCAGCGTCAGCCTCGGATCGTCCGCGCCGTCCGCGCCGCGCCTCTCCGACCGTTCGCCGTCCGGCAGTCGGTAGGGGCCCGACCGGGTGACGGCGGCGACGCGGACCGGCAGTCCGTCGAAGGCGTCCCGCGCGGTGTCGCGCACCAGCGCGTCCAGCCGCGCCCGGCCGGCGGCGTCGACGTCGGCCTCCACCTCCAGCAGCGCCCGCGCCGACGACCGGTCCTGGAGCACCCGGCGCAGGCCCGCGTCGGCGACGGCGTCGGCGTACACCGAGAGCGCGGTCAGCGCACAGCTCGTCAGGGTGACGGTGAACAGCGCGACGGCCACCAACGACCGGTGCGCCCACGTCCGTCGCGCGAGGAATCCCAGCACCGTCCCCCGCGCCCCCCGGCATCCGAAAACCCGTCCCCGCCCACCGAACAGCCACACAGTGTGCCCCATCGCCGACGGAGGGGGAACCGTTCGGAGCCGACCCGCCCGCGGCGGACGCCCGGCGCGAGCACCCATGGTGCGCGCGCGCACACCCCGACCGCGAACTGTGGTGTTCCACCACATGGGCCGACGACCAGGGCATTCCTACGGTGTGGCGACACGAATCGTCCCCCTTTCCGTCCGGAAGTGGTGCTCATGGCCGCCCCGTCCTCTCCTCCCTCGACCTCCACCCCCGCGTCCCTCAAACGCGTCGTCTCCGCGAGCCTGATCGGCACCACCATCGAGTGGTACGACTTCTTCCTCTACGGCTCGGCCGCCGCGCTCGTCTTCGACAAGCTGTTCTTCCCCGAGTCCGATCCGCTGGTCGGCACCCTGCTGGCCTTCCTGACGTACGCGGTCGGCTTCGTCGCCCGGCCGGTCGGCGCCCTGGTCTTCGGCCACTACGGCGACCGGCTCGGCCGCAAGAAGCTGCTGGTCATCAGCCTGCTGATGATGGGCGGCGCGACCTTCGCGATCGGGTTGATGCCCACGCACGCCCAGATCGGCTCCCTGGCCGCCGTCCTGCTGACCGCGCTGCGGCTGATCCAGGGCTTCGCGCTCGGCGGCGAGTGGGGCGGCGCGGTGCTGCTGGTGTCGGAGCACGGTGACGCGCGCCGGCGCGGCTACTGGGCCTCGTGGCCGCAGACCGGCGCCCCCGCGGGCCAGTTGCTGGCCACCGCCGTGCTGGCGGTGCTCACGGCGGTGCTGCCGGCCTCGGCGTTCGAGTCCTGGGGCTGGCGCGTGCCCTTCCTGCTCTCCGGCGCGCTGGTGCTGCTCGGCCTGTGGATCCGCCTGTCGGTCGACGAGTCGCCCGTGTTCAAGGCGGCGCTGGCCAAGGCCGAGGCCCGCAAGGCCCAGGAGAAGGTCGAGGCCATGCCGCTGCTGACCGTGCTGCGGCACCACTGGCGCGACGTGCTGATCGCGATGGGCGCCCGGATGGCGGAGAACATCAGCTACTACGTCATCACCGCCTTCGTGCTGACCTACGGGACCAAGCACCTGGCCATGGAGCAGCAGACCGTGCTCAACGCGGTGCTGATCGCCTCCGCCATCCACTTCGCGGCGATCCCGATGTGGGGCGCGCTGTCGGACCGCGTGGGCCGCCGTCCGGTCTACCTGCTGGGCGCGGCCGGGATCGGCCTGTGGGCGTTCCCGTTCTTCTGGCTGCTGGACACGGAGAACTTCGGCGCGGTGCTGTTGGCCGTCACGGTCGGCCTGATCTTCCACGGCGCGATGTACGCCCCGCAGGCGGCGTTCTTCTCGGAGCTGTTCGCCACCCGGGTGCGCTACTCCGGTGCCTCGATCGGCGCGCAGTTCTCGTCGGTCGCCGCCGGTGCCCCGGCCCCGCTGATCGCCACCGCGCTGCTGGCCGACTTCGACGGCTCCACGCCGATCGCCCTGTACGTGATCGCCGCCGCGCTGCTGACGCTGCTCGCGGTCGGGGTGGCCAAGGAGACCCGCATGCGGGACCTGGAGCGGATCGGCGAGGACGACGGGGACGCCGGGGAGGACGCGGACGACCGCACCGGCCCCGAGCCCGCGAAGTCCCTGTAGGGACGTCCCCGCGGCAGGACGGCGGGTCGGGCGTCAGCGGGCGACGGCGGCGGACATCCGGTACAGCCTCAGCGCGAGCTGTACCTCCAGGGCCCTGTCCGGGCACTGCCAGTCGTCGCCCAGCAGCCGCCCGACCCGCTCCAGTCGTTGGGCCACGGTGTTGACGTGGACGTGGAGGACGTCCTTGGTGCGGGCCGGGCTGCACCCGCTGGCGAAGTACGCCTCCAGAGTGCCCGTCAGGTCCGTGCCGCGGCGGGCGTCGTACTCCAGGACCGGGCCCAGCGTGCGGCGGACGAAGCCGTCGACGTCCCGGCTGTCGGCGAGCAGCAGCCCGAGGAAGCCCAGGTCGTCGGCCGCCGCGCCCTCGCCCAGACGGCCCAGCAGCGACAGCGTCTCCAGACAGCGGCGGGCCTCCGCGCAGGCGGCCGCGACCGCTGCCGGGTCGGCCGCGGGGGCGGGGACCGGTGCGGAGGCGCCGACCGTGACGGAGAGGTGGACGGCCGCGCCGAGCTGCGCGGCGACCTGCCGGGCGGTGTCCCCGGCGCTCTCCCCGGGACGCAGCGGCAACAGCAGGATGGTGCCGCCGTCCCGGGCGGCGGCCAGCCCGTGCCGGGTGGCGGCCAGGTGGGAGGCGGCCGACCACAGCCGCTGCCGGTCGGTGGTCTCCCTCTCCCCCCGCCGCCCGGTGTGCTCGCCGGCCTGCCGGGCGGCCAGGACGACGTGGGGCGTGTCGAGGTCGGCGCCCAGCCGGGCGGCGCGCTCGCGCAGCAGCCGGGGGTCGCGGTCGGCGGCGTCCAGCAGGTCGTCCAGGAGTTCGCCGCGCACCCGCTGCTCGGCCTCGCCCGCCGAGCGGCGGGCGAGCAGCAGCAGGGAGGTGACCAGGGCGGCGCGCTCCAGGGTGCGCTGGTCCACCGGGTCCAGTTCCCGGTGGCCGCGCAGCACCAGCGCGCCCAGCAGTTCGCCGCCCGCGGAGACCGCGGCCACCCACGCGTCGCCCTCGCGCACGGCGTGGCCGTCGCGCCGGGAGCGCTCGACGGCCCGGGCGGGCGCCCGGCGCCCCTCGACGAACTCCACGTCGCCGTCGAGGACCTCGGAGACCGCGGCGGCCACGTCGTCGACGCCTCCGCCGCGCAGGACCAGTTCGGTGAGCCGGTCGTGCACCTCGGAGGAGCGTTCGATGGCGGCGCTGCGGTCGCGGATGATCGCGTTGGCGGCCTCCAGCTCGGCCATCGCCTCGCGGGTCTCGGCGAGCAGCCGGGCGGTGTCGATGGCGACGGCGGCGTGGGCGGCGAAGGAGGCCAGCAGCGCGACCTGTTCGCGGTCGAAGACGCGGGGGCGGCGGTCCGCGGCGAACAGCACGCCGATCACCTCGCGCCCCAGCATCAGCGGCACGCCGAGGATCGCGACCAGGCCCTCCTCGCCGACGCCGGTGTCGATGTTGCGGGTGTGCAGGAAGCGCTCGTCCCGCATGTAGTCGTCGGTGACGTAGGGGCGGGCGGTCTGGGCGACCAGGCCGCCCAGCCCCTCGCCCATGCCCAGGCGGAGCTGTTGGAAGCGCGCGGAGACCGAGCCCTCGGTGACCCTCATGTAGGTGTCCCCGCGCTCGGGGTCGTTGATGGTCATGTAGGCGACCTCGGTCCCGAGCAGGGAGCGGGCGCGCTGGACGATGGCCCGCAGGACGTCGTCCAGGTCCCGCACTCCGGCCAGGTCGTGCGCCGTGGCGAACAGCGCGGTCAGCTCCGCCTCGCGCCGACGGCGGCCCTCCAGCTCGGACCGCACCCGCAGGGCGAGGAGCCGGGCGCGGTCCGCCGTGGCGGAGCCGCGCAGTTCGGGGCGCTCGTACTCCTCGGCGGGCGCGTCGCGGGCGAGGAGTTCGAGGAACGCGAGGGGGGCCGCCCCGGTGTCGTGCTGGGTGTCGTGCTCGGGCATGGGCACAAGGGATACCTGCCGGTCGTACGGGTGCGCCAGGGCGGTGCACCGGGTGTGCGGATCAGTGTGCCGTCCAGCCGCCGTCCATCACCAGCGAGGCGCCGGTGATGAAGGACGCCTGCGGGCTGCACAGGTAGGCGACCGCCTCGGCGACCTCCTCCGGCTCGATCAGCCGCTTGACGGCGGCGTCGGCGAGCATGATCTCGGAGACCACGCGGTCGGCGGGGATGCCGTGCGCCCGGGCCTGGTCGGCGATCTGCCGCTCCACCAGGGGGGTGCGGACGTAGGCGGGGTTGACGCAGTTGGAGGTGACGCCGTGCGCGGCGCCCTCCAGGGCGGTGACCTTGGAGAGCCCTTCCAGCCCGTGCTTGGCGCTGACGTAGGCGGACTTGTAGGCGGAGGCGCGCAGTCCGTGCACCGAGGAGATGTTGACGATCCGCCCCCAGCCCTGGCCGTACATGTGCGGCAGGGCGCCGCGCACCATGCGGAAGGGGGCCTCCAGCATCACCGTCAGCACGGTGTGGAAGACGTCCGGCGGGAACTCCTCGATGGGACGGACCAGTTGCAGCCCGGCGTTGTTGACCAGCACGTCGGCGCCGGCCGCGGCCTGTTCGGCGGCGTCGAGGTCGGTGAGGTCCAGGTGGACCGTCTCCACGGTGCCGGGCAGTCCGGCCGCCCCGTCGGCCAGCTTCCGCAGCCCCTCGGCGTCCCGGTCCACGGCGCGGACCTTGGCGCCCGCGGCGGCGAGCCGCAGGGCGCAGGCCCGGCCGATGCCTCCGGCGGCGCCGGTGACGAGGGCGGTCCGGCCGCCGAGGTCGAGGGACACGGCCGGGGCGCCCGGACCCGGAACGGCGACGGCGGCGGCGTCGGGACCGGTGTCGGATTCGGTGGGAGCGTGCACAGCACGGGGGGTTCGCGGCGCGGTCATGACCAGCACACTAGGCAGCGACCGTCCCCTCACCGATGTGTCACACGCCCATACTTGGGCTCCCCGCGGTGGTTTCGAACCACGTGGGTTCGTCGCTCGTCGCGCGCTCGATGCGCGTCAGCGCGAACTCCTCCAGCGGCGGCAGGGCGTCCGGGGCGAACCAGGCCACCTCCAGGGACTCGTCGTCGTTGACCCGCGGCTCCCCGCCGACCGCGCGGCAGCGGAAGGAGACGTCCATGAACTGGCACACGTCGCCGTTGGGGTAGCGCACGGGGGCGAGCGTCTGCACCAGCACCAGCCGTTCGGGGACGGCGTGGACGGCGGTCTCCTCGTACACCTCGCGGACCACGGCCTCGGCGGGCTGCTCGCCCGGTTCCGGGATGCCGCCGACGATCGACCAGCGACCGGTGTCGGCTCTTCTGCAGAGGAGGACGCGGCCCTCGTCGTCGAGGACGACCGCGCTGACGCCGGGCAGGAAGAGCAGCCGCTGCCCCACGCTCGCGCGCAGCTCGCTGATGAAGTCGGGAGTCGCCATGCGACGAGCCTACGTGTCCCTCCGGGCGTCCCCGCGACGGCCGTTCGGCGCCGGCCGGCGATCGTTCCCGTGCGCGCGCGTATCCCCGTGTCGGTCCCCGGGGCCACGGTGTCCCCGAAGTCACGGCCCGCGACGGCGCCCCGGACGGTCTCCGGCGGCCGTCGCGGGGCCGTCCGTCTCGGGGGGTCGCGGACGCCGGCGTCACCGGCGCTCGGATCGGTGTCCGTCGCTCCGGACCGGAAAGGCGTGCCGGACGTCGCCGGCGCGGTGGTCCTGGGCTGTTGCGCCGGATGGGCGCTGCTGTGCGCGGCGGGGCGGGACGCCCGTCCCGAAGGGGTGCCGCCGGCGGTCGCCGCCGGGTACGCCTGCGGGCGGATCGGCGGTTCCCTGCCGCCCGCCGCCGCGCCCGCCGGGGCCGTGCGGTACGGCGGCCCCGGCACGCGCCGGCCCTGACGGTCGCGGTGGCGCGCGTGGGCAACGCGCTGAGCTTCGACCGCGTCACCGTGGGCGCGGGCCTGCCGGCGGGGCCGGCGACGGCCCGGCCGATGCCGTGAGGACCGATCCCGTCAGCCGGCCCGGACCGCGCCGGACGCGGCCAGCAGCCGTCCCTCGGCGTAGGCGCGCGCGGGGGCGGCCAGCTCGGCCGGACGGCCGCCGGCCAGGACGGTGAGGCCGCCGGTGGGGGCCGCTCGGGGGTCCGGTGCCACGCCGATCCGGCGCAGCGCCTGGGTCGCGACCGCGTCGGCCGAGCCGTACAGGACGGGCTCCGGGGCGCGGACGGCGGCGCGGATGCGCTCGGCGACCAGCTCGTAGTGGGTGCAGCCGAGCACGACGGCCCGTACGTCCGGCGGGGTGAGGGCGGCGGCAGCGGCGACGGCGGCGTCGACGGCCGCCTCCTCGCCGCTCTCCACGGCGTCGGCCAGCCCGTGGCAGGGCACCTCGGTGACCGCGGCCCCGTCGGCGTACTCCGCGATCAGGCGGCGCTGGTAGGGGCTGCCGGTGGTGGCGGGGGTGGCCCAGACGGCGACGGGGCCGCCCGTGGCCGCGGCGGGCTTGATCGCGGGCACGGTGCCGACGACCGGCAGGCCGGGCTCCAGTTCGGCGCGGAGCACGGACAGGGCGTGCACGGAGGCGGTGTTGCAGGCGACGATCAGCGCGTCCGGCTCCCGTTCGGCGGCCGCCCGCGCACAGGCCAGGGCGCGGGCGGTGATGTCGTCGGCGGTCCGCGGTCCCCAGGGCATGCCGTCGGGGTCGCAGGACAGGACGAGGTCGGCGTCGGGTCTCGCGCGCCGTACCGCGGCGGCGGCGGCCAGCAGCCCGATCCCGGAGTCCACGAGCGCGATTCTCACAGGGAACAGCGTACGGGTACGGGCTCACCGCGCCCTCCACCGGAGGGCGCGACGGGCCGGCCGGGTCACTTGCGGCCGGGCGTCCACCGCATGCCCCAGCCGTAGGCGTGGTCCACCGTCCGCTGCGGGCTCACCCCCCGTTCGGGGATCAGGTAGCGCGACTCGCGCCGGACGACGAGGTCGCCGCCGTCGTTGGTGATCAGCGCGAGGGCGCAGACGGGCGAGGGGACGGTGCACTCGTCGAGGGAGAAGTCGACGGGCGCGCCGTTCTGCGGGGTGAGGGTCACCGTGGCGTGGAGGCCCGCGAAGCTGCGGGCGCCCTCGTAGATGGTGACGAAGATCAGGACGCGCCGGAACTTCTCCTTGTGGTCGAGGTTGATGGTGAGGTTCTCGCCGGTCTCGACGGCGCCGGTGCGGTCGTCGCCGTCGAGGTGGATGTACGGCGGTCCGTGCAGCGATCCGAAGGCGTTGCCGAGCGCCTGGACGACGCCCTTGCCGCCGTCGGCGAGCTCGTAGAGGGCGCACAGGTCCAGGTCGAGGTCGGAGCGCGCGGCCACGGCCCGGCCGAGCTTGCTCCCCCGGCCCTTGAACCGCCTGTGCGCCTGCCAGTTGAGGTTGACCCGCATCCTGCCGGAGGTGCCGCCCTGCTTGGCGAGGGAGACCGTCGGCGCCTCCTTGGTCAGCGTGACCTTGCTCAGCCGCACGGGCCGGGGCGGAGCGGGTGGCGCGGGCGGTGGGGCGACCGGCGCGGGGGCGGGCGTCGGGGCGGTCCGCGGCTCGTCGACCGTGATGCCGAAGTCGGTGGCCAGACCCGCCAGTCCGCTGTCGTAGCCCTGGCCGACGGCCCGGAACCTCCAGGCCCCCCGACGCCGGTACAGCTCGCCGAGCACGAAGGCCGTCTCGACGGTGGCGTCCCGGCTGTCGAACCGGGCGAGTTCGGCGCCGTCGCCCGCGTCGAGGACCCGTACGTACAGCCCCGGCACCCGGCCGAAGGCACCGCCGTCCGCGGAGGCGGCGACGACCACCGTCTCGACGGCGGGCTCGACCCGGTCCAGGTCCACGGCGAGGGTGTCGGTCACGGTGCCGCCCGCGGTGCGCCTGCCCTCGTGCCGCACGGCGCCGGAGGCGTGGTGGGGCTGGTTGAAGAAGACGAAGTCGGCGTCCGAGCGGACCCGGCCGGAGACGAGCAGCAGCGCCGAGGCGTCCACGTCCGGCACTCCCGGTCCGGTGCCCCACCCCACCTCGACCCGGACCGCCGGGGCCGGAACCGGGACGTTGGCGCCCTTGGACATGGTCATGCTCTCCCCCTTCGACGGCCGGGCCTCCACGCGCTCGCCGCGCCCGGCGAAGCCCACCATCGCACCGGTCCACGCCGCGCGGAATACCGCGAGAACCGGTCTTTTCCCATGCCCTCGCGGAGTTGCCCTTGCGGAGCGGGATGGGCGTTTTCTTCACCTTTGCCCACAGCGGGGGTTCATGGCCACGGAAACCCCGTGAAATGACCTTCTTATCGCTCTCCCCAACCAGCACATCGTGGGCTTAACTTATGAGTATGACGTCCCCCCGCAGCACCTACGGCGGTGGCTACTACTCCACGCCGTCCTTCGCTGACACCCCGATCTACGACAGCCTGGTCGCCGAGCGGGGTAGACCTCAGATCGCGCCCATTCGCGTTCCGGCGTCTCCCTACGAGTCCTCGGAACACCTGCCCGCCCTCCCGGCCGCGCTGCCCGCGCTGCCGTCCGGGCCCTCCTCCCACCCCTCGCAGCAGGCTCCCCAGCGGGGGTACGGCTACCCGAACCCGGGTTACCAGCCCGCGCCCACGCAGCAGCCCGCACCGCTGCAGCAGGCGCCCGCGCCCTACATCCCGCAGCAGGCCACCGCGCCGCGGGGCGGCTACGGCTACCCGAACCAGCAGCAGCCGCAGATGCGTCCGGTCGCCCCGCGGCCGACGCCGCCGCGGCAGATGCCCGCGCCCGCCCCGGCGCCGCACCCCGGCTCGTACGAGGAGCCGTACGGCCACTCGTACCAAGGGCGTGGTTACTGACCGATCGACCGTCCGACCCGGGTGGCAGGATGGGCACATGACCACGCCCAGGCTGGCCGCGCTCAACCTCTACCCGGTGAAGTCGTTCGCGGGTGTCGGGACCACCCGTGCCGTCGTCGAGCCATGGGGACTGTCGGGGGATCGGCGCTGGATGGTGGCCGATCCCGACGGCACACAGCTCACTCAGCGCGGGCATCCGCGCATGGCCCTGGCCGCCGCCGAGCCTCTGCCCGGCGGCGGCCTTCGGCTGTCCGCCCCCGGAATGCGGCAGTTGACCGTCGAGGTGCCCGACCCGGCCTCGGGCTCCACCGTGGTCGAGGTGTGGCGGACCAAGGTGGAGGCCGTGCCGGCGGGGGCCGAGGCCGACGCCTGGCTGACGGAGTATCTGGGCACCGACGCTCGGCTGGTCCACCTCGACGCCCCCGAGCACCGGCGTCCGATCACCTCCCGGCACGGCCTCCCCGGCGAGACGGTGTCCTTCGCCGACGCGTTTCCCGTCCTGCTCACCACGGTGTCGTCGCTGGACGCCCTCAACCTGCTGATAGAGCAGGGGGATCACCCGGACGAGGGCCCGCTGCCGATGAACCGCTTCCGACCCAACGTGGTGGTCGAGGGCACCCCGCCCTGGGCCGAGGACGGTTGGCGTCGCGTCCGGATCGGCGAGGTGTCCTTCCGGGTCGCCAAGCCCTGTGGCCGCTGCGTGGTGACCACCACGGACCAGGCCACGGGCGAGCGGGGCAAGGAACCGCTGCGCACCCTGGCCCGGCACCGTCGCTTCGGCGACCGGGTGGTCTTCGGGCAGAACCTGGTGCCGGAGGGCACGGGCCTCCTCCGCACGGGCGATCCCTTCGACGTCCTGGAGTGACGACGTCCCGGGGGTGAACCGGCCGCCCCGGCGCGGACGGCCGGACGCGCGGGAGGCGGTACGGACGGGACGGGGCGGGGTCCCGCACGCGTCGGGCCTCCGCCGCCGGAAACCGTCCGCCCTGCTCGCCGTCAAGCAGGCCGTGCGGCCCCGCCGTACCGCCTCTGTCGTCCGGGAGAGGAACGCCGCTCCAACGCCCCGCTCCCAGGTGTTGCGCACTGCCCGGAAGGGTGGCCCTCCCGGTTCCCGACGGCCACGGGACCGCCGGCCTGGGACCGGCCCAGGCACCGCCGAGCGGCCGGGGCCCGCCGAGAGCGTCCCGCGAGACGTTCGGCGGCCCGGCACGCCGGCCGTCGCGGACGGCCGGAAGGCGGTGCACCGGACACGTTAGGTGACGGAACGTTGCGGGTATGTTGCGTCCCGCCCGGGCGGCTCCCCGGAGCCCTCCGGGCCCAGTCCGTAGGCGCCGCGCAGGGCCCGCAGCCGGGCGGTGGGCACCGCCCTGGCGCCGGGGGGCAGCGCGCCGGCCAGCGCCTCCCACGCCTGGAGGTCGTCCTCGCCCCAGGGGGTGCGCACCCACCCGTCCAGCAGCAGCGGATCGCGGCGGGCGAGCAGGGCCTGCCGCAGCCGGTCCTCCAGCAGGCGTCGCAGCCGTACCACGCCGGGCGCCTCGGACGTCGGCAGCAGCGGGCCGCGGTAGGCGGCCAGGGCGGTGGGCAGGTCGCCGGCGCGCAGGGCGTCGGCGACCGTGTCGTGGTCGGTGCGCACCCGGACGGTCAACCGGTAGGGACGGGAGGCCACCAGGGGCCCCGCCAGGGAGCGCAGCCGGGACAGTTCGGCGCGCAGGGTGACGGGGCTGATGTCGCGGTCGCCGTACAGCTCCAGGGCGAGCCGCTCGCCGGAGAGGCCGTCGGGGTGGGCGGCGAGCAGCAGCAGGATCTCGCTGTGCCGCCGTCCCAGCCGCACCGGTGCGCCCGGCCCGGCGCGCAGCAGGGCCTCGTCGCGACCCAGGACCTCCAGGAGGGGGGCCGCGACGGTGGCCGGGGCGAGGGAGGCGAGGTGGGCCTCGGCCGCCCGGGCGGTCGCCTGGACGAGGGCGAGGCTGTGCGGGGAGGCGAGGTGGTCGCCGCCGGTGATGTCCACGACGCCCAGCAGCCGACGGGTGCCCGGATCGTGGACGGGGGCCGCGGCGCAGGTCCAGGGTTGGACGGGGCGGCAGTAGTGCTCGGCGGCGAAGATCTGCACGGCGTGGTCGACGGCGAGGGCGGTGCCGGGGGCGTTGGTGCCGACGGACGCCTCGGCCCAGCGGGCGCCGGGGACGAAGTTCATCGCCTCGGCGCGCCGTCTCACCTGCGGATGGCCCTCGACCCACAGCATCCGGCCGTGCTCGTCGCACACCGACAGCAGATGGGCGCCGTCCTCGGCGATGGTGCCCAGCAGTTCCCGGAACAGCGGCATGACCCGGGCCAGGGGGTGCGCCGCGCGGTGCTCGGCGAGGTCGTCCTCGTCGAGTTCGACGGGGGCCACGCGGTCCGGTTCGACCGCCGCCCTGGCCGAACGCCGCCAGGACGCGGCTATCACCTCCCGGACGGGCGTGCCTATCGCCCCCTCGGTCAGGAACGCCTCGTGGGCGCGGCGTAAGGCCCCGGTCCGTTCGACCGGGTCCGCGCCCGTCTCCAGTGCCAGCCATGGATTGAGCACGGCAGCCATCGTCCTGCTCCGGGGGTGCCACGGCAACGGGGTGACGGGCGTGGAGCATCACGCGGGGGCGCGCGCCCCCGCGCACGACACCCCGGCACCGCCGGACGGACGCCGGGTGGGCGACAGCCGCGGCGGCACGGGTGTGGCGCGCCGCGCCGAGGGGACACGGCCCAGGGGCACCGCCCCGCGCGGACGACGGACCGACGCACGCGGACACGCGCAGAGGAACACCGATCCGAGCCACGGCTGGAGACTTCCATGGAGACGCATCCCCCGCTCACCGACCGCGAGTGCGCAGAGCTGGACGCCCACTGGCGCGCGCTAAACTACCTGGCCGCGGGCCAGCTCTACCTCCGGGACAACCCGCTGCTGCGCGAGGAGTTGCGCCCCGAGCACGTCAAACCGCGGCTGCTGGGCCACTGGGGCACCTGTCCGGGACTGGGCCTGGTCTACACCCACCTGAACCGGGTGATCGGCCTGCGCGACCTGGACGCGCTGTGCGTCTGGGGGCCGGGCCACGGCGCCCCCGCGGTGCTGGCCGGGAGCTGGCTGGAGGGCACGTTCGGGGAGGTGTGGCCGGACGTGGGGCGGGACGAGGCCGGCATGGCGCGGCTGTTCGGCGGGTTCTCCTTCCCCGGCGGGCTCCCCAGCCACACGGCGCCGGTGGTGCCCGGCTCGATCCAGGAGGGCGGGGAGCTGGGCTACTCCCTGGCGCACGCGTACGGGGCCGCCTTCGACAACCCGGACCTGCTGGTCGTCTGCGTCGTCGGCGACGGCGAGGCGGAGACGGGCCCGCTGGCCGCCTCCTGGCACTCGAACAAGTTCCTCGATCCGGTGCGGGACGGGGCGGTGCTCCCCGTCCTCCACCTCAACGGCTACAAGATCGCCAACCCGACCGTGCTCTCCCGCCTCCCCGAGGGGGAGTTGGACGCGCTGCTGCGCGGCCACGGGCACGAACCGCTGTACGTGACGGCCGAGCCGGACACGCCCGCGCCCCACGTGCACCGCGCCATGGCCGCCGCCCTGGACGAGGCGCTGGAGCGGATCGGCGCGGCCCGGCGCGCGGCCCGCGAGGAGGGGTCCGCCGAACGGCCGCGGTGGCCGGCGATCGTGCTGCGCACGCCCAAGGGCTGGACCGGCCCGCACGACGTGGACGGCACCCCGGTGGTGGGCACCTGGCGCTCCCACCAGATCCCGCTCGCGCGCGTGCGCGAGGAGCCCGAGCACCTGCGCGCGCTGGAGCGGTGGCTGCGCTCGTACCGCCCCGAGGAACTCTTCGACGGCGACGGCCGACCCCGCCCCGAGGTGCTGGCCTGCGTGCCGCGCGGGGAGCGGCGGCTGGGGGCGAACCCGCACGCCAACGGCGGACGGCTGCGGCGCTCCCTGCCCCTGCCCGACCCGGCGGCCTTCGCGGTGCCGGTGGAGAAGCCCGGCGCGTCCTCGCACGAGCCGACGCGGGTGCTGGGCGGAATGCTGCGCAGGCTCCTGGAGGACACCGAGGAGCGGCGCGACTTCCGTCTGATGGCCCCGGACGAGGCCGAGTCCAACCGCCTGGGGGAGGTGTTCGAGGCCACCCCGCGCGCCTGGCAGGGCGCCACGCTGGAGACGGACCGGAACCTGGGGCCGCACGGCCGGGTGATGGAGGTGCTCTCCGAGCACCTGTGCCAGGGCTGGCTGGAGGGCTACACGCTCACCGGGCGGCACGGCCTGTTCACCTCCTACGAGGGGTTCGCCACCATCGTCGCGAGCATGGTCACCCAGCACGCCAAGTGGTTGCAGAGCGCCCGCGAGGTGCCCTGGCGGGCCGCGATCCCCGGCCTCAACCACCTCCTCACCTCGCACGTGTGGCGCCAGGACCACAACGGCTTCTCCCACCAGGACCCCGGTTTCGTCGACCACGTCCTCAACAAGAGCCCGGACGTGGTGCGCGTCTACCTGCCGCCGGACGCCAACACCCTGCTGTACACCGCCGACCACGTGCTGCGGACGACGGACGTGGTGAACGTGGTGGTGGCGGGCAAGCAGCCCTGTTTCGACTGGCTCGGCCCGGAGGAGGCCCGCGCCCACTGCGCGCGCGGCGTCGGCATCTGGGAGTGGGCCGGGACCGAGCGGCCGGACGGGGAGCCGGACGTGGTGCTGGCCTGCGCCGGGGACGTGCCCACCCAGGAGACCCTGGCCGCGGCCTCGCTGCTGCGCGACCGCCTGCCGGAGCTGGCGGTGCGCGTGGTGAACGTCGTGGACCTCACCCGGCTGACCCCGCGGTCCCGGCATCCGCACGGCCTGCCGGAGGCGGAGTTCGACGCGGTCTTCACCCGCGACCGGCCGGTGATCTTCGCCTACCACGGCTACCCGTGGCTGATCCACCGGCTGACCTACCGTCACGCCGGCCACGAGCGGATGCACGTGCGCGGCTACCGGGAGAGCGGGGCGACCACCACCCCGTTCGACATGGTCCTCCGCAACGACATGGACCGCTACCGGCTGGTCATGGACGTCGTCGACCGGGTGCCGGGCCTGGCGGTCCGGGCGGCGGGCCTGCGCCAGGAGATGCAGGACGTGCGCAACCGCCACCACCGGTGGGTCCGCGAGCACGGCACCGACCTGCCCGAGGTCGCCGAGTGGAGGTGGCCGGGCTGACGGCGGCCCGGTCGGGGTCCCGGGCCGCCGGCGGCGAACTCCGGCCCGGGGGACGGGAGTCGGCCGGGCCGCGCCACGGGACTTCCGTGACTGGGCAGGCACTCGGGGTGCCGATAGGCTTGATCCCACGAAGAGAACGCGATACTTCCGGGCACCAAGGCAACCCCGGACCCGCGATGTCGCTCTCTCTTCCTGTCCACCCGTTTCCTCGGAAGGCCACGGGCGGGTGGGGACCGACAGGGAGAACAAGGGGGTGAGCGATCGTGCGATCGATCGCCGGGCTGTGGCGTTGGCGGCGGAACCCGCTGTGCCGGAGTACCGACCGGGTCGAGGGATGGCTGACGCTGAGCGCCGTCCTGCTGATCACCCTGGCCACGCCCGCCGCCGCGGTGTGGGGCGGGCGGGCGGCGCACCAGGCGCTGCTGGAGACCGCGCGCGACCAGTACCGGCAGCGGTACCAGGTGTGGGCGACGGTGGCCGAGACCGCCCCGCCGCCGACCTCCGACCCCGAGCCCGACTCCGGATACCGGGTGGCCGCCACCTGGACGGCGGCCGACGGCCGCACCCACACCGGCACGGTCACCACCGACCGCGCGGCCGAGCCCGGAGACCGGCTGCGGGTGTGGACGGACGCCCGCGGACACCTCACCTCGCGTCCGATGGACGCGGCCGGCGCCCTCTCGCACGCCGTCCTGGCGGGCATCGGGACCGCGGGCGTCGCGGCCGGGCTGGTGGAGACCGTACGGCGGCTGGCGGTGCGGCGGCTGATGGCCCGGCGCTACGCGCGCTGGGAGGAGGAGTGGGCCCGGGTCGGTCCCGACTGGGGGCGCGCCGACCGGGCGAACTGACGCGAATCCGGCCGGAGTCCGCCCGTATCGGCCCGTGCGGGTGGACCGGTCATCCCATCGGTCCGGCACGCGCTACGGTGGTGCACCTGTAGGCGGCAACGCGATCGACGTTCGCACGAGGTTTGGGGCAAGGCGGTCCATGGCACAGGGCTCGGTCCAGGTGACGCACACCGGAACGTCGCGGTGGCGGCGCCGCACGGGGGATTACGCCACTCTCTCCGACGCCCTGCAGGCCGCGGGCGACGGCGACGTCCTGACCGTGGCCCCCGGCACCTACCGCGAGAACCTGGTGATCGAACGCGCCGTCACCCTGCGCGGCCCCGAGCGCGCCGAGAGCGGCTCGGTGCGGATCGCCCCGGTCGACGGCGTGGCGCTGACCGTGCGCGCCGCGGCGGTCGTGCGGGACCTCCAGATCGAGGGGCAGGACGCGACGGCCCCCGCGCTGCTGGTCGAGGAGTGCACCGCCGAGCTGTCCGGCCTGCGGGTGACGACGCGCTCGGCGGCCGGCATCGAGGTGCGGGCCGGCGCCCGGCCGACCCTGCGCCGCTGCACCGTGGACAACCCGGCCGGGCTCGGCATCAGCGTCGGCGGCGGCGCGGGCGGGCTGTTCGAGGAGTGCGAGGTGGTCGCGGCCGGGCAGTCCGGGATAGCGGTGCACGACGGCGCCCACCCCCGGCTGGAGCGCTGCCGCGTCCACCACGCGTCGGGCGCGGGGCTGTCGCTGTCCGGGGAGGGCAGCGCGGTGGAGGCCGTGGGCTGCGAGGTGTACGAGATCAGGGGCGCGGGGGTGCAGGTCGCCTCGCGGGCGTCCGGGCACCTCGCCGACTGCCGCGTGCACCGCACCTCCGCCGACGGCGTCACCCTCGACACCGACGCCGTCCTCACCCTCGCCGACTGCGAGATCCACGACATCCCGGAGAACGCGGTCGACCTGCGGTCGCGTTCGGTGCTGACGCTGACCCGCACCACGGTGCGCCGCTTCGGCCGCAACGGCCTGTCGGTGTGGGACCCGGGCACCCGGGTGGACGCCAACGGGTGCGAGATCCGCGAGAGCACGGGCGACTACCCGGCGGTGTGGGTGAGCGACGGCGCCTCCGCGGTGCTGGACGCCTGCCGGGTGCAGGACGTGCCCGACGCGCTGTTCGTCCTGGACCGGGGGTCGCGGGCCGACGTCCTCGACAGCGACCTGGCGCAGGTCCGCAACACCGCCGTCTCGGTGAGCGACGGCGGGACGGTCCAGCTCGACGACTGCCGCGTCCGGGAGGCCGGCACGGGTGCCTGGTTCCGCGACCACGGCAGCGGCGGCACCCTGGCGAACTGCACGATCGACGCGACGGGGACGGGCGTGATCGTCACCAAGGGCGCCGATCCGACCGTCGAGCGCTGCACCGTCACCGGGTCCCTGGAGGCGGGGTTCTACGTCTCCGCCGAGGGCCGCGGCACCTTCACCGGCTGCCGGGTGACCGGCTCCCAGGGCTACGGCTTCCACGTGATCGACGGCTGCCGCGCGACGCTGCGCCGCTGCCGCACCGAGCGGTGCGCGCGCGGGGGGTACGAGTTCGCCGACGGGGGCGCGGGCCAGGGCGCGGGCCCGATCGTCGAGGACTGCACCAGCGACCAGAGCGCCGCGCCGGTGACGCTCGCGCCGGAGCCTTCGCAGACCCCCGTCGTCCGGACCGCCGGTCTGCTCGGCGGCATACCCCAGCAGCCGGCCGCCCCGGCGCCCGTCGCCGTCACCGCCCCGTCCGGGGCGGCGTCCGCGCCCGCGTCGGGCGAGGAGACCCCCAAGGCCGCGCGTCCGGCCCAGGAGGTGCTGGGGGAACTCGACGCGCTGGTGGGCCTGGAGAGCGTCAAGCGCGAGGTGCGGGCCCTCACCGACATGATCGAGGTGGGCCGCAGGCGGCAGGAGGCCGGGCTCAAGGCGGCCTCCGTCCGCAGGCACCTGGTGTTCACCGGCTCTCCCGGCACCGGCAAGACCACCGTCGCCCGCCTCTACGGGGAGATCCTCCACTCGCTCGGGGTGCTGGAGCGCGGCCACCTGGTGGAGGTCTCCCGGGTGGACCTGGTCGGCGAGCACATCGGTTCGACGGCGATCCGCACCCAGGAGGCGTTCGACCGGGCGCGCGGCGGCGTGCTGTTCATCGACGAGGCGTACGCCCTCTCCCCCGAGGACTCCGGCCGGGACTTCGGCCGCGAGGCGATCGACACCCTGGTGAAGCTGATGGAGGACCACCGGGACGAGGTGGTCGTCATCGTCGCGGGCTACACCGCGGAGATGCGGCGCTTCCTGGAGGTCAACCCCGGTGTCGCCTCGCGCTTCTCGCGGACCATCACCTTCGGCGACTACACGCCCGACGAGCTGCTGCGGATCGTCGGGCAGCAGGCCGACGAGCACGAGTACCGGCTCGCCCAGGGGACGGCCGAGGCGCTGCTGAAGTACTTCACGGAGCTTCCCAAGGGTCCGACGTTCGGCAACGGCCGCACCGCGCGGCAGACCTTCGAGGCCATGGTCGAGCGGCACGCGGGCCGGGTCGCCCACCTGGACGACCCGGACACCGACGACCTGACCCTGCTCCTCCCCGAGGACCTGCCGGAGCTTCCGGCGCCCTGACCGCCGCTGCCCCACTGCCCCGCTACCGGGAGCGGACGGACCGCTCGGGCCGGTCCGGCCGGTCCGGCGCGGAGGAGCTCCGGCGCACCGCGGCCAACCGCTCCAGCAGCGCCGTGCGCTCGGCGTCGAAGGCGGGGTCGGCCTGGTACTCGCCGTGGCCGAGGACCGGCGCGGGCAGCGGATACTCGGGGGTGCGGCCGTAGTGGAGCGGGTCCCGCAGCGGCTCGCGGTCCACGGACGGTCCGTCGTCCCCTCCGACCATCACCGGACCGCCGATCGGGTCGGTGCGCCGCCACAGGTTCCGCCAGCAGTCCACCTCCCGACTCAGCGCGTTCAGCGGCCCGGGGCCGAAGCAGGCCGGGAACCAGCGCCCGTAGAGCCTCTCCAGCGGGGAGCCGTAGGTCAGCAGCGCGACCCGTCCGCGGGTGGCCGGGTCGAGCTGCCAGACGGCGGCGGCGGCCAGCACGCTGCCCTGGGAGTGGCCGGAGATCACCAGCCGTCCGCCGGTGCGCTCGGTCCAGGTGCACATCCGCCAGGTGAGGTCCGGCACGGCGCGCTCGGCGTAGCAGGGCGGGGCGAAGGGGTGGGCGGCGCGCGGCCAGAAGGTGCCCACGTCCCACAGGATGCCGACCGTGCGGCGGGCGGCGGCGTCCCGGTAGGCGCGGCGGCCCATCGCCACGAGCAGCACCACCATCGCGCCCATCAGCCACGAGCCCAGCGCCTGGGCGGTCTCGGCGAGCGCGGGCAGCGGCCCCGGCCCGCCGGCGGCGGCCGGTCCGGGCGGCGCCTCGGTGAGCGCGGCGCCCACCAGGGCCCCGGCGCCCAGCAGCAGCGTGGTGACGGCGATGGCGCCGATCAGGGTGGGCGCGGTGTCGGTCAGGCGCGCGAGGGCGACGGCGCGGGCGATCTGCCGGCTGCGGGAGTCCAGTTCGCGGGGCTCGCCCTCGTAGTCGTCCACGATGCCCGGCGTGAGCCGCCGCCGCTCCCGCCACACGCGCACCACGGCCACCAGCGCGAAGACGACCACGACCAGCAGCAGGGTGGGGATGACGGACGCCTGCCAGCTCAGCAGCACCGGCGGCCCGGCGATGGCGCCGCCGGGCACGCCCGGGGTGCCGCCCTTGTCCAGCCAGTCCGCCACCCGTTGGGCCGCTCCTCCGGTGAGCACCCCGCCGAGCGCGCACGCCAGCAGCGCCACCGCGGCCCCGCCCAGGCCGCCCATGGCGCACCTCCCCTCGCACGCCCCGGGCGGTGTGGCCCGGTGCAGGACGTACGCGGCGACGGCGAGCGCCGCCACCAACGCGCCCTGCAGGAGGGTGATCCAGGCGAAGGCGCCGGTGCCGGGCAGCCGGGCGGAGGAGGTCCAGTCCGGGCGGTGCCAGGCGGTGTGCACGGCGACCAGTGCCAGGACGGCCGACGCGGCGCTCGGCAGCACCTTCGACGCCCAGCGGTCGATCCGCTCGTCCGGTTCCGACTCGGTGCGGCCCTTGCGGACCGCGACCACCACGACCGACGTGCAGCCCGCCGCGACGGCGACCGCCAGCGTCCAGCCGGAGACGTTCAACAGCGTGTCGCCGCCGGGTCGTCGGTCGTGGCGGGCGGTGGCGGTCAGCAGCACGCCGGCCACCGTCAGCAGCCCGGCGGCGGTGTGGGCGGCCCGCAGCCGGGACACCAGGCGACGGCCGTACCAGAAGCCGGGCAGGGACAGCGCCGGGCGCTCGCCGCCGGGCAGGGGCCGGGTCGGGCCCGGGGGGCGCGGGGGCGGCGAGGCGGACTCGTAGGCGCTCCAGGTGCGGTGCGACAGCCACCACAGCAGGGTGGTGAGCGCGACGGGCAGCAGCGCGGCCAGGACCAGGCGGCGCCCGGGCGACGACCACCATCCCTCGGTGAGCGGTCCGAGCCAGGACTTGTCGCTCGCGCAGCGCTCGGAGGCCGCGCACTGCCAGGCCACGAGGTCCAGGGCGACCTCGCAGGCGGCGGCGGTCAGCAGCACGGTCAGGGAGAGCGCCACCAGGCGGACCAGGACGTCGTAGACCCGCTGGGCCCAGTGGCGGGCGGGGGCCGCGGGCCGCATCCAGTGGGCGAGGTTGGCGACCATGAACGGCAGCAGGAGCAGCCACAGGGCGCGGGCGCTGTTGCCGGAGGTGAGGTTGGACCAGCAGTACGCCTCGGGGATCGGGCGGGCGCGGTCCGCGAACGGGCCGTCGAGGGTCTCCTCGGGGCGGTTCTCGGCGTCGGCGTCCTCGGTGCGGCGGTGGATGCCCGCGGTGCCGTCGCCGGCGATCCGCACCGTGCGCGGATCGCCGAGCATCTCCTGGGGCGTGGTGCCCCCGACCCCGTGGACGAGGAGTTCCAGCGCCGGCTCCCGGCGCGTTCGCTGTGGTGGTACCGGCCGGTGCTCGGACATGGCTGCGTCCCCCGATCTGCGTGGGTCCCCGTGTGCTCGGTGTGTCACCGCGCGGTCGCGGCATCCAGGATGGCGGCCCGCATCGCCCCCGCGCAGCCCGACAAGCTCATGAACACGTCACAATCGTGCGGCGGGCGGCGTCCCGGGGGTGTCCGGGGCCCGTGGAAGGATGGGGGCCGAACAGGTGCCCGCATGACCACCCCCCGTACGGCGGGCCGCGGACGAGAAGGGACGGACTCGCAGGTGAGCGACAACCACAACCTCCTGGCGGAGCAGCGGCGTGCGCTCATCCTGGAGGAGGTCAGACGCCGCGGCGGGGTGCGGGTCAACGAGCTGACCCGCCGGTTGAACGTCTCGGACATGACGGTGCGTCGGGATCTGGACGCGCTCGCGCGGCAGGGCGTGCTGGAGAAGGTGCACGGCGGCGCGGTGCCGGTGACGGGGGCGAGCACCCACGAGCCGGGGTTCGAGGCGAAGTCGGCGCTGGAGTCGGGCGCCAAGGAGGACATCGCGCGGGCGGCGGCACGGCTGGTGGCACCGGGCGGCGCGATCGCGCTCTCCGGCGGGACGACGACGTACGCGCTGGCCCAGCACCTGCTGGACGTGCCCGAGCTGACGGTGGTGACCAACTCGCTGCGGGTCGCGGACGTCTTCCACGCCGCGCAGCGCGCGGACGGCGGCCGTGCGGGGGCGGCGACCGTGGTGCTCACCGGCGGGGTGCGCACCCCGTCGGACTCCCTGGTGGGGCCGGTGGCGGACGCGGCGATCGCCTCGCTCCACTTCGACACCCTGTTCCTGGGCGTGCACGGCATATCCGCGGAGGCCGGGCTGTCCACCCCCAACCTGGCCGAGGCCGAGACCAACCGCCGCCTGGTGCGCTCCGCGCGGCGGGTGGTGGTGGTCGCGGACCACACCAAGTGGGGGACGGTGGGGCTGAGCACGTTCGCCTCGCTGGGCGAGGTGGACACCCTGGTGACCGACGGCGGGATGCCGGAGGCGGTCCGCGCCGAGATCCGCGAGCACCTGCCGGAGCTGGTCGTGGCGGACGGGAGCGCGGACGGCGGGGAGGGCTGACGGGGCCGGAGCCGGGCGGCCCCGTCGGCCCTCCCCGCCGGGCGCCCCTTCCCCGGCGTGGTGCCCGGTCGGGCCGGTGGATCGGCGCGGCCGTCGGCCTTGCCCGGCGCACATGACGTTCCCGCGCGCGCTCTGGCGCACCGGCGGGGACGCGTGCAGACTTCATGACAGGGCACCCGGTGGGGGTGGCGCCGGCAGTGGTCCGGCCGTGACGGCGGGCCGACGGTGACAGGTGGGAGGCGGTGCACTGTGGCGGAGCCCGAGTTCAGTGCCACCGGAGTACGGATAGCGCGGTGGCTGCGTTCGCTCACCCGGGCCGGGCAGGTCGTCGTCCGCGACGGCCGTCTGGTGCTGCTGACCAGCTACGGCCGGGAGATCGACAGCGCGCCGGTGGACCAGGTCCGGGTCAGCGGGCCGTGGTACGCCGCGCAGGACCGGGTGATGGCGACCATCAACGGCAACCGGTACGCGCTGCGCCTGAAAGGGCACGTGCGCGACGGTCTGGTCACCGCGCTGCGCAGGGCCCGCACCCGCGGGTCCGGGATCGCGGCGGAGCGGCGCACGGCTCCCCGCTGATCACCCGCACCCCACTTCTCCCTTGGGACGCCCTCGGGCGCGTTGCACCGTTGACACGCCCGGCTTGCACCGTTTTGTTACCTGAATCACGCTGATGTCTGTGTCGTAGCGACCGTCAGCACGCTTGACGCGCTCTCCGTCGTCCGGACCCTCAACCGTCATCAGGGAGCCGCAGTCGTGATCAGCCACCCCAGCACGTCCGGTCGACAACGGACGGTGGAATTCCAAACCCTGCCCTCACGGACCGGGCAGGTCCGCAGAATCGTCTCAGCCCTGCTGCGCTACTGGGAGCTGGACGCCCTCATCGAACCGGCCGCCGTCGGTGTCGCCGAACTGATGGCCAACGTCCATCGCCACGTGGGGCCGGACGGGCCCTGCGCCGTGGAGATCGTGCTGCGCCCGGACAGGGTGACGATCTCCGTGCGCGACCACGACCCGAACCTGCCGCCCGTCCAGCCCTCGGGCCTGCTCGTCACCGGCGGGCGCGGCCTGGCCCTGGTCGCCTCGGTCAGCGACAGTTGGGGCATGCGGGCGCAGCACGACGGCGCCGGCAAGGTCGTCTGGTTCACCCTGCCGATTCCGGTTCCGGACTCGTCGACGGAGACGCCGGACGGGGCTCCGGAGGAGGTCCCGAGCCGGGAGCCCCTGCCGAGGCCGGAACCGCTGCCCCGGTCCCACGCCCCCGCCCCGGCCGCCCCGGCGCCCGTCGCCGCCCCGGCGCCGGTTCCGCAGCCCTGACGGGCCCCC
>NZ_BAAASZ010000003.1:48232-296811 GCF_039533145.1 Streptomyces macrosporus
GCCCGTCGGAAAGTCGGGCGGGCCGGCGGGCGACCGCGTGGCCCGGGGGCCGCGGTGCCGCCGCCTTCGGCGCGGCGTACGGCGACGCCGAAGGCGGCGGGTCATGCCGCGTCCCCCCGTGCCCGGTTCAGCACGGACAGCCGGCGCCGGTACTCGTCCTCCTCTATCTCACCGGCGGCGAAGCGCCTCTCCAGCAGGGTGACGGCGGAGGGCTCGTCGTGGGCGGCGCGGGCCTTCCAGGGGCCGCGGCCGTACCGGGCGGCACGGGCCGCCAGCAGGATCAGGCCGCCGATGACGAGCGCCCACACCAGGGGCACGAGCAGGATCCAGGGGCCGGGTCCCCCGCCGCCCCAGTGAGCCGGTTGGTACAGGATGTCGATGGCGTCCACGGTGGTTCGGCTCCTCGGTCGGAACGGTTGGTCCATCACCTCCGAGCCTCGTCCTCGGCGGCCCCGGTGTCGTCGTACGGCCGTCGGCTCCGTCCCTGCTCCGCCGGGAGTACGGCGGCCGTCCCGCCGTGCTCCCGGCCGCCGCTCACAGGTCGCGCCGCATGCACACCCGTGGCCAACGGTCCAGGCCGTGCTCGGCCTCCCGGCGGCGGATCTCCCGCAGGCCCGGGGTGAGTTCGGCGTCGTCCAGGCGGCGGAACCCACAGCGCTCGTAGTACGGGGCGTTCCACGGCACCTCGGCGAAGGTGGTGAGGGTCAGCGCGCGTCCCCCGCGCGCCGCCGCCCACCGCGCGAGGTGGTCGATCAGCGCCCTGCCGATGCCGCGCCGGGCGCTGTCGGGGTGCACGGACACCTGCTCCACGTGGATGTGGCCGTCCACCGGCTCGGCCATCAGGTAGGCCACGGGGCGGTCGTCCCCGTCGGCCGCGACCCACAGCCCTCCCCGCTCTGCGTACGCGCGCAGCGTCTCCAGGGACGGGGGCTCGTCGTCGGCGACGGCGTCCATGCCCAGATCGCGGAAGCACAGGCCCGCGGCCCGCTCCACGTCCCGGAGCACGGGCAGGTCACCGGCGCGGCCCGGGCGGATGCGCACGGACCGCTCGGGCCGCTCGGCGCGCTCGGGCCGCGTGTGCTCCGCGTGTCGCGGCCGCCGCGGGTGTTCCACGGAATCCACCGGCTCAGCCTCCCAGCACCGCCATCGGATCGTCCAGGACGGGCTGCCAGGCCAGTTCGGCGGCACCGACCAGGCTGCTGTGCTCCAGCGCGCAGGCCAGCACCGGCACGGTGCCGCTCCGCCCCCACAGGCTGCGCTCCGCCATGACGGCGTGCAGTCGTTCCCCGTTGACCTCCAGCAGGGCGCTGTGCAGTCCGCCGAGGATGATCCGGTCCGGGTCGAGGATGTTGACCAGTCCGGCCAGGCCGAGGCCGAGTCGGTCGATGAGCAGGTGGGCGGCGTCGCGCACGGCCGGGTCGGTGGCGTACTCCGTGCGGAGCAGTTCCAGGGCCCGCCGGAGCATGTTGGTCTCCGGTCCCGGTTCGCGGCCGGCCGCGTCCAGGAACGCCAGCGGATCGGTCTCGACGTCGAGGCAGCCCCGCCCGCCGCAGTGGCAGGGACGGCCGTCCGGGTCCACGGTCAGGTGACCGACCTCCAGGGCCAGGCCCGAACTGCCGGTGTGGAGGCGGCCGTCGAGGACCAGCGCGCCGCCGACGCCGCGGTGCCCGGTGGCCACGCACAGCAGGTCGCGGGCGCCGCGTCCGGCGCCGTGGCGGTGCTCGGCCAGGGCCACGAGGTTGATGTCGTTGGCGGCGTGGCCGGTCAAGGGGGCGTCGCCGGACGGACCGGGGATGCGGGCCTCGGCCAGGCACCGGGTGAAGATCTCGCGCACGGGCACGCCCGCGGGCCAGGGCAGGTGCAGCGGGTTGAGGGCCGTGCCCTCGGGCTCGGCGACGGAGGAGGGCACGGACAGGCCGGCGCCCAGGCAGCGCCGTCCGGTCTCGCGCAGCAGGCGGGCCCCGACGCCGACGACCTCGGCGAGCACCTGCGCGGGGTCGGCCTCCACGGTGAGACTGCCGGGCGCGGTGGCGACGATCCGACCGCCGAGTCCGACGAGGGCGGCGCGGAACCCGTCGGCGTGCACCTGGGCGGCGAGGACGACCGGCCCGTCGGGGTTCACCGACAGCCGGTGGGAGGGGCGGCCCTGGGAGCCGGCGGCGGCCGTGGGCCGGGAGTCGACGGTGATCAGCCCGAGCGCCTCCAGTTCCGCGGCCACGGCTCCGGCGGTCGCCCGGGTCACACCGAGTTCCGCCGTGAGCACCGCGCGGGTGGGCGCACGGCCGGTGTGCACGAGTTCCAGCGCCGGGCCGAGGGCTCCGCGGCCTCTCTCCAGCCTTGTCGTACGCGTCGGGGTCACCGTTCCATTCTCTCTTTGTGCCGCTTCCGAACAAAGCGGGGTGGCCCGTGGAAACCGGGCGGGAGAACGCCTCGGCCGCCGACCCGCGGCCCCGTCCGGGCACGGAAGGAGGGCGTGCCGGACGAGCGGCTGCCGGACCGGTTCGCCGAGGGCCGCCGGCCGCCGCCTCCCGGCGGCGTCACCCCAGCCAGCCGGGGCGGACCAGGCCCGTCTCGTAGGCCATGACGACCAACTGGGCGCGGTCGCGAGCGCCCAGCTTCACCATGGTGCGGCTGACGTGCGTCTTCACCGTGAGCGGGGAGACCACCAGACGGCGGGCGATCTCCTCGTTGGACAGGCCGAGGCCCACCAGCGCCATCACCTCGCGCTCGCGCTCGGTCAGCGGGTCCAGCTCCGCGGGGGACCCGGGCTCCCGCGAGCGGGCGGCGAACTCCTCGATCAGTCGCCGCGTCACCCCCGGCGACAGCAGCGCGTCGCCGCCCGTGACGGCCCGCACCGCCCTGATCAGCTCCTCGGGCTCGGTGTCCTTGACCAGGAAGCCGGAGGCGCCGGAGCGGATCGCCTCGAAGACGTACTCGTCCAGCTGGAAGGTGGTCAGCATGACCACCCGCACCGTCTCCAGATCCGGGTCCCCGGTGATGCGGCGGGTGGCGACGAGGCCGTCGAGCACCGGCATCCGGATGTCCATCAGGACCAGGTCCGGGCGGAGCTCGCGCACCCGGGCCAGCGCCTCCTCCCCGTCCGCGGCCTCGCCCACCACCTCGATGTCCCGCTGCGCGTCGAGCAGGGCACGGAACCCCGCGCGGACCAGCGCCTGGTCGTCGGCGAGCAGTACGCGGATCACGGCGTCCCCCCGTCGGCGCCGTCGGTCGTCCCGTGCCGCCCGGGACGCAGCGGCAGGCGGGCCAGGACACGGAAGCCGCCGTCGCCGCGCGGACCGGCCTCGACCGTACCGCCGAGCGCCGCGGCCCGCTCGCGCATACCGACCAGGCCGTTCCCGCCGCCGGCCGGGCCGGTGTCGGTCGCCGGACCGTCGTCGTCGACGCGGATCTCCACCTCCCGCGCGCCGTAGCCCAGCCGCACCCGCGCCACCCGGGAGCCGGAGTGCCGCACCACGTTGGTCAGCGCCTCCTGGACGATGCGGAACGCCGCCAGGTCGGCACCGGGCGGCAGGGGCACCGGCGCGCCCTCGGTCACGGTCTCCACCCGCAGCCCCGCCCGGCCCGCCTGGTCGGCCAGCTCCGGCAGCCTCGCCAGGCCCGGAGCGGGGGCGCGGGGCGCGTCGCCCGGGGCGCGGAGGGCCTCCAACATCTGGCGCACCTCGCCCAGCGCCTCCTTGCTGGTGGTCTTGATGCTGGTCAGGGCGGTGCGGGCCTGTTCGGGATCGGAGTCGAGCAGGGCCAGTCCGACTCCGGCCTGCACATTGATCACCGAGATGCTGTGGGCGAGGACGTCGTGCAGTTCGCGGGCGATCCGCAGCCGTTCCTCCCCCGCCCGGCGGCGCTCGGCGGCCTCCCGTTCGGCCTCCTCCCGGGCCCACTGCTCGCGCCGCGTCCGGACGAGCTCGGAGACGGCGAGCGCGGCCACCATCCAGGCGGCGATGAACAGGTCCTGTCCCCAGTCCGTCGGCGGGTCGCCGGTCGGCGGCAGCCATCGGTACAGCCAGTGGCCGATCAGGAGGTGACCGGTCCACAACATCGCCAACGCGGCCTGCGCCGCGTGCCGGTGTCCGGCGGTGACGGCGGCGAAGCAGCCGACGACGACGCTGAGGAACACGGGCCCGTAGGGGTAACCGGCCCCCAGGTAGACCAGCGCGACGGCCGCGGTGCCGAACGCGGCGAGCCCCGGCCTGCGCCGGCGCCACACCAGCAGGGCCGGGCCCGCCACGAGCAGCAGCAGGGCGAACGGGTCCAGCGGGACCCGCAGCCCCTCCTGCCGGACGGCGGCGAAGTGCGTGCCGACGAGCTGGACGGCGGCCAGTACGAGCGAGGAGGCCCAGGGCAGCCGCCCCGGAACGGGCGGGGCGAGCGGCCCGCGCCGCCACGGCGGGCCGCCGCCGTGGCGGGTGGTGGTCCTGTCGCTCATGGTGACAACGCTAGTCCCGGGCGGGCGGGACGGGCGTCAGCCTCGCGCGGTGCTCGCGCGCACTCCCGGCGGAGTACCTCCCCTCCCCCGGCTCCTCCGGGCCGACCGGGAGGGCCGGGAGGGCCGGGAGGGCCGGGAGGGCCGGGAGGACCGCGCCGAGGAGGACCGCGCCCCGGCGGCGACCGGGGGCGCGGCGCGGCGACCGCCCGCGCGCATCCCCGGGGCGTCGGCGCGCGTCCTCACCGTGCGCGTCTCGTTCCGGTCACGCCCGCGCGGGCCGCCCGCCTTCCGTTGGAAGATCCACTGAAGATCCACTGGAACGCCGTTCAGGACGTAGGCTCATAGGGCAGCGAGGGAGGGCACATGGCTGAGGGTCTGCGATTCGAACTACTCGGTCCGCTGCGCGCCTTGCACAACGGGACCGAAGTGCCGCTGGGGCCGCCCCGGCAGAGGGCGGTGCTCGCCGTCCTGCTGCTCCAGGAGGGGCGACCGATGTCGTACGACGCGCTGGTGAGCGCGGTCTGGGGCGACGAACCGCCGTCGCACGTGAGGAATCTGGCGCAGAAGTACGTCTCCGGTCTGCGTCGGGCCTTCGCGGTGGCGGGCGGCGGATGCTCGGCGCCGAAGCTGGTGTGGACCGGCAGCGGTTACCTGCTGGAGAACGCGCGGATCGACGATCTGGCGGAGCGTCGGACACTGCTGCGCGAGGCGTTGGCCGCGCGCGAGTCGGGCGATCTGCGCCGGGCCGGTGCGCTGGCCCGGGAGGCGGAGGAGCTGTGGCGCGGCGAGTTCGCCGAGGGGCTCACCGGGCCGTACCTGGCCGGTGAGCGCCGCCGGTGGGCGGAGAAGCGGCTGATGGTGCTGGAGGCGCGGCTGGAGGGCGACCTGGAGCTGGGCCGGTACCACGAGTGCGTCCACGAACTGGTACGGCAGGTGGCGGAACACCCCTTGCGCGAGCGGCTGGTGGGGCTGTTGATGCTGGCCCTGTACCGCAGCGGCCGGCCTTCGGACGCGCTGGTGGCGTACGAGGAGGCCAGACGCCGGATCGCGGAGGAGATGGGGTCGGAACCCGGCCCGGCCCTGCGGGACCTGCACACGCGGATCCTCCGTCAGGACCCCTCGCTGCTGCCGACGTCGGTGCTGGCGTCGTGAGGCCGGGCCGGGCGCCGCGCGCGGGTCGGGGTCGCGAGGCCGGTACGCGGCGACGGACGGCCTGACACCCCGCCGGCCGTGGACGCCCTGCCACGGCCCGCCCGCGTGGGCGTTCCCGGCCCGCCCACGCCTTGCTCGCCGCTCGCCGGCCCCCGGCGCACCGTGGCCGCGCGCCCGGGAGGTCAGGGCCCCGGCGGTGGCGTCGCCGGTTCCCGCTCTCCGTCTCCGTCCGTCAGGCCGACGTCTCCGTCCGTCAGGCCGACGGCTTCGGCCAGGCGGGCGACGGCGTGGTCGAAGAATTCCTCACGGGCCTCGACCACCCGGTTGAACTGACCGAACACCTCGAAGCCGACCAGACCGAACAGCTCGGCCCAGGCCGCGACGAGCGTCGCCGTCACGGGAGCGGGCAGGTCGACGTCGAGCCGGGCCGTGAGGCGGTCGGCGTCCTCGGCGACGGCCCGCGGGACGGACGTGGCGGCGGATTCCCGCAGGAGGCCCGCCGCGCGGGCGTCGCGGGCGACGGCGATCAGGGCGAGGCCGACGCGCGAGGCGGGGGCGACGGTGGCCTGGGGGGCGGAGTAGCCGGGGACGGGCGAGCCGTGGATCAGCGCGTACTCGTGCGGATGGGCCAGGGCCCACTGCCGTACGGCCCGGCAGACCGCGCGCCAGCGGATGACGGGCCGGTCCCGGTCCGCCGCGGCCAGGGCTCGTTCGGCGGTGGCGCCGATGGCGTCGTAGGCGTCGACGATCAGGGCGGTCAGCAGCTCGTCGCGGTTGGGGAAGTAGCGGTAGAGCGCCGAGGAGACCATGCCCAGCTCGCGGGCGACCGCGCGCAGGGAGAGCCTGGCGGCGCCCTCCCGGGCGAGCTGCCGGCGCGCCTCGTCCTTGATGGCCGCGGTGATCTCGGCGCGGGCCCGTTCCCTGACTCCTCGGATCGCGTTCATGGAACCAGTGTGCCATTTCCGGATCGGCGAACACAGACGAGAGCACTGCTCTTGTTCTGCCGCGCGCCGGCGTGTAACACTGATCTCAAGCGAGAGCGGTGATCTCTTTTCCGAGTGCCGATCTCGGACGATGGGTTCTCTCTCCGAGGAGGCCGACGTGGCCGCACAGCACGACGGGCAGCACTACAGGAAGACCGGCGCGCTCACCGACTCCGTGCTCAACAGGGCGGTGGGCCGGCTGATCCGGTGGGGCATCGGCCCGGCCGGCGCCCGGACCCTGGCGGTGCGGGGGCGCACGAGCGGCGAGTGGCGCACCACTCCCGTCAATCCGTTGGAGTTCCGGGGCGAGCGGTACCTCGTCGCACCGCGCGGCCACACGCAGTGGGTGCGCAATCTGCGGGCGGCGGGCGGCGGCGAGCTGCGGATCGGCGGGCGCGTGGACCGGTTCACGGCCGTGGAACTGCCGGACGCCGAGAAGCCCGCGGTGCTGCGGGCCTATCTGAAGAAGTGGCGGTGGGAGGTCGGCGCCTTCTTCGACGGTGTCGGCCCCTCCTCCACCGACGGGGAGCTGCTGGCCACAGCCGACCGGCACCCCGTCTTCCGGATCACCTCGGAAGGGTGATCCGGAAGACGGGGACCGGGGGCCCGGGTCCGTCCGCCGGCTCGCTCAGCGGTCCAGCTTCTCCAGGGCCCGTCGGGCGAGGGGGTGGGTGCGGACGAGTTCCCCGAGGGTGGTCGTTCCCCGCGTGATCCTCGCGAAGGCGTTCCAGGCGGGGCGGAAGCCGGTGAGCACCGCGTGCAGCATCCCGGGTCTGTGGGCGAAGACGGCGTGCATCCGGCTCCCCACTCCCATCTCCACCCCCAGCCCGGACTTGATGGCGAAGGCGTAGTTGAGGGCCTGGCGACGGGCGTCCACCGCGTCGTGCGCGTCGGCGATCCGCACCGCCCACTCCCCCGCCAGCCGTCCGGAGCGCAGGGCGAAGGAGATGCCCTCGCGCGTCCACGGCTCCAGCAGTCCGGCGGCGTCGCCGCAGACCAGGACACGGCCCCGGGAGAGCGGGGAGTCCGCCGACCGGCAGCGGGTGAGATGCCCCGAGGAGATCGCGGGCTCGAAGCCGGCCAGTCCGAGACGGGCGATGAAGTCCTCCAGGTAGCGCTTGGTGGCGGCCCCCTCGCCGCGGGCGGAGATCACCCCGACCGTGAGCGTGTCCCCCTTGGGGAACACCCACCCGTAACTGCCGGGCAGCGGGCCCCAGTCGATGAGGATGCGCCCCGCCCAGTCCTCGGCCACCGACGGCGGCACCGGGATCTCCGCCTCCAGTCCCAGGTCGACCTGATCGACCTTCACCCCGACATGGGCTCCTATCCGGCTGGCGCTGCCGTCCGCGCCGACCACGGCGCGGGCCAGGACCGTCCGGCCGTCGGCGAGGACCACGGCGACGGTGCGGCGGTCGGGGACGGCCGGGCCGTGCTGCTCGACACGGGTGACGGTGACGCCCGTCCACAGCTCCGCGCCGGCCTTCTGCGCGGACTCCACCAGGGCGTGGTCGAACTCGGGCCGGTCGACCAGCCCGAACAGCATGTTCCGGGAGCGGCGGGTGCGGGCGAACCGGCCGTTCAGCGAGAACGTCACGGCGTACACCCGGTCGCGCAGCGGAAGTTCGAAACCGGGCGGCAGAGCGTCCCGGGAGGGGCCGATGATGCCGCCGCCGCAGGTCTTGTAACGGGGTAGTTCGGCCTTCTCCAGCAGCAGGACCCGGCGACCGGTGACGGCCGCCGCGTACGCCGCCGAGGCCCCGGCCGGCCCCGCCCCCACCACGACGACGTCCCACACCGAATTCTGCCGGTCCGTACCCTCGGCGTTCTCGCTGCTCACGTGTGTTACCGCTCCCGCTCTGCCGCTTCCGGTTACCGCCGCATCCTAGGACCTGCGGCCGTCGGAGCCCTCTATGGGAGTATCGGCATCATGCACGTGCCTGCCCTTCGGCGACCCCGTCTCCCAGGCACACAACGCAGCAGCACAAAGGAGCGTTCCCCCATGGCGCAAGCACTGGCAGCCACCGTCGCCTCGCTGATGCCCCAGGCCCGCACCGAGCTCGCCGAGCTGGTGGCCTTCAAGTCGGTTGCCGATCCCGCGCAGTTCCCGCCGGAGGAGTGCGCGGCGGCGGCCCGGTGGGTGGCGGACGCGCTGCGCGCCGAGGGCTTCACGGACGTGGCGCTGCTGGACACCCCGGACGGCACCCAGTCGGTGTACGGCTTCCTGCCCGGCCCGCCCGGCGCGCCGACCGTGCTGCTCTACGCCCACTACGACGTGCAGCCGCCGCTGGACGAGGCCGCCTGGCTGTCCCCGCCGTTCACGCTGACCGAGCGCGACGGGCGGTGGTACGGACGCGGCACCGCCGACTGCAAGGGCGGCTTCATCATGCACCTGCTCGCGCTGCGCGCGCTGAAGGCCAACGGCGGGATACCCGTCGGCGTCAAGGTCGTCGTCGAGGGCTCGGAGGAGATGGGCACCGGCGGTCTGGAGCGCTACGCGGAGGAGCACCCGGAGCTGCTGGCCGCCGACACGATCGTCGTCGGGGACACCGGCAACTTCCGCCTCGGGCGCCCGACCGTCACCGCGACGCTGCGCGGGATGACCATGGTGACGGTGCAGGTGGACACCCTGGAGGGCAACCTCCACTCCGGTCAGTTCGGCGGCGCCGCCCCCGACGCGCTCGCCGCGCTGATCCGCACCCTGGACTCGCTGCGCGCCCAGGACGGTTCGACCACCGTCGACGGGCTGTCGGTGGACTCCTCCTGGGAGGGGTTGCAGTACTCCGAGGAGGACTTCCGCGAGGACGCCAAGGTGCTCGACGGGGTGGAGCTGATCGGTTCGGGCACCGTCGCCGACCGGATCTGGGCCCGCCCGGCCGTCACCGTGCTCGGCATCGACTGCCCTCCGGTCGTCGGCGCCACCCCGTCGGTGCAGGCGAGCGCGCGGGCGCTGGTCAGCCTGCGGATTCCGCCGGGGGTGGACGCCGTCGAGGCCGGCAAGCTGCTCACCGCCCACCTGGAGTCCCACGTCCCCTGGGGCGCGCGGGTGCGCGTGGAACAGGTGGGCCAGGGCCAGCCGTTCCGCGCGGACACCACCAGCCCGGCGTACACCGCGATGGCCGAGGCGCTGCGGGAGGCGTACGACGGCGCCGAGATGGAGGTGGCCGGGGAGGGCGGCTCGATCCCGCTGTGCAACACCCTGGCCACGCTCTACCCCGAGGCGGAGATCCTGCTGATCGGCCTGAGCGAGCCGGAGGCGCAGATCCACGCCGCCAACGAGAGCGTCTCGCCCGAGGAGTTGAGGCGGCTGTCGCTCGCCGAGGCGCTGTTCCTGCGCAAGTACGCCGAGTCCCGGCGCGGCTGACGCCCGTGCCGCCGGTGTGTCCGCGCCGCGGGCACGCCGGCGGCGGTCTCACGTCCCGACCGGTACGCCCGCCTCCAGGTTGAGCGTGGTGCCCCACTCGCGTGCCCGCAGGGCCCAGCGCAGCCGGTCCATCCGCACCGGGGGGAGCAGCCCGGCGGCCTCCTCCTCGGTGACGAAGCGCCAGCCGCGCAGCTCCGCGCCGGGCAGCAGCATGTCGTGCGCGGCGGCCGCGGTCAGCAGACCGCCGTCGAAGAGGAGCCGCAGGCCGCCGTGGCCGGGCGGTCTGGGCGCCTCCCAGTCGACGACGAGCAGCCGCGGCGCGGCGTCCAGCCTCAGCCCCAACTCCTCCGCCACCTCGCGCACTCCGGCGCGGGCGGGCGGCTCGCCGGGCTCGACGACACCGCCGGGGAACTCCCAACCGGGTTTGTAGGTCGGGTCGACCAGCAGCACCCGGCCCTCCTCGTCGAACAGCAGGACCCCGGCCGCCACGGTCTCCGCGGTCGGTTCGGGGGTCTGCACGATGTCACAGACGCCGGCTCCGGCCCGTACCGCCTCCGCCACCCGTTCGGCGGTCTGCCGGGGGGTGAGGGAGGAGGTGTCGACGGTGTGGGCGTCGGCCGCCAGCCAGGACAGCGCCCGCCGGTACGCCGGAAGGCGTTCCAGGCACCGGGCGCGCGCCGCCGTGCCGGCCTCGCCGTGCGCGGAGCGCTCCTCGCGCCGGGCGACGCGCTCGCGAAGGATCGTTTCGTCAACCTCCAGCAGCACATGGCGCACGGAGATGCGGCGGGCCGCCAGCCCGCCGAAGATCTCGTCGCGGTACTCCTGTCGCAGCAACGTCATCGGGGTCACCAGGGTTCCGCCCACCTCCTGGTGGAGGGCGGCGGCCGTCTCCACGACGAGCCGCCGCCAGGCGGGCAGGTCCTGGTAGTCCGACACCTCGTCCAGACGCTTCCGCGGAAGGATCTCCCGCAGTTCGTCACCGATCCGTTCGGGATCGAAAAGGACGCTGTCGGGAAGCATCTCGACCAGTTCACGAGCCACGGTGGTCTTGCCCGCACCGAAGGCGCCGTTCAGCCAGACGATCACGGGTCCCCCTCTTCCGTCGTCCCCGGTTCACTGCCCGCTCCACCCCGCCCCGGAAACGCGCCGCCGCCTCCGGCGCCGCTCACGGTCACGGACGGCCCAACGCCTCCCGGCAGGCCGCCGCGGCCCCGACGAGACCGGCGTCCGTCCCCGTGCCGGCGGGAACGACCTCCAACTCCCGTACGAAGGAGAGGGTGGCGTACTCCCCCAGGATGCGGCGCAGCGGCGCGAACAGCACCTCGCCCGCCTGCGCCACTCCCCCGCCGACCACCGCGATCTCGATCTCGACCAGGGTCGCGGTCGCGGCGATCCCGGCCGCCAGCGCCCGCGCGGCGCGCTCGAAGGAGGCCGCGGCCACGGGGTCTCCCGCCCGGGCGGCGGCGGCGACCGCGGCGGCGCTGGTGTCGCCGTCCGGCCCGGGCCGCCAGCCGTCCGCCAGCGCCCGACGGGCGATGTTGGGACCGCTGGCGATGCCCTCCACGCAGCCGCGCGCCCCGCACGGGCAGGGCTCGCCGTCGAGGTCCACGCTGATGTGGCCGATGTGACCGGCGTTGCCGGTCGGCCCGGGGTGCAGCCGTCCGCCGAGGACCAGGCCTCCTCCCACCCCGGTGGAGACGACCATGCACAGGGCGTTGTCCCGACCGCGCGCCGCGCCCTGCCAGTGCTCGGCGGCGGTCATCGCCACGCCGTCGCCGACCAGGTTCACGGGCAGCTCCCCGATCCTCTCGCGCACCCGGGCGACCAGCGGATAGTCCCGCCAGCCGGGGATGTTCACCGGGCTCACCGTGCCCCGCCGACCGTCCACCGGGCCGGCGCTGCCGATGCCCAGGGCCGCCACGCGCCGCCACTCGTCCGCGTCCCGCAGTTCGTCGAGCACCTCGGCCACCGCCCGCATCACGCCGTCGCCCGGCTCCCGCGAGGGGGTGGGCCGCTGGACGCGCAGCAGCAGCCCGCCGTCGTCGTCCACCAGCGCGCCCGCGATTTTGGTGCCGCCGATGTCGAGGGCAGCGAGAAGATCCTGGTCCATGAGCGGCAAGTCTCACCCATTTCTGACAACGTTGTCCACTCTCTTCGCCCGTCTCTTCGCCGGGCTCTGCGCTCCCGTTTCCTCGCTTTATGCTTCTGCGTCATCCGTGCACGCACGCGTCACCGTCGACGGCAGAAGACGACAGAACAGGACCGCAGTGGCCGACTCCGCCCGACCCGCCCGACCCGCCCGGCGCCGCTACGGGCTGCGCCCCACCATGAAGGACGTGGCCGCCCGCGCCGGGGTCGGCCTCAAGACCGTCTCCCGTGTCGTCAACGGCGAGCCCGGTGTCACGCCCGACACCGAGCGCCGCGTGCAGGAGGCCATAACCGCGCTGGGCTTCCGCCGCAACGACAGCGCCCGCATCCTGCGCAAGGGCCGCACCTCCAGCATCGGACTGGTCCTGGAGGACCTCGCCGACCCCTTCTACGCCCCGCTCAGCCGCGCCGTCGAAGAGGTCGCCCGGGCGCACGGCGCGCTGTTGATCAACGGCTCCAGCGCCGAGGACGAGGAGCGCGAGAGGGAGTTGGTGCTCGCCCTGTGCGCCCGGCGCGTGGACGGCCTGGTGATCATCCCGGCCGGCGCCGACCACCGCTACCTGGAGCCGGAGATCGCCGCCGGCGTCGCGACCGTCTTCGTGGACCGTCCGGCCGCGCGCATCGAGGCCGACGCGGTGCTCTCCCGGAGCTTCGAGGGCGCCCGCGAGGGCGTCGCCCACCTCATCGCCCACGGCCACCGCCGGATCGGCTTCATCGGCGACCTGCCGCGCATCCACACCGCCGCCGAGCGGCTGCGCGGCTACCGCGCCGCGATGGCCGAGGCGGGGCTGCCGGTGGACGAGTCCTGGGTCGCGCTCGGTCCGACCCACCCCGAGCGCGTCCGTGCCGACGCCGAACGCATGGTGGAGGGCCGGGGATCGGCCGCGGCACCGGTCACCGCGCTGTTGACGGGCAACAACCGGGTGACCGTCACCGTGGTGAGGGTGCCGGCCGTGCGGGAGCGGCGCGTGGCGCTGGTGGGGTTCGACGACTTCGAGCTGGCCGACCTGCTGACCCCGCCGGTCACCGTCATCGCCCAGGAGCCCGCGCTGCTGGGGCGCAAGGCGGCCGAACTGCTCTTCCGGCGACTGGAGGGCGCCGACGACGCGCCGCGGCGCGTGGAACTCCCCACCCGGCTGATCCCCCGCGGCTCGGGGGAGATCCCGCCACGCTCCTGACGCACGGACGGACCGGGCATCCGCTCCCCGTCCCGGGCGCGCACCCTCGCGTACACCGGCCCGGCGAGACCCTCCGGGGCGCCGAGGACGGCGGGGAGGGTGCCGGCGGGCCGCCTCCCGCGGTCGCTTGACCTTGACGCGGGCGTCAGGGTCGGACGATGACCGCCATGGACACCGACAACACCTCACGGCACAGCGGCAGGACCGTCCTCGTCACCGGGGCCGGCACGGGCATAGGACGGGCCACGGCCCGCGCGTTCGCGGCCGAGGGCGCGCGCGTGGTCGCGGTGGGACGGCGCGTCGGGCCGTTGGAGGAGACGGCCGACGGCCGGCCCGGGATCACCCCGCTGCCCGCCGACATCACCGCCGAGGGCGCGCCCGAGCGCATCGTCCGCGCGGTGCTGGACTCCCACGGACGGCTGGACGTCCTGGTCAACAACGCCGGCATCGTGCTGGGCGGTCCCCTCGACACCCTCGCGCCGCGGGTGATCGAACCCCTGCTCGCCACCGATCTGGTCGCGCCGGTCCTGCTGGCCCGGGCCGCTCTGCCCGCCCTGGAGACCTCGGGCGGCGGGGTGATCGTCAACGTCGGCACGTCCGTGGGTCAGCGGGCCTGGCCGGACAACTCCCTCTACGCGGCGGCCAAGGCGGCGCTGGACTCGCTGACCCGCAGCTGGGCCGTCGAACTGGCGCCCCGCGGCATCCGGGTCGTCGCGGTCGCGCCGGGCGCGATCGACACCCCGATCGGCGAGCACCGGGGGCTGACGCCGGAGCAGATGGCCGAGGTCCGCGCGTGGCAGTCGGCGCACACCCCGCTGGGCCGGATCGGACGGCCGGAGGAGGTGGCCTGGGCGATCGTCCGGCTCGCCTCCCCGGAGGCGTCCTTCGTCACCGGAGCGGTGGTCCCGGTGGACGGTGGGGCGGTGGTGGCGTGAGGGTGGTGCCCCTGGAGGTGAGGGGAATGCGCATCGGCGAGTTGGCACGGGCCACGGGGGCCACGCCCCGGGCGCTGCGGCACTACGAGCAGGCGGGTCTGCTCTCCTCGGAGCGGGCCCCCAACGGCTACCGGGTCTACGACGAGCGGGCGGTGGTGCGCGTGCGGAACATCCGCCGTCTGCTGGACGTCGGGCTCACCCTGGACGACGTGCGGGTGTTCATGCCCTGTCTGGACGGGGACGTGGTCGCGGCGCCGCCCTCCGAGAAGGGCCTGGAGGTCGTGCTGGAGCGGCTCGCCGTGCTCGACGAGCGCATCGCCGCCCAGACCGCCGTCCGGGACCGGTTGGCGGAGGCGCTGCGGCGGGCGACCGGGGGTCGGGTCCGCCCGGTGGCCTGAGCGCGGGAGCGCCCGCGGACGCGGCCGGGGCCGCGCGATCGAACCGTCGATCGCGCGGCCCCGGCCGTTGTCGGGCCTCTTCCCGGGGGTTCGGCCCTCTCGGAGGCTCAGCCCTTGCGGGCCTTGACCTCCTCGGTGAGCTGCGGGACGACCTGGAACAGGTCGCCGACGACGCCGTAGTCGACCAGGTCGAAGATCGGGGCCTCCTCGTCCTTGTTGATGGCCACGATGGTCTTCGAGGTCTGCATGCCGGCGCGGTGCTGGATGGCACCGGAGATGCCGGCGGCGATGTAGAGCTGCGGCGAGACGGTCTTGCCGGTCTGGCCGACCTGGTGGGTGTGCGGGTACCAACCGGCGTCCACCGCGGCGCGCGAGGCGCCGACGGCCGCGCCGAGCGCGTCGGCCAGGTTCTCGATGAGCGCGAAGTTCTCGGCGCCGTTGACGCCGCGGCCGCCGGAGACCACGATCGCGGCCTCGGTCAGCTCCGGGCGGCCGGTCGACTCGCGCGGGGTGCGGGAGACGACCTTGGTGCCGGTGGACTTCTCGCCGAAGGTCACCGACAGCTGCTCGACCTCACCCGCGGCCGGGGCGGCCTCCGGGGCGGCGGAGTTGGGCTTGACGGTGATGACCGGCGTGCCCTTGGTGACGCGGGACTTGGTGGTGAAGGAGGCGGCGAAGACCGACTGGGTCGCCACCGGGCCCTCGTCGCCGGCCTCCAGGTCGACGGCGTCGGTGATGAGACCCGCGCCGATGCGGAGCGCCAGGCGGGCCGCGATCTCCTTGCCCTCCGCGGAGGAGGGGATCAGCACGGCGGCCGGGGAGACGGCCTGGTACGCGGCCTGGAGCGCGTCCACCTTCGGTACGACGAGGTAGTCGGCGAACTCGGGGGCGTCGGCGGTGAGCACCTTCACCGCGCCGTACTCGGCCAGCGTGGCGGCGGCCTGCTCGGCGCCGGCGCCCAGGTGGACGGCGACCGGGTCGCCGAGGCGGCGGGCCAGGGTCAGCAGCTCCAGGGTGGGCTTGCGGACGGCACCGCCGGTGTGGTCGACGTAGACAAGGACTTCAGCCATGGGAGTCGTTCTCCTGCGAGGATTGCGAGGGCGGTCGTGAGGCGTGCGGGACGCGGGGGCGTCAGATGAACTTCTGGCCCGCGAGGAACTCGGCGAGCTGCTTGGCGCCCTCGCCCTCGTCCTTGACGATCGTGCCGGCGGTGCGGGCCGGGCGCTCGGTGGCCTCCTCCACCGCGGTCCAGGAGCCCTCCAGGCCGACCTCGTCCGCGTCGATGTCCAGGTCCTCCAGGTCCCAGGACTCCACCGGCTTCTTCTTGGCGGCCATGATGCCCTTGAAGGACGGGTAGCGCGCCTCGCCGGACTGGTCGGTCACCGAGACCACCGCCGGCAGCGCGGCCTGGAGCTGCTCGGTCGCGGCGTCGCCGTCGCGGCGGCCGGTGACCGTGCCGCCTTCCACGGCAACCTCGGACAGCAGCGTCACCTGCGGCACGCCCAGCCGCTCGGACAGCAGGGCGGGCAGCACGCCCATGGTGCCGTCGGTGGAGGCCATGCCGCAGACCACCAGGTCGTAGCCGGCCTTCTCGATCGCCTTGGCCAGCACCAGCGAGGTGCCGATGACGTCGGTGCCGTGCAGGTCGTCGTCCTCGACGTGGATCGCCTTGTCGGCGCCCATCGACAGCGCCTTGCGCAGCGCGTCGCGGGCGTCCTCCGGGCCGACCGTCAGGACGGTGACCTCCGCGTCGTCGGCGTTCTCGGCGATCTGGAGCGCCTGCTCGACGGCGTACTCGTCCAGCTCCGACAGCAGACCGTCCACGTCGTCGCGGTCGACGGTCAGGTCGTCGGCGAAGTGCCGGTCGCCGGTGGCGTCGGGCACGTACTTCACACAGACAACGATCCTCAAGCTCACGCCGGCTCTCCTACTTGCGTCGTCATTACTGGCTGCCTTGTCTCACAGGCAGCATAGGCGCCTGATCGGGCGGATTCCGGTCCGGTGGGGCCGGCTCTCCATCCAGGATATTACTCGTCAGTACAACCACCCCGTTCCCGGTCTTCAAGGGCGGTGAACTGTGACGTTGCCAACGGCTCACGGGGGCACGGCGCCCTCGCGCGGAACGTTGAAGCGTCCGCCGTGGTACAGCAGCGGGAGTCCGGCGCCCGAGGCGTCCCCCGTCACCGCCTCGGCGAGGACCAGACGGTGGTCGCCGGCCGGCACGCGCGCCACGACGTCGCAGACCAGCCAGGCCAGGACGCCCTCCAGCACCGGTACGCCGTGCGGACCGCGGTGCCAGCGAGTGGGCGGGGCGAAACGGTCGGCGCCCGGGCGGGCGAAGACGGCGGCCAGTTCCCGCTGGTGTCCGCCCAGGACGTGCACCCCCACGTGCTCCGCCTCGGCGATCACCGGCCAACTGGAGGAGGCGGTGGCGATGTTGAAGGACAGCAGCGGCGGCTCGGCGGCGACCGAGGCGAGGGAGGTCGCGGTGAAGCCCACGGGACGACCCCGGCCGTGGGCGGTGACCACGGCGACCCCGGCGGCGTGCCGCCGGAAGACGGCGCGCAGCAGCGCGGGGCCGGCGTCCGTGACGTCCGGTGCCGGCCGCGCGTCCTTCGCGCTCATTCGAGATCCCCTGGCCACATCGTGTCACCCTGGCGACCGCCGGCGATCTCCGTCAAGCGCGGCCTCGACGAATGGGACCAGGGTCACCCGTGTCGTGCGTCACGCGGCGTGGACGCCGCTCGCGCCCCCTCGGCTCACACGGCCTCGCCGAGCGCGGCGATGACGTCGGCCTTGCGCGGCAGGCCGGCGGCCCGCCGGACGATCCGCCCCCGCGCGTCCAGCACCAGGACCGTGGGCGTGCGCAGGATGCCCAACTCCCGTACCAGGTCCAGTCGGGACTCGGCGTCGATCTCCACGTGGGCGACGCCCTCCACCATGCCGGAGACCTCCGCGAGGATCCGCCGGGTGGCCTGGCAGGGCCGGCAGAAGGCGCTGGAGAACTGCACCAGCGTGGCGCGCTCGCCCAGCCTCTCGGCGCCGATCGCCTCGGCGGTCAACCGCCTGTCCTCGTCCCGTCCGCGCACCGTCATCCTTCCGTCCCGCCGTCCCTTCAGCACTCCGAACGCGCCGGCCAGCGCCAGCATCGCCAGACACACGACCAGTCCCGTCATCCCACCCGTCCGTTCGAGCCGTCCGATCCGCCGCCCGCCCGCGGGGCGCGGGCGGTGCCCGGCACCGTCTCCCACAGCCTCTCTCACAGCGTCTCCCACAGCGTCCGCGACCGTCCCGCGGATTCCCGCGTCCGGCCCGCTCCCCACCGCGCGGTGGGGAATGCTGTCGGCATGGACATCGACATACGAGGACCGAGGTTCGGGGCGGCCGTGACCACCGCGGTCCTGGCCGCCGTGCTGATCACCGGGAGCTTCTGGCTGCTGGCCGCGCAGGCGCTGGTGTTCGCCGCCGGAGCGGCCCTCGGGGTGCGGCGCTCGCCGTACGGACTGCTGTTCCGCCTCCTGGTCCGGCCGCGGCTCGGCCCCCCGACACGGTTCGAGGACGAGGCGCCGCCCCGGTTCGCCCAGGGCGTCGGGCTGCTCTTCGCGCTCGTGGGCCTGGTGGGGTACGGCGTGGGGCCGTTGTGGCTGGGGATGGCGGCGACCGCCTGCGCGCTCGCGGCGGCCTTCCTCAACGCCGTCTTCGGGTACTGCCTGGGCTGCGAGGTGTACCTGGTGCTGCGCCGGGCCACGGGGTGAGGCGGCGGGCCGGACCGGCCGGACGGCGACGTGACGAGGATCTCTCACCACCGGTACTGGTCAGGGAAGTTACGCCAGCGTAGGTTCGGGTAGAACGACCGGGAGAACCCTCCCCGGGCAGTACTTCCAGAAGGGTCCTCCCGTATGGCAGAACTCGTGTACCCACCTGTCATTGGCGCCGCCCGCACCCTGTTCAAGGCGCTCGACCTGCGCTTCGACATCGAGGGCACCGAGCACGTACCGCGGCGCGGCGGCGCGGTGTTGGCCAGCAACCACATCGGCTACCTCGACTTCGTCTTCGCCGGTCTGGCCGCCCGGCCGGCCAAGCGGCTGGTGCGCTTCATGGCGAAGGAGTCGGTCTTCCGGCACAAGGTGTCCGGGCCGCTGATGCGCGCCATGAAGCACATCCCGGTGGACCGTTCGCAGGGCGAGCACGCCTACCGCCACGCGCTGAAGTCGCTGCGCTCGGGCGAGATCGTGGGAATCTTCCCCGAGGCGACGATCTCCCCGTCGTTCACCTTGAAGAAGTTCAAGACGGGTGCGGCGCGGATGGCGCAGGAAGCGGGGGTTCCGCTGCTGCCCGTCGCACTGTGGGGCACGCAGCGGCTGTGGACCAAGGGTCACAAGCGGGACTTCGGCCGCAACCACTTCCCGATCACCATCCGGGTCGGCGAGCCGATCCGGGCCGTCGCGGGCGAGTCGGTGGCGCACCTGACCGAGCGGCTGCGCGAGCGCGTCCAGGAACTGCTGGAGGCGGCGCAGCGGGCGTACCCGGTGCGGCCCAAGGGGCCGGACGACACCTGGTGGATGCCCGCCCACCTGGGCGGCACCGCCCCGGCCCCGGCCGAGGTCGGGGTCCACTGACCGAGGCGTCGGGGCGGGGGGTCGGTCCGGTGGGCCGGCTCCCCGCCCCGACGGACGACGGGGTCGGCGCCTACCGCGCCATCTCCTCCCGGAGGGCGGCGACGAAGCCGTCCACGTCCTCCTCGGTGGTGTCGAAGGAGCACATCCAGCGCACGACTCCGGCCGCCTCGTCCCAGAAGTAGAAGCGGTGGCGCTTGCGCAGCCGCTCGGCGACGTCGTGCGGGAGCCGGGCGAAGACGGCGTTGGCCTGGACGGGGTGGAGGATCTCCACGCCGTCGACGGTGCGCACCCCCTCGGCCAGCCGACGCGCCATGGCGTTGGCGTGGGAGGCGCTGCGCAGCCACAGGTCGCCGGCGAGCAGCGCCTCGAACTGCACCGAGACGAACCGCATCTTGGACGCGAGCTGCATCGACAGCTTGCGCAGGTGCTTCATGGCCCGCACCGCGCCGGGGTTCAGCACGACGACGGCCTCGCCGAAGAGCATGCCGTTCTTGGTGCCGCCGAAGGACAGCACGTCCACGCCGGCGTCCGTGGTGAACTCCCGCAGGGGCACCCCCAGCGAGGCGGCGGCGTTGGCGATGCGGGCGCCGTCGAGGTGGACCCTCATGCCCCGCTCGTGGGCGTGCTCGCAGATCGCCCGGATCTCCTCGGGGGTGTAGACGGTGCCCAGTTCGGTGTTCTGGGTGATGGAGACCACCTGCGGCATCGCCCGGTGCTCGTCGTCCCAGCCGTACGCCTCACGGTCGATCAGCTCGGGGGTGAGCTTGCCGTGCTCGGTGGGCACGGTGAGCAGCTTCAGTCCGCCGACGCGCTCGGGCGCGCCGCACTCGTCCACGTTGATGTGGGCGCTCTCCGCGGCGATCACCGCCCCCCAGCGGTCGGTGAGCGCCTGGAGGGCGACGACGTTGGCGCCGGTGCCGTTGAAGACCGGGAAGGCCTCCGCCTCGGGGCCGAGGTGGGCGCGGAAGACGTCCTGGAGGTGGGCGGTGTACTCGTCGTCGCCGTAGGCGGTCTGGTGGCCGCCGTTGGCGAGGGCGAGCGCCGCCAGGATCTCCGGGTGCGCGCCCGCGTAGTTGTCGCTGGCGAAGCCGCGCGCTCCGGGATCGTGGCGGCGCCGGGCGTCCGTCGTCGGGGATGCTGCCGGTGCCTCGGTCGGGTGGTCCTCTACGGTTGCGGGGTCAGCCACAGGCGGTGTCCGTTCACTTCCTCGGCGGGCCTGTCCCAGACGTCGGTGATGGCCTCGGCGAGATCCTTGACGTCGGTGAAGCCCGCGAACCTGGCATTCGGGCGCTCGGCACGCATCGCGTCGTTGACCAGCGCCTTGACCACCAGGATGACAGCCGCGGCCGGTGGGCCGGCGTCCGCCCCCTTGCCCGTCTTGCGGAAGGAGTCGGCCAGCGCCAGGGTCCACGCCTCGGCGGCGGCCTTGGCCGCGGCGTAGGCGGCGTTGCCGGCCGTGGGCTTGGTGGCGCCGGCGGCGCTGACCAGCACGTAGCGTCCCTTGCCGCTGCGGCGCAGCGCGCCCTCGAAGGCCAGGGAGGTGTGCTGGACGGTGCGGACCAGCAGCTTCTCCAGCAGGTCCCAGTGGGACAGGTCGGTCTCGGCGAAGGCCGCCGAGCCGCGCCAGCCGCCCACCAGGTGCACCAGCCCGTCGACCCGCCCGTACTCCTTCTCGGTGCGGGTGGCCCACTCGCGGGTGGCGTCCGGGTCCAGCAGGTCGATGATGTCGCCGGTGACGGTGGCGCCGCCGTGGGCGAAGCGGGCCCGGTCCACGGCGGCGGCCAGCCGCTCGGCGTCGTAGTCGGCGGCCACGACCGTGGCTCCCCGCTCGGCCAGGCGCAGCAGCGCGGCCTGTCCGGCCGGTCCCGCCGCGCCGGCCACGGCGACGACGGCTCCCTCCAGGGGGCCTCCGTTGCCGTTGCCGTTGCTGAAACTGCTGGTCATGGTGGTCGCCCCTCTGCTGTCGACGGTCCCGGCGGTTCCGGTGTTCCCCGTGGTCCCGGCGTTCACGCCGCGACCGGGGTGGCGGAGTCGGCGGTGATGCCCTTGGTCGAGGCGATCACGTTCCGCAGCTTCTTGGCGAGCGCCTCGTAGAACATGCTCAGCGGGAACTCGTCCGGGAGCACCTCGTCCACCAGCTTGCGCGGCGGCAGGCCGAGGTCGAGCGCGTCGGGGCCCTTGGCCCAGGTGGAGCCGGGGTGCGGGGCGAGGTAGGTCGACACCAGTTCGTACGCCTTGAACCAGTGGACCAGCTTCGGACGGTCGATGCCCTCCCGGTAGAGGGTCTCGATCTCCTCGCGCAGACGCGCGGTGACCTCGCGGGCCCGCTGCCAGTCGATGGAGAGCTTGTTGTCCGTCCAGCGCAGGGCGTCGTGCTTGTGGAGGTAGGCGAACAGCAACTGGCCGCCCAGCCCGTCGTAGTTGCGGTTGCGCTCGCCGGTGACGGGGAAGCGGAACAGGCGCTCCAGGAGCACGGCGTACTGCACGTCGCGCCCCTGCGCATAGCCGTCCGCCTCCAGCTTCACGGCCTCGTGGAAGGCGGTCAGGTCGCAGCGCAGCTCCTCGATGCCGTACATCCAGAACGGCTGGCGCTGCTTGATCATGAACGGGTCGAAGGGCAGGTCGCCGTGGCTGTGGGTGCGGTCGTGGATCATGTCCCACAGCACGAAGGTCTGCTGGGCGCGGTGCTGGTCGGTGAGCAGGCCGCGGGCGTCCTCGGGCAGTTCCAGCTTGGTGACCTCGCAGGCGGCGTCGATGACGCGGCGGAAGCGGGCCGCCTCGCGGTCGCAGAAGATGCCGCCCCAGGTGAACCGCTCGGGCACCTCGCGCACGGCGACGGTCTCGGGGAAGAGGACGGCGGAGTGGGTGTCGTAGCCGCCGGTGAAGTCCTCGAAGGTGATGCCGAGGAAGAGCGGGTTGTCGTAGCGGGTGCGCTCCAGGTCGGCCAGCCAGTCCGGCCAGACCACGCGCAGGACGACGGCCTCCAGGTTGCGGTTCGGGTTGCCGTTCTGCGTGTACATGGGGAAGACGACCAGGTGCTGGAGGCCGTCGACGCGCTGCCGGGCGGGCTGGAAGGCCAGCAGGGAGTCCAGGAAGTCGGGGACCGCGAATCCGCTCTCGGCCCAGCGGCGCAGGTCGGCCACCAGCGCGCGGTGGTACTCCTCGTTGTGCGGCAGCAGCGGGGCGAGTTCCTCGACGGCGGCCACGACGCGGTCGAGGTGCCGCTCGACCTCGGCCCGGGAGGGGGCGCCCTCGGCGTCGAAGTCGATGGAGCCGTCCTTGGACTGGGCCGGACGGATGGCCTCGACGGCCTCCTTGAGCACCGCCCAGGCGGGGTGGTCCACGACGCGGTCCGTGGACGGGCCACCGGTGGACAGAGCACCACCCGTTGCGCCTACGGGCGAAAGGATTTCCGTCATCACTACCCCTTCACAGGAGAAACTCTTGCCACAGCACCGTATCTGCGGAGACTTCCCCGATCAACCCGAGACCAAGGAAATCCTTCGGCGCACGTCTCACACCACCGATGTTTTTCCTGCTTTCGGCACCTGAAACAGAAGACATGCCTGTAAAAGTAGGGCAAAGCGCGCATCGGTCATCCCATGGAACCGGCGGGGACCACCGGGGCCGTCGGCGCCTCACCGAGCGCCGGATCCGTCTTCCACGCCGCCCGGACCCGCCGTGCCGGGCCCCGCGCGCACCGGTCGACCCCGGTCCGCGGACGGCGTTCACGCACGGCTACCCTGGCCGCCCGTACACACCGTCCGTCCCGCCGTCGGCGCCGCAGGAAAGCGAGAACACACCGTGCCACTGCTCACCGTCGGGCACCGCGGAGTGATGGGTGTCGAACCGGAGAACACCCTGCGCTCCTTCGTCCGGGCCGACCGCGAGGGCTTCGACGTCATCGAACTGGACCTCCACCTGAGCCGGGACGGCGCGCTGGTGGTGATGCACGACGCGGAGGTGGACCGCACCACCGACGGTTCCGGTCCGGTGGCCGGGATGACCCTCGCCGAGCTGCGCGCGCTGGACGCGGGTCGGGGCGAGAGGGTCCCGGTCTTCGAGGAGGTCGTGGACGCGGTCTCCGCCCCGCTCCAGGCGGAGATCAAGGACCGCGCCGCGGCCCGGGTGCTCGCCGAGACCATCGAGCGGCGCGGCCTGCACGACCGCGTCACCGTGATCTCGTTCCACGACGACGCCCTGCGCGAGACCCGCAAGCTGCTGCCCGACATCCCCATCGCGCTGGTCACGGGCAGGTCCACCCCCACCGCGCCCGAGCGCGCCGTGGAACTGGGCGCGGGGATGGTCTCCTGCGAGCTGAAGTGGCTGGACGAGGACGTCGTCCGGCGCTGTCACGAGGCGGGCGTCAAGGTGATCTCCTGGACGGTCAACACCGAGCAGGACGTGGCCCGCGTCCGCGAACTGGGGCTGGACGGGGTGGTCACCGACCTGCCCGCCGTCCGGCGGGCCGTCAGCGAAGCGGCTTGACCAGCAGCTCGAACTCCAGGTCGGGGCGGCGCGGGATGCCGAAGCGCTCGTCGCCGTACGGGAAGGGGCTCCTCCTCCCGGTGCGGACGTAGCCGCGCCGCTCGTACCAGGCGATCAGCTCCTCCCGGGCGGTGATCACGGTCATGTGCATCTCCCGGACCCCCCACTCGGTGCGCACCAGCCGCTCGGCCTCCGCCAGGACGGCCCGGCCCAGTCCCCCGCCCTGGAGGGTCGGCCGGACGGCGAACATCCCGAAGTACGCGACGGGCTCCCCCTCCTCGTCCGTCCTGCGCTCCAGTTGGCAGCAGGCGACCGGCCGCCCGTCCCGCTCGGCCACCAGCACCATGCTGTCGGGGGTCCTGATGATCTCGGCGACGCCCTCGGGGTCCGTGCGCTGTCCGTCCAGCAGGTCCGCCTCGGTGGTCCAGCCCGCCCGGCTGGCCTCCCCGCGGTAGGCCGTCTCCACCAGGGCGACCAGCGCGGGGACGTCGTCCTCGGAGGCGGTCCGGAAGCGGAGGTCGGCGGCGGGGACGCCCGCGGCGTCCGGGGCGTTCACGGTGTTCGGGACGTTCATGGCGCCGAGCCTAATCGGCCCGTGCGCGTCCCGGTCCGGCGGGCCGCCGGCGCTAGGCTCCGACCATGGTGCACGTACTGAGCAGCCGGGTGCTGCTGCGCCCCACCGACCCGGAGCGCTCGCGGACCTTCTACGGCGACACGCTGGGCCTGGCCGTCTACCGGGAGTTCGGCACCGGGCCGGAGCGCGGGACCGTCTACTTCCTCGGCGGCGGGTTCCTGGAGGTCTCCGGCCGCTCCGCGGAGCCTCCCGCCCCGGGACTGCAACTGTGGTTGCAGGTCGCCGACGTCGCCGCGGCCCACCGGGAGCTGGCCGACCGCGGCGTGGAGGTGCTGCGGGAGCCCAGGCGGGAGCCGTGGGGGCTGGTGGAGATGTGGATCCGCGACCCGGACGGGGTGCGGATCGTCCTCGTCGAGGTCCCCGAGGACCACCCCCTGCGCCACCGCCCCGGCATCTAGGGCGCATCCCGCCCCCTGCGCCCCGGTCGCGCTCCCCGGGTGCCTCCGCGCGCTCCCGTGGACGGGCGCGGCGGTGGGCATCCTTCCCGCGGAAACCGGTCGGGGGGCCGGTCGGGGAGGTGCGCGGTGCACGGACCGGAGCCGGTCGGCTGGCTGCTGGTGGCCCTGTGCGGCGGCGTGGGCGCGTACTGCCTGCTGCGGATGCGCGACGGGACGCCCCGGCAGCGGCGGACGGCCGCGGGCGAGGCGTTCATGGGGTTCGGAATGGCGGTGATGGCACTGCCCGCGTCGGCGGTGGACCCCCTGCCGCCGCAGGTCTTCGCCGTGGTCTTCGGTGCCGCGGCGGTGCGCGAGCTGGCGCTGGTGCGGCACGCCCCGGCGCACCACCTCCACCACGCCGTCGGCGCCCTGGCCATGGTCCACATGGCGCTCGCCATGACGGTCGGCGGCCATCCGGGCGGGCACCACGCGGCCCCGGCCTGGACACCGGTGCTGACGGGGGTGCTGCTGGTCTACTTCGCCGGGTACGTGCTGCGCGCGGGCGTCCGGCTGGTTCCCGTGGGCGCCACCGGCCCCGGCCCCCGTGACGGCGGTGGCGGTGACGGCGGCCGGGGGGCCGGGGACACCGTGACCGGTCTGCTGCGGCTGCCGGAGGTGGCGGTGGCCTGCCGCCTGTCGATGGGGCTGGGGATGTTCGCGATGCTTCTGGCCGTGTGATCCCGGCGCCCCGTCGACCGCCGCCGGCCCCGTCCACCGGTCCCGTCCACCGATCCCCGTGAGGCGTGCGTCACTTCCTCGCCTCCCCCGGAAGCAGGGTGGCCGTGGACTCATAGGCTGTTGCCATGATGGTCGCGCTCGCACTGCTCCTCCTGGGCGCACTGGTCGCGGCGACGGCGCCGCGTGTGCTGGCCCGTGGCTCCTGGCCGGACCGTGAGCCCGTGTTGGCGTTGTGGGTGTGGCAGTGCGTGGTGGTCGCCGTGCTGCTGTGCTGCGTGCTGGCCATGGCCCTCTCCGGAGCGGCGGCCTGGCAGGCCGTGCGCGGACACGTCTTCGCCCCCGCCCCCAGCCGGGTCGTCGAGGCGTACGGGCTGAGCGCGTTCGGCGAGTCCTGGCCCGCGGTGGTGGCGGTGGTGCTCGCCTGCGGCGGTGTCTGGACGGCCGCGATGCTCACCCGGGAGATCCGCGGCGCGCGGGCCCGGCGCCGCAGGCGGCGTGCCGAACTCCTCGACCGCGCCCCGCTGCTGCCCGGTGAGGAGGCCGGTTCCGAAGAGCGGCTGGTGGTGCTGGAGGGCGAGCGTCCGGACGCCTGGTGGCTGCCGGGGGACACGCCCCGGCTGGTGGTCACCACCGCGACGCTGCGGCGGCTCGGAGGGCGGGAGCTCGACGCGATCCTCGCCCACGAGCAGGGGCATCTGCGCGCCCGCCACGACTGGCTGCTGCACTGCTCCTCCGCGCTCGCGACGGGCTTCCCGCAGGTGCCGGTCTTCCGCGCGTTCCGGGACCAGGTGCACCGGCTGGTGGAACTGGCGGCCGACGACGCGGCCTCGCGGCGCTGCGGGCGCCTGGCGGTGGCCCTGGCGCTGGTCGAGTTGAACGAGGAGCGCGGGGTCTTCACCCCGTACCCGCCGCACCACGCGCAGGTGCCGCAGCGGGTCGACCGGCTGTTGGCGGCCCCGCCCCGGCTGTCGGTCGTCCGGCGGCTGCGGTTGACCGCGCTGGCGTCCATGGTGCCGCTGATCCCGTTGGCGGTGGCCTTCGTCCCCGGACTCAGGGCGCTGGGCTGAGCCTCGGGCCACACGGACGGCACCGGACGACACGCGGCCCGTCCGATGGTTTGGCCGCCCGTCCACGGGCGACGATCGGAACCATGCCCTCCCCTTTCCTTCGTCTCACCGCGGTGGGGTGCACGGCCGCGGCGGCCGTGCTCTCGACGCTCGTCGTGGCGGGCTGGGACCCGCTGTTGGCGTTCGACGCCCACGTCGCCGCCGAGCTGCACCGCTCGGCGCTCGCCGAACCCGGCTGGACCCGGCTCAACCGGGTGCTGACCGACTGGGTGTGGGACCCCTGGACCATGCGGGCCCTGCTGACCGCGGTGTTCCTGTGGCTCCTGCTGCGCGGCCAACCGCGCCCGGCGCTCTGGGTCGCGGCCACCGCCCTCGTCGGCACCCTCCTCCAACAGGGCCTCAAGGCCCTCTTCGACCGCGACCGGCCCCGCTGGACGCGCCCCGTCGACTCCGCGGAGTTCGCGGCGCTGCCCTCCGGCCACGCCATGACGGCGGCGCTCACCTGCGGTCTGCTGCTGTGGCTGGCGCACCTGTACGCGGTCCGTCGGGCCGTGCGCCTGGCCGTGCTGTGGGCCGGCGCGATCACCGTGGTCGGGGTGGGCTTCACCCGGCTCTACCTGGGCGTGCACTGGCTCACCGACGTGGTCACCGGCTGGCTGCTGGGCGCCGCCGTGGCCGCGACCGCGGCGGCGCTGTGGCACCGGAGCGGCGCGAGGCCCCCTTTGCCGGAGGGGCGCGGGCCGGAAGGATCGGCCCCATGACGATCAGGGGCGTGCTCTTCGACTTCTCCGGAACACTGCTGCGCGTCGAGCCGACCGAGGTCTGGCTGCGCGCCGTCCTGGACGAGGCGGGCGTCGTCCTGCCCGACGGCGAGACGGCCCGCCTCGCGGCGGCGCTGGAGGAGGCCGGCGCGCTGCCGGGCGGGTCCTCCCCCCGCGCCCTCCCCGCCGATCTGCGGGAACCGTGGCGGGAGCGCGACCGCAGCGCCGCGCACCACCGCGCCGTCTACACCGCGCTGGCCCGTCGGGTGCCGCTGCCGCGCCCGGAGCTGTACGACGCGCTGTACGACCGGCACATGCGGCCGGAGGCCTGGCGGCCCTATCCCGACACCGCCGAGGTGCTGGGCGCGCTGCGGGAACGCGGGGTACCGGTGGCGGTGGTGAGCAACATCGGCTGGGACCTGCGCCCGGTGTTCCGCGCTCACGGTCTGGACCGTCACGTGGACGCCTACGTGCTCTCCTACGAGCACGGCGTCCAGAAGCCGGAGCCGGAGATCTTCCGGCTGGCCTGCGCCGCCCTGGGGGTGAGCCCCGAGGAGGCCCTGATGGTCGGCGACGACCGGCACGCGGACGCGGGAGCCGCCGCGCTGGGGTGCTCGGTCCACCTGGTCGACCACCTGCCCTGCGACCGGCGGCCCGACGGGCTGCGGCCGGTGCCGGCGCTGGTGGACCGCTCCCGGGCGCACGGCGGGCGGAGGGCGCCGTGACCGGCGGGAGAGAAGGGCCGATCTCGGGCGATCCCCCGCGTCGCCCGAGATCGGCGCAGTTCGGGCCACGGACGTTCGCCGTCCGGGCCCGAAGACCCATGAGTATATTGGCCCGCAGCCAGTCAACGCAGGAGTTACAGGATGTCCCCTCGCAGCGCATCGGTCAATGAGGAATTGCGCCGACGATCCCGTGAACGGCTGCTGCGGGCGACGGTGGAGCTGGTCGACGAGCGCGGCTACGAGGCCACCACGCTGGGGGACATCGCGGACCGGGCGGGTTCGGCGCGGGGGCTGGTGTCGTACTACTTCCCGGGCAAACGGCAGTTGCTGCAGTCCGCCGTCCACCGGCTGATGCACCTCACCCTGGCCGAGGCCCTGGAGCGCGAGCCGCGGCCGACGGGGCCGGACGCCGGACGGGAGTCGCTGGCCCGTGCGATCGACGCCATCCTCGGGCTCGCCCGCGACCGGCCGAAGCTCATGCGCACGCACATGGCCGGGATCCTCCAGCAGGAGGGCTTCGTCCAGTGCGACGAGCAGCGGCGCCTGGCCGCGCTGCTGCGCGACACCATCGTCCGTTACGGGTCGCGCGACCCCGACGCCGACTACCCGATGCTGCGCGCGCTGCTGATGGGGGCCGTCTTCGCCGTCCTGCTGCCCGGGGCGCCCATGCCGGCGGCGCGGCTGCGCGCCGAGCTGTTCGGGCGGTACGGGCTGGACTGGGAGCTGGGGTTCCCGCCGGACGCCCCGGAGTCGGAGGCGTCCGGCGGGGGCTCGCTGTTGCCGCTGACCGGTCAGCGGTAGTCGGGCTGCGTCTGGGCGTTGAACTCCCAGAGCCTGACGCGCTCGGCGCCGGCGGTGCGCGGGTCCCGGATCTTCAGGACGTCGAAGCCCATCTGGATGTCGTTCGAGTAGACGTGGCCGTTGTAGTAGTACGCCGACCACGAACCGCCGATGGAGTCGGGGTCGGAGTACGGGCCGCGCTCGAAGTACCCGATCTCCCTGGGCTTGGTGGAGTCGGTGAACTCCCAGACGGAGACGCCGCCCTGGTACCACGCCTGGACCATGATGTCGCGGCCCTTGACCGGGATCAGCGAGCCGTTGTGGGCGACGCAGTTCTCGGTGTCGGCCTGGTGCCGGGGGATCTTGAAGTAGCTCTTGAACACCAGCTTGCGGTCGTCGCCCTTGCCGGTGATGTGGTAGATGCCGTTGGCGCCGCGCTTGTCGCCGACCTCGGCGTTGCAGGTGGCGCCGACGCCGCCGCCCAGCTCGTCGGTGAAGACGACCTTGCGGCCGTTCTCGCTGAAGGTCGCCGAGTGCCAGAACGCGAAGTTCTCGTTGTCCTGGACCCGGTCGACGACACGGGGCTCGGCGGGGTCGGAGATGTCCATCAGGATGCCGTCGCCCATGCACGCGCCCGCGGCGATCTCCAGCTCGGGGAAGGTGGTGATGTCGTGGCAGCCGGTGGTCGGCGTGACGCCCGGGTTCTCCGGCTCGCCGGGGTTGCCGCCGTCCGGGAAGAGGACGGGGAAGTCGACGACCGACGCGTTCTCGGGCGCCTTCCGGGGCACCTTGACGATCGAGATGCCGTCGTGCGGCGGCCGGCAGTCGGGGAAGGTCTCGTCCGGGAAGTAGGACGAGACGTAGACGTAGACGTCCTTGCGGTCGGGCACCAGCGTGTGGGTGTGCGAGCCGCAGGCGGTCTCGACGGAGGCGACGTACTCCGGGTTGCGCTTGTCGCTGATGTCGAAGACCTTGATGCCCTCCCAGGCGCTCTTCTCCGTCGGCGACATCGCGGTGCTGTTGCAGGAGTCGTCGCTGCGGGAGGAGTCGGTGGACAGGAAGAGCAGGTCCCCGGAGACGGAGATGTCGTTCTGTCCGCCCGGGCAGAGCACCTGACTCACGATCTTCGGGGACTTCGGCCTGCTGATGTCGTAGACGGTGAAGCCGTCGTAGTTGCCGGCGAAGGCGTAGCGGCCCTGGAAGGCCAGGTCCGTGTTGAGGTTCTTCAACGCCCCCTTGGGCAGGTTGGTCAGGTGGGAGACGTTCCTGCTGTGGACGACCTCGTCCACGCCGGGCACCTCGCCGCTCTCGATGGCGGCCCGGGCTTCCTTGCGGTCCTGCTTCGACGCCTTGCCCGAGGTCGCCGAGGGGTCGCCCGGGTCGGGGACGGCCGCCGCCGGTCCGGCGGCGAAGAGCGTGGCCAGCAGGCCGAAAACGGCCGCTGCCGCGCCGAGGCGTCTGCGCCGTGCGCGGGGTCTGGGCAACGACGTCACTGCTTCCTCCCTGTCAATCCGCATTCCTCCGCTCCGAGTTGAACGGACGACGGACTTCGGCAGTATGGCCCCTCGCGCACCGCTCCCGACAGTGGAAAACGAACACGGTGTCGACAGCGGTGCCCGATCCCGCCCCGTCCGTGCCAGGATCGGGAGAACCGGCGTACCCGTGCCCCAGGAGGAAGAGTGACGGACCGTCACAGATCCCGGCTTCCCTTTCCCGCGCTCCCGTCCGCGCTCGCCGCACTGACCGCGCTGGCCGTGCTGGCGGGAACGACCGGCTGCGACGACGGCTCCGAGAAGGCGGCCCCCGCCAAGGGCGGCCCCTCCGTGATCGCCCCCGGCGAACCGGGTGAGGCCGCCGAGACGCTCTCCGCCGAGGAGGCCGCGAAGGCGGGCGAGAAGAGCAACCCCGAGCCCAACGAGGCGGACTTCGCGTACGTCTCGAAGATGATCGAGCACCACGGGCAGGCCCTGGTGATGACCGACCTGGCCGAGAAGCACGCGAAGTCGGAGAAGGTCCGTCGCCTCGCGGACCGGATCTCCGCGGCCCAGCGTCCGGAGATCCGGGCGATGCGCAGCTGGCTGGAGCGCAACGGCGGGGAGGAGGGCGGCGGCCACGGCGACCACGGCGATCACGGTGGGCACGGCGGGCATGGCGGCCACGGCGGTGCGTCGATGCCGGGCATGGCGACCGAGGAACAGCTCGACGAGCTGCGGGCGGCCCGCGGCGAGGACTTCGACGCGCTGTTCCTGAAGCTGATGATCGCCCACCACGAGGGGGCCGTGACGATGGCCGAGGACGCGGTGCGGGAGGGGCGGGACACCCAGGTCCAGGAGATGGCCGGCGACGTGGCCGTCCAGCAGACCGCCGAGATCGGCCGGATGCGCGCGATGCGCTAGGGCCGCCCTCCGACGGACGGGAACGGGCGGCGGGTCGCGCGTCCCCGTTCCCGTCCGCCGCCCCGCGGTGGGATGCTGGAGGTCTCCGGGCGGAGTCCGGGCGCATCCCGGACGGAAGGAGCCGTGTCGTGGGCGGTCCGCTTCGTGTCGCGGTGGTCGGGTCGGGGCCCAGTGGGGTCTACACGGCGCAGGCCCTGGTGGAACGGCAGGGCCCGCCGGACGTGGCGGTCGACGTGCTGGACCGCCTGCCGTGTCCGTACGGTCTGGTGCGCTACGGCGTCGCCCCGGACCACGAGAAGATCAAGTCGTTGCAGGACACCCTGCGCCGGGTGCTGGAGCATCCGCGGGTGCGCTTCCTGGGCAACGTCCCCGTCGGGCGGAACGCCCCGAACGGCGTGGGCACCGAGGAGCTGCTCTCCCTCTACCACGCGGTGGTGTACTGCGTCGGCGCGGCGGCCGACCGGCGGCTCGGCATCCCGGGCGAGGACCTTCCGGGCAGTTTCTCCGCGACCGACTTCGTCTCCTGGTACAGCGCCCACCCGGACGCGGCCGCGTACCGCTTCGCCCTGGGGGTGCGGTCGGCCGTGGTGATCGGGGTCGGCAACGTCGCCGTCGACGTGGCGCGCTTCCTGGCGCACGACGCGGACGAGCTGCGCGGCACCGACGTGCCGCAGGCCGCGCTGGACGCGCTGGCCGCGGGGGCCCCGGCCGACGTCCACGTGGTGGGGCGGCGCGGCCCGTCCCAGGCGAAGTTCACCACCAAGGAGCTGCGCGAGCTGGACGCCCTGCCCGACGCCGAGGCCGTGGTGCGCCGCGAGGAGCTGGAGCTCGACCCGGCGTACGGGGCGCCCGACTCCCTGCCCGCCGTCGCCCGCCGGAACCTCGGCGTGCTGGACGGCTGGGCGCGCCGGGAGCCGCCGGGGCGGGCGCGCCGCGTGCGGCTGCGCTTCTTCCTGCGGCCCGTGGAGGTGCTCGCCGGTCCGGAGGGCGCCGTGCGCGCGGTGCGCTTCGAGCGGACGGCGCCGGACGGACGCGGCGGCGTGACGGGCACGGGACGGTACGAGGAGATCCCGGCGGAGCTGGTGCTGCGGTCGGTGGGCTACCGCGGCGTTCCGCTGCCGGGGCTGCCCTTCGACCGGACGACGGGGACGGTGCCCCACGAGGCGGGACGGGTGCTGCGCGACGGGGCGCCCTCGCCGGGCGAGTACGTCGCCGGGTGGATCAAGCGCGGCCCGACCGGGGTGATCGGCACCAACCGGTCGTGTGCGAAGGAGACGGTCCGCTCGCTGCTGGAGGACGCCGACGTCCTGCTCGGCCGCCGGATCTCCGACGCCGATCCGCCGACGGCGCTGCGGGCGTCGGGCCGTGAGCCGGTCGGGTGGCGCGGCTGGCTCGACATCGAGCGGGCGGAGGCGGAGCTGGGACGGAGCCTGCGCCGCGAGCGGGTGAAGATCCCCGACTGGGAGGGGCTGCTCGCGGCGGCGCGCCGCGCCGGCTGACCTTCCGCACCCGCCGTCCCGGCCCCCGTGCGCGGTCCTGTCCGCGGCCCCCGCGCCGATCGGCCGGTCAGTCGCCGAGCCGGGCCGCCTGCCGGGCGGCAGCGGTGAGCACGCTGTCCAGCAGGCCGGGGAAGAGCCGCTCCAGGTCGTCGTGGCGGAGCGTGCTCATCTTCGCCGTGCCCCGGTAGCACTGGCGGATCACGCCGCTCTCGCGCAGCACCCGGAAGTGGTGGGTGGTCGTGGACTTGCTGACCGGCAGGTCGAAGCCCGAGCAGGCCAGGTCCTCCCCGGCGGCCGCCAGGGAGCGGACGATCCGCAGGCGTACGGGGTCGGAGAGCGCGTGCAGCACCCCCTCCAGCCGGATCTCGTCGAGAGCCGGGTGGTCCAGTTCTCGGCCGGCGGGCGGGCTCTGGGGTCGGGGCGTCACACCTCCATCGTACGAGAAGCATCGTAGTTTGACATCCACCGTAGTACGGCTCCTATCGTATTAACGGTGAGGGCCGTGACCGTCCGGCCCCGAGCTTCGGGAGGAAACCGCCGTGAGCGCACTGTTCGAGCCGTACACCCTGCGGTCGCTGACCGTCCCCAACCGCGTCTGGATGTCCCCCATGTGCCAGTACTCCGCCGAGCCCACCGGGCCGGAGGCGGGCGTCGCCCACGACTGGCACCTGGCCCACTACGGGGCGCGGGCGATCGGCGGCACCGGACTGATCCTGGTGGAGGCCACGGCCGTCTCGCCCGAGGGCCGGATCAGCCCCGGAGACCTGGGCATCTGGAACGACCGGCAGGCGGAGGCGCTGCGGCGGATCACCGGCTTCCTCAAGGAGCGGGGCACCGTCCCGGGCATCCAGCTCGCCCACGCCGGGCGCAAGGCGTCGACCGACGCCCCCTGGCGGGGTGGAGCGCCGCTGGACGCCGAACACGGCGGCTGGCTCCCCCTCGCGCCCAGCGCGGTCCCCTTCGACGACGGGCACCCGGTGCCGCACGAGCTGACGGAGAACCTGATCGAGGACGTGGTCCGGCAGTTCGCGGACGGCGCGCGCCGGGCGCTGGCGGCCGGGTTCGAGGTCGCCGAGATCCACGGCGCGCACGGCTACCTCATCGGCGAGTTCCTCTCCCCGCACAGCAACCGGCGCACGGACGCGTACGGCGGGAGCTTCGAGAACCGCACGCGCTTCGCCCTGCGGGTCGTGGACGCGGTGCGGGAGGTGTGGCCGGACGAACTGCCGCTGTTCTTCCGGATCTCGGCCACCGACTGGCTGGAGGAGAACGGCTGGACCGCCGACGACACCGTGCGGTTCGCCGGGACGCTGCGGGAGCACGGCGTGGACCTGCTGGACGTCTCCAGCGGCGGCAACGCGCCCCGGGTGCGCATCCCGGTGGGCCCCGGCTACCAGGTCCCCTTCGCCGCCCGCGTCAAGGCGGAGGCCGGCCTGCCGGTGGCGGCGGTCGGTCTGATCACCGAGCCGGAGCACGCCGAGAAGATCGTCGCCAACGGCGAGGCGGACGCGGTGCTGCTGGGCCGGGAGCTGCTGCGCGACCCGCACTGGGCGCACCGTGCCGCGCGCGAGCTGGGCGAGGAGCCCGCGCGCGTGCCCGACCAGTACCGGTGGGCCGTCTGACCCGGCGGCGGGCGGCCGGTCATCGGCGACCGGCTGAAAAGCACCGGGGCCGACCAGTAGAGTGACCGCCCGTGGCAGCACGACCCTTGAACGAGATCGTTGAACCGGGCTGGGCCAAGGCACTGGAGCCCGTGGCCGGACGCATCGCCGCGATGGGCGACTTCCTGCGGGCGGAGATCGCCGCGGGGCGCACCTACCTCCCGGCGGGACCGAACGTGCTGCGCGCCTTCCAGCAGCCCTTCGACGGCGTACGGGTGCTGATCGTGGGTCAGGACCCGTACCCCACCCCGGGCCACGCCGTGGGGCTGAGCTTCTCGGTCGCCCCCGACGTGCGCCCGCTGCCCGGCAGTCTGGAGAACATCTTCCGCGAGCTGCAGAGCGACCTCGGGCTGCCCCGGCCGTCCAACGGCGACCTCACCCCGTGGACGGAGCAGGGCGTGCTGCTGCTCAACAGGGCGCTGACCACCGCGCCGCGCAGGCCCGCCGCGCACCGCGGCAAGGGGTGGGAGGAGGTCACCGAGCAGGCGATCCGCGCCCTGGTGGAGCGCGGCAAGCCGTTGGTGGCCATCCTGTGGGGGCGTGACGCGCGGAACCTGCGCCCGCTGCTGGGGCCGTACCCGGCCGTGGAGTCCGCGCACCCCTCCCCCATGTCGGCCGACCGCGGGTTCTTCGGCTCGCGTCCGTTCAGCCGCGCCAACGAGCTGCTGGTGCGGCAGGGCGCGGAGCCGGTCGACTGGCGGCTTCCGTGACCGGCTGGGTGCTGGGCGTCGACTCGGGCGGCTCCGGACTGCGCCTGGCCCTGGCGCGGACCGGCGACGACCGCGGGACGCCGGTCCCGTCGGCCACCGCCGCCGTGGACGAGCCGGTGCGCACCGGCCCCTCGGGCATCGACGCGGACCACCTGCTGGGCCTGGTGCTGCCCCGGACCACGGCCCTGCTGTCGGAGCTGTCGGACGCGGCGCGCGCCGGCGGGGACCTCCCCCGGATCGACGCCGTGTGCGTGGGCGCGGCGGGCATGGCGACGCTCGGCGACGAGCTGCGGGCCGTCCTGCCCGGCGCGTTCGCCCGCGAGGTGGGGGCAGAGCGCGTGGCGCTGGCCGCCGACGCCGTGACCGCGTACGCCGGCGCGCTGGGCGAGCGGCCCGGCGTGGTGGTCGCCGCGGGCACCGGGATGATCGCCACGGGCACGGACCTGCGCGCCTGGCGGCGGGCCGACGGCTGGGGCCACCTGCTGGGCGACTGCGGCGGCGGCGCCTGGATCGGCCGCGCCGGTCTGGAGGCCGCGCTGCGCGCCCACGACGGCCGGGAGGGCGGTTCGCGGGCGCTGCTCGCCCGCGTCGCGGCCGTCTTCGGCCCGCCGGCCTCCCTGCCGGGGACGCTGTATCCGCGCCCCGATCGCCCGGCGGTGCTGGCGTCGTTCGCCCCGGAGGTGGCCCGGTGCGCCCGGGAGGGCGATCCGGTCGCCGCGCGGATCGTGGACGAGGCGGCCGTCCAGATCGCCACGACCGCCGCGGCGGCCTGTCCCGAGACCGAGGGCAGTCTGGTCGCCCCGACCGGCGGACTGCTCGGGCTCGGCGAGCCGCTGCTCGTCCCGCTCCACCGGGAGCTGGCCTCCCGGCTGCCGCACACCCGGCCGGTACCGGCGGCCGGCGATCCCCTGGCCGGGGCGCTGCTCGTCGCCGACCGGCTGGCCCGGGGCACGCTGCGCCTGCCCGCCGATCCGGCGCTGCTCCACCTCGGATGACCTCGGATGCCCCCGGATGACGATTCCGTATCGGATCGCAAACATCCCGGGTGACGAGAGCAACCGGATGCGTCACCGCGACGCGCGGGAGGAAAGGGGACAGACCGGTACTGCTCGGCCCCGCCCGAACAGCCAAGCCCCTCAAGGCATTAGCATGCGGCGCCATGAGCACCCCCACTGGGCCCGCAAATGGCCTGCCCGTACGAATGCCGCGTCCCCGCCAGCCCGGACGGCACCGCCGGCCGGAGCCCGTCGTCGCGCCCGAGGGTGCGCCCGCGCTGGTGCTGGCCGTCCCCGGGGTGCCCTCCGGCACCTCCAGGAGCCTCGCCGAGGAGGTCCTGAGCATCGCCCGCTCCGAACTGCCCGGCCTCGACGCCCGGGTCGGTTTCGTGGACGGCGACGACGAGGAGTTCCCCGCGCTGCAGAGCGTGCTGGCCCAGGCCGCGACCGAGCACACCGCCCGTGCCGCCGCGTTGGAGGCACAGGCCGCGGCGGCGGAGTCCGAGGGCGAGGGCGACGCCGAGTCCGCCCGGCCCCGGCTCCAGGACGCCCCGGCCGCCGTGGTGGTCCCGCTGCTGGCCGGCCCGGACAGCGCGCAGATGCGCCGGATACGCCAGGCGGTGCTCGCCAGCGGCTCCGGCGCCGAACTGACCGATGTGCTCGGTCCGCACCCGCTGCTGGCCGAGGGCGTCCACGTGAGGCTCTCGGAGGCGGGTCTGGCGCGCGCCGACCGCGCCCGGCTGTTCACGGTGGCGACCGCCGCGGACGGCATCATCCTGGCCGCCATGGGCGGCGAGGAGGCCGTGCAGGCGGCCGGGATCACCGGCATGCTGCTGGCCGCCCGCCTCGCGGTGCCGGTGCTGGCCGCCGGCCTGGACGAGGACGGTTCCGTCTCCCGCGTGGCCGAGCAGCTCCGCGAGTCCGGCTCTCAGCAGCTGGCGCTGGCGCCCTGCCTGATCGGTCCCGAGATCCCCGACGGCCTGCTGGACTCCGCGGCGAAGGAGGCGGACTGCCCGACGGCGGAGCCGCTGGGCTCCTACACCGCGGTGGGCAAGCTGGTCGCCTCCGCCTACGCCGTGAAGCTCGGCATCGCCCAGCGCTCGCCGCAGGGGGCGCCGGTCCGCTGACCCGGACCGGCCCCCGGCCCGGTCGGCGCGGTCGCCCCGGTCGACGCGGTCCGTCGGCCGATCAGGCGAAGAGGACGCGGGTGGCGGCCGGTGCCCCGATCGAGCCCGCCCGGTGCGGCACCCCGTCCGGGTCCAGATCGAACCAGGTCACGTCGCCCGAGCGTTCGTTGGCGGCGTAGAGCCTGCGCCCGGCCGGGTCGAGGACCAGATCGCGCGGCCAGTGCCCGCCGCAGGGGACGGTGGTGACCGGCTCCATCTCCTCGCCCTCCCGGTCGAGGGCCAGGACGGCGATGCTGTCGTGCCCCCGGTTGGCGACCCAGACGCGGCGGCCGTCGGCGGAGACCGCCAGCTCGGACGGGTGGTTCTCCCCCTCTTCGGCGTCCTTCGGCAGCGTGCGGGCCTCTCCGGTCGGCTCCAGGCTGCCGGTCTCCCCGTCCCAGCGGCAGCCGGTCACGGTGGACTCCAGCTCGTTGACCACGTACGCCCGCTTCCCGTTCGGGTGGAAGGCCAGGTGGCGCGGTCCGCTGCCGGGCCGCATCGGCGTCCGCCCGTGCGGGCGGAGCGCGTCCCCGTCGAGCCGGTGGACCCACACCGAGTCGGTGCCGAGGTCCACCGAGAGCAGCCAGCGTCCCGAGGGGTCGGGCACCACCGCGTGGGCGTGCGGCCCCTCCTGTCGGGAGCGCACCGGTCCGGAGCCGTGGTGCCGCAGGACGGTGGGCGGTGTGCCGAGGGTGCCGTCGGGGCGCAGGGGCAGGGAACTGATGCTGCCGGAGGTGTAGTTGGCGGTGATCAGCCGGCCGGCCGCGCAGGTCAGGTGGGTGGGACCGGCGCCGTCGACGGGCACCGCCCCGCCCGCGGGCCGGGGCCGGTCGGGGTCGGCCAGGGAGAGCGCGGCGGCCTTGCCGTCCTCGGTCTCGCTGACCGCGTAGAGCATGTCCCCGCCGGGGCCCAGGACGAGGTAGGAGGGGTCGGGCACCGCGTCCGTGTGGTCCAGCACGGTCAGCGCGCCGGTGTCCGGGTCGACGGCGGCCGTGGTGATGCCGCGCCCGCCCGCCGAGGTGTAGGACCCGATGTACGCCCGCCGTCCGCCGCCCGTACCGTCCACTGCGCCGCCCTTCCCGTCCATGGTGATCCAGGTCTCAGGCGACCGTAGCAGTTGGACTGGACCAGTTGGGGGCAGCGGCACCCCGCGTCCGCGCCCTCCGGCCCCCTTGGCATGCTGGCCCCATGACTGCCTCCCCCTCCCTCGCGGTGATCTTCGATCTCGACGGCACGCTCGTGGACAGCGAGCCCGCCTACCACGAGGCGGGCCGGCGGCTGCTGGCCCGGTACGGCGTCGCGGACTTCACCTGGGAGGACCACACGCGGTTCATCGGGATCGGCACCCGGGAGACCCTGACGGCGCTGCGCGAGGAACACGGGATCGACGCCCCGGTGGAGGAGTTGCTGGCCGGCAAGAACCGCATCTACCTGGAGCTGGCGCGCACCTCGGCGACCGTGTTCCCCGGGATGCGGGCGCTGGTGGAGCGGCTCCACGCGGCCGGGTTCCCGCTGGCCGTCGCCTCCGGCTCGTCGCGGGCCGCCATCGACGCGGTGCTGGCCGGCGCCGGTCTGGACGCCCTGCTGCCCGTGCGCGTCTCGGCCGAGGAGGTCGGCCGGGGCAAACCCGAGCCGGACGTCTTCCTGGAGGCGGCCCGGCGGCTCGGCGTCGAGCCCGGACGGTGCGCGGTGGTGGAGGACGCGCCGCCCGGGGCGGAGGCGGCCCACCGCGCCGGGATGCGGTGCGTCGCCGTCCCCTACCTGCCGGAGACGGCCGGCGATCCGGCCTTCGCGACGGCGGGGCTGTGCTTCCCCGGGGGCCAGAGCGAGTTCGACGCGCGGGTGGCGTACGACTGGCTGGTGGGTCCGGGGCACTGATCCCGCCGGTGCGCGGATCGGGACACGTGCGGCGTCGTCCGTCCGAAACTCCCTGGCAGAGCGGGTGTCACAGGACATTTCACCGGAGGCGGTTGTCCGGTTTTCGACTCCCTGGTCGGTGCTCCCTACACAGACAGTGGTGCCGCGGAGCCTCATGAGGGCTTCGTTGCTTTCGGGCACCGTGTGGCAACCAACGACCCTTGGGAGTAGCCCTTGCGTACCGAGATCCTCCTGCAGGAGACCCAGGACACCGCCGACCTCGACCTCGACCTCCGCATCTCCGACGTCTCGGAGCAGGACCGCCAGGAGTTCGGCCGGGGCACCTACACCTCGCCGAGCAGCTTCGCCATCGGCACCCGCTGCCCCGTCTGCTGCTGACGCCGGACGGACGACCGTGCGCGGGGCGGGCCCTGCCCGCCCCGCGTCTCCGTGCACCCCTGCGACCCGAGGGCGGACGACGTGCGACCAGACATGGACCTGTTCGAGGTGCGGGAACCGGTGCTCGTGCGGATGGCGAGCACACCGCGCACCGGCGCCGGCATCCGGATCGACGCCGCCGACCCGGTGCCCGGGCTCCGGCGGCTGGCGGCCGACCCCCTGCTGCGGCAGGCCGTCGAGACCGCCGGCGACAGCCTCGCCACCGTCCTGCGCCGCATCGAGTCGGCGGACGGCGCCTCGGCTCCCGCCCACAGGCGCGTCGTCCGCGCCGCCCAGTCCCTCACCCGCTACGCCCGCCGGGCCTCCGGCCGTCCCACCCCGTTCGGCCTGTTCGCCGGCGTCACGCGGGCCGGCTTCGGTCCGGCCGCCAAGTCCGCGCTCTCCGGCCCCGGTTCGGTCACGGTCCGCCTGGACGGCGCCTGGCTGCACCGCCGTGTCCTGGAGTGGCTCGCCGTCCCCGAGGTCCGCCGCCGCGTGGAGGTCGTCCTCAACGACCTGTGCGTCCTGCGGGACGGGCGGCTGACGCTGGACACGGGCGGGCGCGAGACCTCCGTCCGCGACAACGCGCTGGTCGCCCGGGTCCGCGAGGCGGCGGCCCGCCCGGTGGCCTACACCGCTCTGCTGGCGGACCTGACCGAGCGGCTGCCCTCGGTCGCTCCCGACCGCATCGACTCCCTGCTCGCCGGACTCGTCCGGCACGGCTTCCTGCTGACCTCCGTCACCCCGTACCGGATCGACGACGCCCTGCTCGACCGCGTCGAGGCCGCCGTCGACGGTGCCGTGCCGGGTGCCGCCGACGGGCTGCGCGCGGTCCGCGCCGCGGCCGCCGCCCACGAGCGGGACCGGCCCGGGCAGGGCCGCGACTCCTGGCGCGCCCTGCTCGACGCCGTCCGGCGGATCGATCCCGGCCGGGACGGGGACGGCGGCTCCGGCGACGGCCGGGAGCGTCCGCCCGTCCAGGTCGACCTGCGGGCGCAGGCGGAGATCGTGCTGCCGCACGCGGTCGGCGACGAGGTGCGCCGCTACGCCGCCGTGATCTGGGCGATCACCCCGGAGTGGGCGACGCTGGAGCACATGCGGGACTACCGCGACCGGTTCATCGAACGGTACGGGACCGCGTCGGCCGTCCCGCTCGCCGATCTCGTCGACCCGCACCGCGGCCTGGGCCTGCCCCCCGAGTACCACAGCGCCGGCGACCCGGCGGCGCACGCGCGGATCGGTCCGGGGGACGAGGCCGACCGCCCCCGCCGCGCCCTGATCGCCGAACTCGTCCAGCAGGCGATCCGCGACGGCGGCGACGTCGAACTGACGGACGCCGACGTGGAGCGCCTGGCCGAAGCCGCCGGGCACGACCCCGGCGCACGGCCGCCGCGCTCCCTCGAGTTGTGCTTCCAGCTCCTCGCGGAGAGCACGGCCGCTCTCGACCGCGGGGACTTCCTGCTCCTGGGCAGCCCGCACATCGGCTCGTGGACGGCCGGCGCGACCGCGGGCCGGTTCGCCGCCGCGACCGGCCTGACCGACGAGCTGTCCCGGCTGGTCGCGGAACCGGCCGAGGACGGCGTCCTGCTCGCCCAGGTCGACGTCCGGCCGCGCGACCCGCGCTCCCTGAACATCGTGCAGGTCCCCCCGCTGCTGCCGTACCGGATTCCCGTGGGCGTGCCCGACGACCGCGGCGACCCGCGCTGCCTCGACTGGCGGACGCTCCTGGTGGCGGCCGGCGCGGACGGGCTGCGACTGCTCCACGGGCCGACCGGTCGCCAGGTGGTGCCCGTGGTGCCGCACATGCTCGCGCTCGACCGGGAGGCGCCCGCCGTGGCCCGTTTCCTGTCGGACCTGGCCCTCGCCCGCCCCCGTGTGTGGTCGGGCTGGGACTGGGCGGGCCTGGAGGTGCTGCCGTACCTGCCCCGGGTCCGCTACGGACGGGTCCTCACCTCCCCCCGCCGGTGGCTCGCCGGCCGACGGCTCAAGGACGCCGCCCGCTCGGCCGACGCCTCCGTCTGGGAGGAGGGGCTGCGCGACTGGCGCCGCCGCAACAGGGTGCCCGACCGCCTCCAGATCGCCCGTCACGACCAGATGTTCCCCGTGGACCTGCGCGAGCCCTGGGACCGGTCGCTGCTGCGCGCCGAACTGGCCCGTCCGGACGCCAGGTTCGTGCTCTTCGAGGACGCCACGGCCGACGGCGCCGGCCTCGGCTGGGTCTCCGGCCACAGCACCGAGATCGTCGTCCCCCTGGTCCGCGCGGCCCGCACGACGGCGCGGCACGCGCCGGAGGACCGGCTCCCGCACGTCCCCGCTCCTCCGATCCGCCCCGCCCCCACCCGCGTCCACCTGCCGGGCGAGGACTGGCTGTTCGCCAAGCTCTACGCCGAACCGGCCGCGCACGACGCCCTCCTGGCCGACCGTCTCCCGGCGCTGCTGGCCGAGGTCGAGGCGGACACGGACCGCTGGTTCTTCATCCGCTACCGGGACCCCGAACCGCACCTGCGGCTGCGTTTCCACGGTGCTCCCGACGCGCTGCGCGAGCGGGTGCTGCCCGCCCTCTCCCGCCACGTCCGCGCCATGATCGACGCCGGGGCCGTCCGCACGATGGAGCTGGACGTCTACCGGCCCGAGACCGACCGGTACGGCGGGCCGGAGGCGCAGCCCGCCGCCGAACGGCTGTTCCTGGTCGACAGCCGCTCGGCGCTGCTACAGCTGAGGGCGCGCCGGAGCGGGGCGGCGGCCGTCCCCGACGAGGTGCTCGCCGCCGCCGGCCACGCGGTCCTGCTGGAGTCGCTGGGCGACTGGGACTGGTGCGGCTGGGTGGACCGCATGTTCACCAAGGGGCCGGAGCACGAGGCGTACCAGCGGCACCGGGCGCTCGCCGACGAGCTGGTCCGCCCCGGCCGGGCGGCCCACGGCGCGGCACGGGCGCTCGGCGTCCCCGCGCTGGAGCGGCTGTGGACCGAGTCCCCGGAGCCGCGCGCCTACGGCGACCTGGTGCTGAACGCCCCGGCGGCGGACCGTGACGAGGCGCTGCTGTCGCTGCTGCACATGCGGCACAACCGGCTGTTCGGCATCGACCCGACGGCGGAGGCCCGCGGGTACGCGGTGCTCCGCGGCGCCGTCCGCACCCACCTCGGCCGACGGGCGCACGGTGCCGGCGCCGGCCGTTCCGGCGCGACGGCGGAGACCGATCCGGCCGAGGGGAGCGCCCGATGAGCGTCACGGAACCGTCGTCCCCGTTCGGCGGGGCGGACCCGGCCGGCCGCGCCGCCCTGCGCGAGCGCGCCGGAGCCGTCGCCGACGAGGTGCTCGACAGGCTCGCCGACCCCGCCGCCACCGCCGCCGCGACCCGCATCCCGGCCGAGGCGTCCGACGACGGCCGGGACGAGCCGATGTGGGCGGAGCTTACGCTCGGCAGCGGCAGCCCCGGCGTGGCCATCGGCTTCAGCGGCCAGGCCCGGCCCGGCACCGACCGCGCCGGACGCGCGCACCGCTACCTGGCCGCGGCGACGCGGGCCGCGGCCGACGGCGACAACCCGCCGTGCGGGATCTTCAAGGGGCCGGGCGCCCTGGCCTTCGCGGTGCTGTTCGCGCACCGGGCCACCGGCGGCTACGTCTCGGCCCTGAAGCGGCTGGACGAGCACCAGCGCCAGGTGGTGCGCACCGCACTGCCCGAGGTCCCCGACGGTCCGCTGCCGACCATCGGCCACTACGAGGTGGTGCGCGGCATGACCGGCGTCGGCCGGTACCTGCTCGCCCGCGCCGAGGACTGCGCCGCCGAACTGGAGGCCGTCCTGGCGTACCTGACGGAGCTGGCCCGGGGCGACGTCGAGCACCGGGGCCGGCGGGTGCCGCGCTGGTGGAGCCTGGACGCGCCGCGGGTGGGACAGGAGGCCGAACTGCCCGACGGACACCTCAACCTCGGCCTGTCGCACGGCGTCGCGGGTCCCCTGGCCCTGCTGTCGCTCGCCTGGCGGGAGGGGGTCCGGGTGCCGGGCCAGCGCGAGGCGATCGAGTCCGCCGCCTCGCTGCTGGCCCGGTGGGCGCTGCGCGACGAGCACGGGGTGTTCTGGCCCGGCTACCTGGGCCTCGCCGAGTGGCTGGCCGGACCCGAGGGGCACCGGGCCACGGCCGGCTGGCCCTCGTGGTGCTACGGCGCGCCGGGGGTCTCGCGCGCGCTGCAACTGGCGGGCCTCGCACTGGGCCGCGAGGAGTGGACGGCGCTGGCCGAGGCGTCGGTGGAGCGGTTGCTGGCGCTGCCCATGGAGCGGTGGGGCGTCAACGACCACGCCCTGTGCCACGGCTGGGCCGGGGTCCTGCACCTGCTCGGGCGGGTGAACGAGGACCTCGGCGACGAGCGGGTGGAGGCGCTGCGCGACCGGGTGGCGGCGCGGCTGGTGGACGCGTTCGACCCGGACCTGCCGTTCGGCTACCGCTTCACCATGACCCGGGTCCCGTTCGGGACCGACATGTCGGGCTACCTGGACGGCGCCGCCGGGCTGGCGCTCGCGCTGGACGCGTACGCGGCGGGCGGCGCGCCGTCCGGCTGGGACATGCCGCTGCTGCTGTCCTGACCGGGCTGCCGTCCCGACCGGCCCGGGCGCACCGGGGCCGGCTCAGGCCCGCCGCACGCGCGCCGCGATCCGTTTCTCCAGCACCGAGAGGGGGATCGCGGCGGCCCAACTGTAGATCGCGGCGGTCGGCGAGACCGCCGCGATGCCCACGGAGAGCAGGAACACCAGGGCCTGGGCCGGGGGCGGCGGGACCGTGCGCCGCCGGGCGCCCGTCGGGCGGCGGCCGAGTTCCAGTTCCATCGCGTAGAGCACCGTCGCGGCGGTGCCGATGACCGCTCCGTACAGGCCGGGGCCGACGAACTCGTCGCCGTAGTCCTGGAGGACGGAGGTGGGGAACGGGATCAGGGACACCAGCGCGAGGAAGGCGACGTTGAGCCAGAACAGCCGGGTGCCGATCCGCTCCACCTCCCGCAGCACCGCCTGGTGGGCCCGCCAGAACAGCGCGATCACCACCACGCTCAGCAGGAAGGTGGCCACCTGGGACAGGGCCTCGTCCAGCGCCTCGCGCAGCTCGGCCCCCCGGAGGCCGTCGGGGAGGTCGATGTCCAGGACGAGCAGCGTCAGGGCGATGGACATCACGCCGTCGGTGAGGGCGAACATCCGCTGGGCCGGCACGAAGTGGTGCCGGGGCGGGCCGGCCGTGCGTCGCGGGCCTTCGTTCATCACCCCGTGGTAGCACGGCCCGTCCCCCGGGGGGCGCCGGCCGCGCGCGTGGTCCTCCGGGTGGCGCCGGACGTCCCGCCCCACGGTGGACGGGGCGGGACGTCCGGCGCGGTACGGATCAGCCGAGGAAGCTCAACCGGACCCTGCGGTCCGGGTTGTCCCGGTTGGTGTCCACCAGGCAGACCGACTGCCAGGTGCCCAGTTCCAGCCGGCCCGCCACCACCGGCAGCGTGGCGTGCGGCGGGACGATGGCCGGCAGGACGTGGTCGCGACCGTGGCCGGGGCTGCCGTGGCGGTGGCGCCAGCGGTCGTCGGCGGGCAGCAGGTCGCGCAGCGCGGCGAGCAGGTCGTCGTCGCTCCCGGCGCCGGTCTCGATGATCGCGACGCCGGCGGTCGCGTGCGGGACGAAGACGTTCAGCAGCCCGTCGCGGCCGGCGGCCACCTCGGCGAGGAAGCGCTCGCAGTCGCGGGTGAGGTCGGCGACGGTCTCGCCCGAGCCGGTGGTGACGTGCAGGATGCGGGTCGTGAAGCGATCGCTCATGGTTCCATCCTGGCGTCTCGCGAACGGCTTCCGCCCGCGTCCGCACGGCCGTGGGCCGGGAAGTTTCGATCTCCGTCCACGGTTGCTTGAGATATGAACCACGTGGCGGTCGGAGGAGGCACCGGGACCCGCGAGGTCGAGGCCGTGGTCGTCGGTGCCGGGCAGGCGGGCCTGTCGAGCGCGTACCACCTGCGGCGCGCCGGGTACGTGCCCGGCCGGGACTTCGTCGTCCTGGACCACTCCCCGCGCCCCGGCGGGGCCTGGCAGTTCCGCTGGCCCACCCTCACCTACGGCCGGGTGCACGCCATGAACGCCCTGCCGGGCATGGAGTTGACCGGCGCCGACCCCGACCGTCCCTCCTCCGAGGTGATCGGCGAGTACTTCACGGCCTACGAGCGCGCCTTCGACCTGCGGGTGCGGCGCCCGGTCCACGTGCGGGCGGTGCGCGAGGCGGGGGACGGACGGCTGCGGGTGGAGACCGACGCCGGTGTCTGGATCGCCCGGGCGCTGATCAACGCGACCGGCACCTGGGACCGGCCGTTCGTGCCCCGGGTGAAGGGACAGGAGACCTTCGCCGGACGCCAGGTGCACACCTCCCGGTATCCGGGCCCGGACGCCTTCGCGGGCGAGCGGGTGGTCGTCGTGGGCGGCGGCACCTCCGCCGTCCAGCACCTGCTGGAGATCTCCCGGGTCGCGTCCGCCACGACCTGGGTCACCCGCCGCGAGCCGGCCTTCGTCGAGGGCCCCTTCGACGAGGAGCGCGGGCGGGCCGCGGTCGCCCTGGTGGAGGAGCGGGTGCGGGACGGTCTGCCGCCGCGGAGCGTGGTGTCGGTGACGGGGCTGCCGATGACGGAGGAGATGCGCCGCGCCCGGGAGAGCGGGGTGCTGCGCCGGCTGCCGATGTTCGACCGGATCACTCCCGAGGGGGTGGCGTGGGACGACGGACGCTCGGTGGCGGCCGACGCCATCGTGTGGGCGACGGGCTTCCGCGCCGCGATCGGCCATCTGGCGCCGCTGCGGCTGCGCGAGCCCGGCGGCGGCATCCGGATGGAGGGGACCCGCACGGCCCGCGATCCGCGGATCCATCTGGTCGGCTACGGCCCCTCGGCCAGCACCATCGGCGCCAACCGCGCGGGGCGGGCCGCGGTGCGGGACGTCCGCGCCCTTCTCTCCCGCGCCCGGGAGGGCGGGCGGGACGGACGGGGCGCCGGTCCCGCGCGCGGAAGCGCGGCCGGTCCGCGACCGGTCGCGCGATAGCGGCGAAGCGCGCGGTTCCCACGGCGTCCGAGCGACGTGCCGCGGGCCGTCGCCGCCGCCCGGGTCGGTGCCGGGGGCAGTGCCGGGGAATCAGTGCCGGGGAATCGGTGCCGGGGAATCAGTGCTGGGGGGAGGAGATGCTGGAGTCGCGGACGACGAGCTCCGGGCGGAGCACGATCCGCTGGTGCCGGTGGCGCTCGGCGTCCTCTCCGGTCTCCTCGATGAGGAGGTCGGCGGCCGTCTGGCCCATCCGGACGGCCGGCTGCCGCACCGAGGTCAGGGGCACGGCCGCCGCGGCGGCGAACTCGATGTCGTCGTAGCCGACCAGCGCGATGTCGCCCGGCACCGAGACGCCGGCCGAGAACAGCGCCTGGAGCACCCCCAGGGCCAGCAGGTCGTTCGCGCAGAACACCGCCGTCGGACGCGGTGTCATGCCCAGCAGCCGCGCGCCGGCGTCGCGGCCGGCCGCCACGTCCAGCCGCTCGCCCTCGATCCGGCGCAGCGATCCCTCCGGCAGCCCGGCCTCGCGCAGGGCCTCCAGAGCGCCGGTGTGCCGGTCGCGGCACTGCGACAGGTGCATCGGCCCGCTCACGTAGACCAGTTCGCGGTGGCCCTGCGCGAGCAGGTGCCGGGCGGCCAGCGCCCCGCCCGTGATGTCGTCGACCGACACCGAGCACCCCTCGGCGCTGGGCACCACCCGGTCCACCACGACGTAGGGAATGCCGTGCCGCCGGAAGTCCGCCAGATTGCGGCCGCTGGTGTCGGCCGGGATGATCAGGACGCCGCGCACCCGCTGCTCGGCGAAGAGGGAGAGGTAGTCGGCCTCCTCCGCCGGGCTCTGGGCGCTGTTGCAGAGCATCACCCCGAGCCCCTGTTCGCGGGCGGCGCGTTCGGCGCCGGTGGCGACGTCGGCGAAGAAGGGGTTGGTCATGTCGAGCACCAGCAGCGCGATGATCCGGCTCCGGCCCGCCCGCAGGTGCCGTGCCGACTCGCTGCGCACGTATCCCAGTTGGGCGATCACGGCCTGCACCCGGGCCCGGGTCTCCTCCGCGACCATCTCCGGGCGGTTGATGACGTTGGAGACGGTGCCGACGGACACCCCCGCCTGACGTGCCACGTCCTTGATGCCCACCATGCGCGCCACGAGTCCGACCGTCCCCTGACCTGTGTGTTGTCCGCGGCACCTGCCACGGGCCGCTCGCCCATGCTACGCACCGTGCCCGGTCGGCGTGCCCACCCCGGGCCGCCGCCCGTTCTCCTCCGCCTCCGGCCGGCCGGTTCAGTCGAGGTGGAAGACCTCGGTGAGCGGCCGCATGGCGCGGTCCGGGAGTTCGCCGTCCGGGGACTCGAAGAACTCCGCCATCTCGGCCTGCCAGCGGGCGTTGACCTCGGTGGCCTCCATGGCGGCCCGGGCCGCCTCGAAGTCCTCGGTCTCCAGGTAGCCGACGAGCAGGCCGTCCTCGCGCAGGAAGAGCGAGTAGTTGTGCCAGCCCGCCTGCCCGAGGGCGTCGAGCATCTCCGGCCAGACGGCGGCATGGCGCTCGCGGTACTCCGCCGTGCGGTCGGGCCGGACCTTCAGCAGGAAACAGACGCGCTGCACGTGGCTCCTCGTTCCTCGATGTCACCGATGCGGGTGAAAGGTTTCACTCCGATCGCAGGCACCGTAGAGGCGTCCCCGCCGCACGTCAACGGCCGCACCCGGAAGCGATCACGGAATCTCTTCTTCCGAAGCGGGTCGCGCGGGTGGTCCGTCCTGTCGGCCCCCTTGACACTCCTGTCGGGGGCACCTAGCTTTCCCGCGATGAAACGATTCATGACCATGCCTGGCATCCGGGAGCGCTGACGCATGACCGCCGTGTCCGCCGTGAAGGCGGCCCTCAAGAACCAGGCCATCGAGACACCGTCGTGGGCCTACGGCAACTCCGGGACGCGCTTCAAGGTCTTCGCGCAACCCGGTGTGCCGCGCACTCCGCAGGAGAAGATCGACGACGCGGCGAAGGTGCACGAGCTCACCGGTGTCGCGCCGGCCGTCGCCCTCCACATCCCCTGGGACCGCGTCGACGACTACGCCGCGCTGGCGAAGCACGCCGAGGAGCGCGGGGTGCGCATCGGGGCGATCAACGCCAACGTCTTCCAGGACGACGACTACCGGCTCGGCAGCGTCTGCCACCCCGACGCGACCGTGCGGCGCAAGGCGCTGGACCACCTGCTGGAGTGCGTCGACATCATGGACGCCACCGGCTCCCGCGACCTGAAGCTGTGGTTCGCCGACGGCACCAACTACCCCGGCCAGGACGACGTCCGCTCCCGTCAGGACCGGTTGGCCGAGGCGCTGGCGGCGGTCTACGAGCGGCTGGGCGAGGAGCAGCGGATGCTGCTGGAGTACAAGCTCTTCGAGCCCGCCTTCTACACCACCGACGTCCCCGACTGGGGCACCGCCTACGCCCACTGCGTCAAGCTGGGCGAGAAGGCGCAGGTCGTGGTGGACACCGGCCACCACGCGCCGGGCACCAACATCGAGTTCATCGTGGCGGTGCTGCTGCGCGAGGGGAAGCTGGGCGGCTTCGACTTCAACTCCCGCTTCTACGCCGACGACGACCTGATGGTCGGCGCCGCCGACCCCTTCCAGCTCTTCCGGATCATGTACGAGGTGGTGCGCGGCGGCGGGTACGGGCCGCGGACCGCCTTCATGCTCGACCAGTGCCACAACATCGAGCCCAAGATCCCGGCGATCATCCGCTCGGTGATGAACGTCCAGGAGGCCACCGCCAAGGCGCTGCTGGTCGACCGCGAGGCGCTGGCGGCGGCCCAGGCCGAGGGCGACGTGCTGGCCGCCAACGCCGTGCTGATGGACGCCTACGACACCGACGTACGGCCGCTGCTGGCCGAGGTCCGCGAGGAGATGGGGCTGGACCCGGACCCGGTCGCGGCCTACCACCGCTCGGGATGGGCCGAGCGGATCACCGAGGACCGCAAGGACGGCCGGCAGGCCGGCTGGGGGGCGTGACGATGGCGGAGCAGACCACGAACGAGCAGGCCGTGAACGAGCAGGCCGTGAACAAGCGGACCGCCCGGCGGAACGAGACGGTCCAGGCGCTCCTGGCGCGCTCCCACCGGCTCGGCGCGGACCCGCGGAACACCAACTACGCGGGCGGCAACACCTCCGCCAAGGGCACCGCCACCGACCCCGTCACCGGCGGGGAGGTGGAGCTGCTGTGGGTCAAGGGCTCCGGCGGCGACCTGGGCACGCTCACCGAGCAGGGGCTGGCGGTGCTCCGGCTGGACCGGCTGCGCGCCCTGACGGACGTGTACCCGGGGGTGGAGCGCGAGGACGAGATGGTCGCCGCCTTCGACTACTGCCTGCACGGCAGGGGCGGCGCGGCCCCGTCCATCGACACCGCCATGCACGGCCTGGTGGACGCCGCCCACGTGGACCACCTCCACCCCGACTCCGGCATCGCGCTGGCCTGCGCGGCCGACGGCGAGAAGCTGACCGCCGAGTGCTTCGGCGACCGCGTGGTGTGGGTGCCCTGGCGCCGGCCCGGCTTCCAGCTCGGACTGGACATCGCCGCGATCAAGGAGGCCAACCCGCAGGCGATCGGCTGCATCCTGGGCGGACACGGCATCACCGCCTGGGGCGCCACCTCCGAGGAGTGCGAGCGCAACTCGCTGGAGATCATCCGCACCGCCGAGGCGTTCCTCGCCGAGCGCGGCAGGGCCGAGCCGTTCGGGCCGGTGCTCGACGGCCACGGTCCGCTGCCGGACGCCGAGCGCCGGGAGCGCGCCGCCGCGCTGGCGCCGCACATCCGGGCGATCGCCTCCCGGGACCGGCCGCAGGTGGGCCACTTCACCGACTCCGAGGTGGTGCTGGACTTCCTCTCCCGCGCCGAGCACCCGCGCCTGGCGGCCCTGGGCACCTCCTGCCCGGACCACTTCCTGCGCACCAAGGTCCGCCCCCTGGTGCTGGACCTGCCGCCGACCGCGCCGGTCGAGGACGCCGTCGCGCGGCTGAAGGAGCTCCACGAGGAGTACCGCGCGGAGTACCGGGCCTACTACGAGCGGCACGCCACCGCGGACTCCCCGGCGATGCGCGGCGCGGACCCGGCGATCGTCCTCGTCCCCGGCGTGGGGATGTTCTCCTTCGGCAAGGACAAGCAGACCGCGCGCGTGGCGGGCGAGTTCTACGTCAACGCGATCAACGTGATGCGCGGCGCGGAGGCGGTCTCCACCTACGCGCCGATCGAGGAGTCGGAGAAGTTCCGCATCGAGTACTGGGAGCTGGAGGAGGCCAAGCTGCGCCGGATGCCGGCGCCCAAGCCGCTGGCCACCCGGATCGCGCTGGTCACCGGCGCGGGCTCCGGCATCGGGAAGGCCATCGCGCACCGGCTGGCCGCCGAGGGCGCGTGCGTGGTGGTCGCGGACCTCGACGGCGAGAGGGCCGAGCAGGTCGCCGAGGAGATCGGCGGGCCCGACCGGGCCGTGGCCGTGACGGTGGACGTCACCGACGAGGAGGGGATCGTCGAGGCGTTCAAGACGGCCGTGCTCGCCTTCGGCGGCGTGGACCTGGTGGTCAACAACGCGGGCATCTCCATCTCCAAGCCGCTGCTGGAGACCACCGCCCGGGACTGGGACCTCCAGCACGCCATCATGGCCCGCGGCTCCTTCCTGGTCTCCCGCGAGGCCGCCCGGGTGATGATCGCCCAGGGCATGGGCGGCGACATCGTCTACATCGCCTCCAAGAACGCGGTGTTCGCCGGTCCCAACAACATCGCCTACGGCGCCACCAAGGCCGACCAGGCCCACCAGGTGCGGCTGTTGGCGGCCGAGCTGGGCGAGCACGGCATCCGCGTCAACGGCGTCAACCCCGACGGGGTGGTGCGCGGCTCCGGGATCTTCGCGAGCGGCTGGGGCGCGCAGCGCGCGGCCGTCTACGGCGTGCCGGAGGAGAAGCTCGGCGAGTTCTACGCCCAGCGCACCCTGCTCAAGCGCGAGGTGCTGCCCGAGCACGTCGCCAACGCGGTCTTCGCCCTGACGGGCGGCGACCTCGGCCACACCACCGGGCTGCACGTCCCGGTGGACGCGGGCGTCGCCGCGGCCTTCCTGCGCTGACGCCCGTCCCCCGTGACCCCTGCCCGGCCACCGCGTGACCCTGTCGTGCCGCCGCGGTCGCCGGGCAGGTTCCACCCCCTTCATCCGCGAGGTCCCCGTGTCCCCATCCCCACCCGGTCCCCTCTCCTTCGCCGCCGTCGACCTGGGCGCCTCCAGCGGGCGCGTCATGGTGGGCACGGTCGGGCCCGGCACCCTGGAGCTGCGCGAGGCGCACCGCTTCCCCAACCGCCCGGTCCGTGCCGCGGGCACCCTGTACTGGGACGTCCTCGGCCTGTACCGGGGCGTGCTGGACGGGCTGCGGGCGGCGGGGAGGACGGTGCCGGAGGGGCGTCTGACCTCCGTCGGCGTCGACTCCTGGGCGGTGGACCACGGGCTGCTGGACGCCTCGGGCGCGCTGCTGGGCAATCCGGTGCACTACCGCGACGGCCGCACCGAAGGGGCCGCCGAGCGGGCCGCGGCCGTGATGCCGCCGGAGGAGCTGTACGCGGCCACGGGCCTGCAACACCAGCCGTTCAACACCCTCCACCAGCTCACGGCGGCGCGGGGGACGTCCGCGCTGGCCGCCGCCCGGCACCTGCTGCTGATCCCCGACCTGATGGCGTACTGGCTGACGGGCGAGATGGGCACCGAGCTGACCAACGCCTCCACCACCCAGCTGGTCGACCCGCGCACCGGCGACTGGGCGCGTGGCGTGGCCGACGCGTTCGGCGTCGACCTGTCGCTGTTCCCGCCGCTGCGCCGGCCGGGGGACCGGGCCGGCGAGCTGCTCGGGGAGGTCCTGGAGGAGACCGGGCTGGCCGGTCCGGTGCCGGTCACGGCCGTCGGCTCGCACGACACCGCCTCCGCCGTGGCGGGGGTCCCGGCGGACGGCGGCGGGGGCGACGGGGCGTTCGCGTACATCGCCACCGGCACCTGGTCGCTGGCCGGGGTGGAGCTGGACGCTCCCGTGCTCACCGAGGAGTCCCGCCGCGCCAACTTCACCAACGAGCTGGGGGTGGACGGCACGGTCCGCTACCTGCGCAACATCATGGGCCTGTGGCTCCTCCAGGAGTGCCTGCGCGCCTGGGAGGCCGACGGGCTGCGGCCGGAGCTGGGGACGCTGCTGCGCGAGGCGGCGAAGGCGCCCGCGCTGCGCTCGGTGGTGGACGCGGGCGATCCGGGCTTCCTGGCGCCGGGCCGGATGCCCGAGCGCGTGGCGGACGCCTGCCGCCGCACCGGTCAACCCGTCCCGCGCGACCCGGCCGAGACGGTCCGCTGCGTGCTGGACTCCCTGGCCTTGGCCCACCGCAGGGCCGTCGCCGACGCCCAGCGGCTGTCGGGACGGGAGGTGGAGGTGGTGCACGTCGTCGGCGGCGGCGTGCACAACGAGCTGCTGTGTCAGCTGACGGCCGACGCCTGCGGGCTGCCGGTGGTCGCCGGTCCGGCCGAGGCGGCGGCCTTCGGGAACGTCCTGGTCCAGGCGCGCGCCGCCGGCGCCGTCCACGGCGACCTGGCCGGGCTGAGGTCGCTGCTGCGGGCCACACAGCCGCTGCGGCACCATGAGCCCATGGGTGATCGTGACGCCTGGCGGCGGGCGGAGGCCGCGATATGCGCGTAGCACTGTTCGTGACGTGTGTGACCGACACGCTCTACCCGGGCACCGGGCGGGCCACGGTCGCCCTGTTGGAGCGGCTGGGAGTGGAGGTGGACTTCCCCCCGGCGCAGAGCTGCTGCGGGCAGCCGCAGTTCAACACCGGCTACCGGCGCGAGGCCGAGCCGCTGGTGCGCCGCCACGCCGAGGCGTTCCGCGGCTACGACCACGTCGTCACCCCGTCCGGTTCGTGCGCGGCGATGGTGCGGGAGAACCATCCGCGCGTCGCCGCCCGTTCCGGTGACGCCGCTCTGGAGCGGGCCGTGGCCGAGGTCGCGCCGAGGACGTACGAGCTGAGCGAGTTCCTGGTGGACGTGCTGGGGGTGACGGACGTGGGGGCGTACTACCCGCACACGGTCACCTACCACCCGACCTGCCACGGTCTGCGGACGCTGGGGCTGGGCGACCGCCCCCGCCGGCTGCTGGAGAACGTGCGCGGGCTGGAGCTGGTCGAGCTGCCGGGTGCCGACCAGTGCTGCGGTTTCGGCGGGACCTTCGCGGTGAAGAACGCGGCGGTGTCGGCGGCGATGGGCGCGGACAAGGCGCGCGCCGTCGAGAGCACCGGCGCCGAGGCGGTGTGCGCGGTCGACAACTCCTGTCTGATGCACATCGGCGGCATCCTGTCCCGGCGGGGCTCCACGGCCCGGCCCGTCCACCTCGCCGAGATCCTGGCCGCCACCGAGGGCGGCGCGGGGCGCGGGACGGAACACGGCACGGGGAACGGCACGAGGAGGGGCGCACGATGAGCGGCCGTACGTACCTGGGCATGCCCGCCTTCCCCGAGGCCGCGGCCTCGGCCACCCGGAACGCGCGGCTGCGCGGCAATCTGCGTCACGCCACCGGCACCATCCGCGCCAAGCGCGCGAAGGCCGTCGCCGAGCTGTCCGACTGGGACGCGCTGCGGGCCGCCGGCGCCGCGATCAAGGACCGGACGCTGCGCCACCTCGACCACTACCTGGAGCGGTTGGAGGAGGCCGTCACCGCCGCGGGGGGCACCGTCCACTGGGCGGCCGACGCCGCCGAGGCCAATCGGATCGTCACCGATCTGGTGAAGGCGACCGGCGAGACCGAGGTGGTCAAGGTCAAGTCGATGGTCACCCAGGAGATCGGCCTCAACGCGGCGCTGGAGCGGGCGGGCGTCCGCGCCTACGAGACCGACCTGGCCGAGCTGATCGTCCAGCTCGGCGACGACCTGCCCTCCCACATCCTGGTCCCGGCCATCCACCGCAACCGCGGCGAGATCCGCGACATCTTCCGGCGGGAGATGGGCCGTTGGGGGCGCCCGGCGCCGGACGATCTGACCGACAACCCCGCCGAGCTGGCCGAGGCCGCCCGGCTGCACCTGCGCGAGAAGTTCCTGCGGGCGAAGGTGGGCGTCTCCGGCGCCAACTTCATGGTCGCCGAGACCGGCACCCTGGTCGTGGTCGAGTCCGAGGGCAACGGGAGGATGTGCCTGACCCTGCCCGAGACCCTGATCTCGGTGGTCGGCATCGAGAAGGTGGTGCCCACCTGGCGGGACCTGGAGGTCTTCCTCCAGCTCCTGCCCCGCTCCTCCACCGCCGAGCGGATGAACCCCTACACCTCGATGTGGACGGGCACCACCGACTCCGAGACCGCCGACGGCCCGCGCGTCTTCCACCTGGTGCTGCTGGACAACGGCCGCAGCGACGCCCTCGCCGACACCGTCGGCCGCCAGGCGCTGCGCTGCATCCGCTGCTCGGCCTGTCTGAACGTCTGCCCGGTCTACGAACGGGCGGGCGGGCACGCCTACGGGTCGGCCTATCCGGGCCCGATCGGCGCGATCCTCACTCCCCAACTGCGGGGCACCGCCGGCGACTTGGACGCCTCGCTGCCGTACGCGTCCTCGCTGTGCGGCGCCTGCTACGAGGTCTGTCCGGTCGCCATCGACATCCCCCAGGTCCTGGTGCACCTGCGCGAACGCGTCGCCGAGGGCGGCGAGGCGACGGTGCGCGGGCGGCGCACGACGATCAGGCCCGCGCGGGGCCACGCGGCCGAGCGCGCCGCGATGCGGGCGGCCCGCTGGGCCTTCGACCATCCGCGGGCGCTGCTGGCCGGGCAGCGGCTGGCCTCCCGCACCCGCCGGCTGCACCCGCGGCGGCTGCCGGGGCCGGGCCGCGCCTGGACGGCCGCCCGCGACCTGCCCGCCGTCCCGGCCGAGTCCTTCCGCGACTGGTGGCGGCGCACCCGGGGCTCCGAGGGGGAGAAACGGGGAGAGCGGCGGGGAGAGACCCCGGGAGCGGCCCGGGGAGAGGGAGGCGAGCGATGAGCGACCGCGACGTGGTGCTGGCCCGGATCCGCCGCGCCCTGGTCGACGTGCCGCGCTCGGAGACCCCGGACGACGTCCCCGTCCCCCGGGAGTACGAGCGCGCCCACGTCCCGGACGGTGCCGAGGCGTCCGAGGAGCTCGTCGACCTGCTGGCGGAGAACCTGGCCGACTACCGGGCCCTGGTGCACCGCACGGACGCCGACGGCCTGCCCCTCCTGCTGTGCCGGCTGCTGCTCGCGCGCGGCAGCGGAACGGTGCTGGTGCCGCCCGGTCTGCCGCCGTGGTGGCTGAAGGCCGCCGACGCCGTGCGGATCCACGACCGGGCCGCCTCCACGCCGGACGAACTGGACGCGGTGGACAGCGTGGTGACCGGGTGCGCGGTGGCGATCGCGGAGACCGGCACGATCGTGCTGGACGGCGGCCCCGACCAGGGGCGTCGCCGCATCACCCTGATCCCCGACCACCACATCTGCGTGGTGCGGGTGCCCGAGCAGGTGGTGGCCTCCGTGCCGCGGGCCCTGGAGCGTCTGGACCCCACCCGTCCGCTGACCTGGATCTCCGGTCCCTCGGCCACCAGCGACATCGAACTGGACCGGGTCGAGGGCGTCCACGGCCCGCGCACCCTGGAGGTCGTCCTGCTGACGGAGTGAACGGTTCCGCGTCGCGGGGCCCCGTCGTTGCGCTGTCGGGGCCCCGTCATTGCTCTACACCTCTGTCACCGTGCGTGGCCTCTTGTCGCTCACGGCGCACGCGGATAGCTTCCCGGCATGCCTTCCCGCCGATCGCTTCTCGCCGCCGGCACGGCCGCCGCGCTGGCCGCCCCGCTCGTCTCCCCCGCCACCGCCGGCGCCGCCCCCGGCCGGTCCGACGGACGTTCCCGCGGGGACGTCGTCCCCGGCGCCGACGTCGCGGCCGCCCAAAACTGGTCCATGCTCCGCGGCCGCAGGGTCGGTGTGATCAGCAACCCCACCGGCGTCCTGCGCGACACCGGACACATCGTGGACTCCATGGCCGCGCGCGGCGATCTGGACATCGTGGGGGTGTTCGGCCCCGAGCACGGCTTCCGGGGCAGCGCGCAGGCGGGCGAGTCCGAGCCGGAGTTCACCGACCCGCGCACCGGGCTGACGGTGTACGACGCCTACGGGGCGAACGCCGCCAAGATGGCCGAGCTGTTCACCAAGGCCGGCGCGGACACCGTCGTCTTCGACATCCAGGACGTCGGCGTCCGCTACTACACCTACATCTGGACCATGTACAGCGCGATGGTCGCCGCCCGCTCGATCGGCGCCCGGTTCGTGGTGCTGGACCGCCCCAACCCGATCGGGCGCCGGGCCGACGGCCCTCTGATGACCGAGGAGTTCACCTCCGGCGTCGGCGCCGAGGTGATCATCCAGCAGCACGGGATGACGGTGGGCGAGCTGGCCCGCTACTTCAACGGCGAACTGCTGCCGAAGGAGGGCGAGGGCGGCACGGTGGAGCTGGAGGTGGTCCGGGTGCGGGGCTGGGACCCGTACTCCACCGCCCACGAGCACGGCCTGCCCTGGGTGCCGCCCTCCCCCAACATGCCCACCCCGGACACGGCCGTCGTCTACGCCGGCACGGGCTACTTCGAGGGCACCAACCTGTCGGAGGGGCGCGGCACCACCCGCCCGTTCGAGTTCATCGGCGCGCCGTACCTGGACCACCGCTACAGCGACCGCCTCAACGCACGGAAGCTGCCGGGCGTGCGGTTCCGCGAGGGCTACTTCGTGCCGACGTTCGGCAAGCACTCCGGCGTCACCTGCGCGGGCGTCCAGATCCACGTCACCGATCCGCGCCGCTACCGGCCGATTCCCACGGCGGTCGCGATGCTGGTGGAGGCGCGCCGCTACGCCGACTTCGCCTGGCGCCGGGACTCCTGGGACGCCAAGCGCCCGTTCTGGATCGACAAGCTCTCCGGATCGCCCCGGCTGCGCGAGGCGATCGACGCGGGCAAGGACGCGGACGAGATCGTGGCGGCCTGGCGCGACGAGGTGCGGGCCTTCGAACGGACGCGGCGCGCGTACCTGCTCTACCGCTGACCCGGCGCCGACGGCACCGACGGCGTGGACGGACGCGCGGGGGCGGTCCGGTGCCCGGCACCGGACCGCCCCCGCGCGTTCACGCGCTCCGCCGCGTCCGTTACACCGTGTTCTTGCGCAAGTCGATGAAACGTATTGCCGAGCCGCAAGGCTGAGGCTCCGTCACACCCCTCGCGAACCGTGTGAAGGAGTCACCGTGCTGCGGATCGTCACCCCGCTCGCCACCCTGCCCCTCGTGCTCCTCGCCCTGGCCGAACCCGACCGGGACGCCGTGGAGGGCGAGGAGGACGAGGCCCCGTCACGCCTCGGACCCGCCTCCGACGTGCGCCGCGCCCCGGCCCTCGACGGCCGTGACGACCCGTACGGCGGCCTGTACGACGATCTGTACGACGACTTGTACACCGTTCAGGTGATCCACACGGACGCCGGGCCCGGCCCCCGAGCGGGGGCCGAGCCCGGCACCGGCCGCCCCGCGGGCGTCACAGCGCCGCGGTGAAGGCGTCGTAGGCCTGCCGGCCGAACAGCACGAAGCGGATCTCCTCGAAGGCGTCGTCCCCCTCGATCTCCTCGCGCACCGTGTTCAGCGCGATGCGGGCGCCGTCGTCCATCGGCCAGCCGTAGACGCCGGTGGAGATGGCGGGGAAGGCGACGGTGCGGGCGCCCAGTTCACGCGCCACGCGCAGCGACTCGCGGTAGCAGGAGGCCAGTTGGTCGGACCTGTCCTCGGTCGACGACCAGACGGGCCCCACCGTGTGGATCACCCAACGCGCGGGCAGCCGGCCGGCCGTGGTGGCCACCGCCCGGCCGGTCGGCAGGCCCTCGCCGTACCGGGAGGCGCGCAGGGCGCGGCACTCGGCGAGGATCTCCGGTCCGCCCTTGCGGTGGATCGCCCCGTCGACGCCTCCGCCGCCCAGCAGGGAGGAGTTGGCGGCGTTCACGATCGCGTCGACGGACTGTTCGGTAATGTCGCCCGGAATGAGGTGAATCGTTCCCATAAGCCCATCCTGCCACCGGCCGGCTCGTGAACCCGGTGGCGAGTCGGCCCTGTTCGGTCCCGCTCGGCCCGCCCGGACCGCGCGGGCCACGCTCCGGGCGGTCCAGCGGTCGGCATCGACATCGACATCGACATCGACGAGTATGCCCATGTGGGAGCGGCCCTCACGTCCCCGGTGCGGTGGGAGTGGTTCGGCGACGCTTCCCCCGTCCGTCGTCCGCCTTCCCCCGCCCGGGGGGAGCCCGCGCGCGTACCGGCAGCGGCCCGCCGGGCCGTGTCCGCAGACCGTCCCGGCGGCGTCACCGCGAGCGTCCCCGTACCGGACCGCACCCCGTCCCCGTCGTGCGTGTCGTCTTCCCCCGCCACGCCACCGCTTGCGACCCTCGGCTCGACCCGGGGCGGACGGCGGACCTCGTCGCCCGCTCCGTCGGCTCGCTGTGAGTCCCCGGCCAAGGAGACGATGTGAAGTTCCAGGGGTTTCCCGACCGCGCCTTCCACTTCTACGCCGGTCTGGAGGAGGACAACACACGGGAGTATTGGCACGGCCACAAGGACGTCTACGACACCTGCGTGCGCACGCCCATGGAGGCCCTGGCCGAGGCGCTGGAGAAGCGGTTCGGGCCGGTGAAGGTGTGGCGGCCGCAGCGCGACACCCGCTTCTCGAACGACAAGTCGCCGTACAAGACCCACCAGGGGATCACCACGGAATCGGCGGGCAGCGTCGGGTACTACGCGCAACTGTCCGCGGAGGGAATGCGCCTGGGCGCCGGTTTCCACGGCGGCACCGAGCAGGTCGGCCGCTACCGGGAGGCGGTGGACCACGAGCGGTACGGCCCGGATCTGGAGCGGATCGTGCGGAAGCTGGAGAGGGACGGCTGGAGCCTGGTGGGGGAACGGCTCAGGACGCGGCCCCGCGGCTGCCCCGCCGACCACCCCCGGCTGGAGCTGATGCGGTACCGCTCGCTGGGCGCGGAGCGGCTGCACCCGCCGGCCGAGCTCGGCGGACCGCGCGCGCTGGACCTGGTGCGCGACGGCTGGTCCCGTCTCGCACCGCTGGTCGACTGGCTGGAAGCCCACGTGTCCGAGGAGGGGAGGCGGTAGTGCCGGAAGGACGCGCGTCCTGAGCCGAGGAGTTCGCCCGCCGGCACCGGCGGGCCGGCCGGCGGCGGGGTCCGGTGGGGCGGCGTCGGCGAGGCCGCCCGTCCCTCAGGACGGGACGGGCAGCCGGGCGGCCCAGACGAGCCCGCCCAGCAGATGACGGCGGAAGACGGGGTCGGCGTAGGACTCCGCGGTGTGGCCGAGGGCGGTGTAGAAGGAGCGGCCCCCGGTGTTCTCGTGACACCACACCAACGGGTGGTCCTCCCCCATCCCGCCGCCCTCGTAGCTGGCCTCGTCGGCGGAGACCAGCACCCGCACCCGGTCGCGCGGGCTGGAGCGGAAGTCGTACCACTCGTCGGTGAACGGCCAGATGGGGCCCAGGTGCGCGGTGGCCGGGTGGTCGCGGTCCTCGACGACCGCGACGCCCGGCTGGAGCGCGGGGTGCCGGTCGAAGCGGGCGCCGAGCAGCTCGCCGTACCAGGGCCAGTCGTACTCGGTGGTGGCCGCGGCGTGGACGCCGACGAAGGCCCCGCCTCCGGTGACGTACGACCGCAGGGCCTCGCGGCTCTCGGGGGTGAGGACGTCGCCGCTGGTGGAGAGGAAGACCACGGCACGGCAGTCGCCCTCGGTCAGGGCGGCGGCGAGCGCGGCGGGGTCCTCGGTGGCGGTGACGGTCAGGCCGTGTTCGTCGCCGAGGGCGCGGAAGGCGTCGACGCCGTGCGGGATGGAGTCGTGCCGGTAGCCGGTGGTCCGGGTGAAGACGAGGATCCGGGCAGATCTCATGGCGCCCATGATCCCCCACCTCTCCCCTTCCGGGGGCACCTTCCCCGTCGTGGGGCGTCGGCGTGGCCGGGGCCCCGGCGCGGCCCCCGGCGGCTAGGCTCGGAGACATGCCCGCACGCCTCAAGGACCTCGTCGTGGACGCCAACGACCATCAGGCGCTCGCCGACTGGTGGTGCGCCGCGCTGGGATACGAACGCCGCAGGACGCTGGGGCAGCCTCCCCGGCCGCCGGAGTGGCCCGTGGCCATCCACCATCCGCAGGACGCCGGGCCGGTGATCTGGTTCAACCCGGTGCCCGAGCCCAAGACGAGCAAGAACCGGGTGCACTTCGACGTGTGGGGCGACACCGAGGAACTGCTCGGCATGGGTGCCACCCTGGTGCGGCGGCGCGACCAGGAGATCGAGTGGGACGTCCTGGCCGACCCCGAGGGCAACGAGTTCTGCGTGTTCACTCCCCGGCGCGAGACGCGCTTCCCCGGCCCGGCCGGAGCCGTGCGGTGACGGGCGGTCCCATAGCCGGCCCCGGCACGCGGCTCATCGACACGGTGGCGTGGGTGCACCTGCGCGACGGCATGATCCTGGGCGCCCGTACGCGGGGCAAGGACCTCTTCTACATCCCCGGCGGCAAGCGCCACGACGGGGAGAGCGACCTCCAGACCCTGCTGCGGGAGGTCGAGGAGGAACTGACCGTGGCGCTCGCGCCCGACACGGTCGCCCACCTGGGCACGTACGAGGCGCCGGTCGACGAGCACACGACCGGGGTCGTGGTCCGGATGGCCTGCTACACGGGCGACCACAGCGGCACGCTCGCCGCCGGCGGCGAGATCGAGGAGATCGCCTGGCTGTCGTACGCCGACTACGACCGAGTGCCGCCGGTGGACCGACTGGTCTTCGACGACCTGCGCGCTGCGGGACGGCTGCGGTGAGCGCGTTCGCGGCGGGCGAGGCGTTCGAGGCGGACGAGGTGGAACTGCGCGAGACGGTGCCCGCGGACCTGCCGCACCTGTTCCGTTTCCAACTCGATCCGGAGGCCAACCGGATGGCGGCCTTCACCGCGGCGGACCCCTCGGACCGCGCCGCGTTCGACGCCCGCTGGGGGCGGATCCTCGACGACCCGGAGACCGTCAAGCGGACCGTCCTCGTCGACGGCGAGGTCGTCGGCAGCGTACTGCTCCACACCCCCTGGGACGTCCCGGACCGGCGCGAGGTCGCGTACTGGATCGCCCGCGAACACTGGGGGCGGGGCATCGCGAGCCGCGCGTTGGCCGCCCTGCTCGCCGAGCGGCCGCACCGGCCGCTGTACGCCCGTGTGGCCAAGGACAACCACGGTTCGCTGCGGGTCCTGGAGAAGTGCGGCTTCGTGCGCTGCGGCGAGGGCGGCGGTCACGCGGCGGCGCGCGGGGAGACGGTGGAGGAGTGGCTGTTGGTCCTCGACCGGCCGGCCGTGGGCCCGCCGTCCCGGTAGGCCGCTCCGCCGGGTGTTCCGGCCGGCGCCGGCCCGCGGCACGGCACGCGCGGCACGGGCCGGTACAGCGCCGGTACGGCGGGGCGTCATGCGGGGGCGGCCTCCACCGCTCCCGGGCCCGCCGACTCGGACTCGGGGAGGACGGCGTCGCGCCGCAGCAGGTCCGCGTAGCGTCCGCCGCGGGCCAGGAGTTCCTCGTGGGTGCCGCGTTCGGCGATCCGTCCGCCGTCGAGGACGACGATCTCGTCGGCATCGCGGATGGTGGACAGGCGGTGGGCGATCGTCAGCGTCGTACGGCCCGCCGACAGGGCGTCGATGGCCCGCTGGACGGCCTGCTCGGTGCGGGTGTCCAGGGCGCTGGTGGCCTCGTCGAGGATGAGGACGGGCGGGTCGCGCAGGATGGTCCGGGCGATGGCCAGGCGCTGTTTCTCGCCGCCGGAGAAGCGGTAGCCGCGCTCGCCGACGAGGGTGTCGTACCCCTCGGGCAGCGAGGCGATGTGGTCGTGGATCTGGGCGGCGCGGGCCGCGGCCTCGATCTCGGCGTCCGTGGCGTCGGGCCGGGCGAAGCGGAGGTTGTCGGCGACGGAGGCGTGGAAGAGGTAGGTCTCCTGCGACACCACGCCCACCGCCCGCGCCAGCGAGTCGAAGTCCAGGTCCCGCACATCGATCCCGTCGATGGTGACCCGCCCGCCGGTGACGTCGTACAGCCGCGGCACCAGGTAGCTCAGCGTGCTCTTGCCGGAGCCGGTGGGGCCGACGACGGCGAGGCTGCCGCCGGCGGGGATGGTCAGGTCGATGCCGTCGAGCGTGGGGGTGTCGGCGGACGGGTCGTAGGAGAAGGTGACGTTCTCGAAGCGGACCTCGCCGCGCGCCCGTTCCAGCCGCACGGGCCGGGCGGGCTCGGTGATCTCCACCGGCATGTCCAGGTACTCGAAGATGCGCTGGAAGAGGGCCAGGGAGGTCTGCACCTGCACGCCGGTGTTCAGCAGCGAGACGGTGGGGCGCAACAGGCCCTGCTGGAGGGTGACGAAGGCGACCAGGGTGCCGATGGAGAAGACCGGGCCGCCGAGGTGCAGGAGCAGGCCCGCGGCCCAGTACAGCAGCGCCGGAATGGCCGCCATGACGATGCCGATGACCGACATCCGCCAGCGCCCGGCCATGTTGGAGCGGATCTCCAGGTCCACCAGCCGCTCGGACTCGTCGGCGAAGGCGCGGGTGAGGGAGTCGGCGCGGCCCATGGTGCGGCCCAGCAGGATGCCGCTGACCGACAGCGACTCGGTGACCATCGCCGACATCGCGGCCATCTGCTTCTGCCGCCGGGTGGCGATCTTCTTGCGCTCGCGGCCGACGCGCCGGCTGATCCAGACGAACAGCGGCAGCAGGACCAGGGAGACGAGCGTGAGCCGCCAGTCCAGCGCCAGCATGGCCACGATGGTCGCCACCACGCTGGTGAGGTTGGAGACCAGGGAGGTGGCGGTGGAGGTCACGGTGGCCTGCATGCCGCCGATGTCGTTGGCGATGCGGGACTGGACCTCGCCGGTGCGCGTGCGGGTGAAGAACGCCAGGGGCATCCGCTGGAGCTTGGCGTAGACCTCGGTGCGCAGGTCGTGCATGACGCGCTGGCCGACGGTCGTGCTGATCAGCGTCTGGAGGACGTTGAAGACGCTGGTCAGCACCGCTGTGGCGATCATGCCGAGGGCGAGGAGGGAGAGCAGGCCGGTGCGCTGCTGCGGGATCGCCACGTCGAGGATCTCGCGCAGCAGGAAGGGCGAGGCGACCGAGACCAGCGAGGACGCGCCGACGAGCAGCCCGACGACGGCGAGGCGGCCGCGGTAGGGGCGGAAGAGGCGGAGGATCCGGCGGATCTGGGCGGGCTGCCGTGGCGCGCCCTTCTCCCGGGGCGGCGGTGTCCAGGCGGGTTCGTGGGGGTGCAACGCACTCCTTCGTCGGTCGGCTTCGGCGGTCGGCTCCGTCGGTCGGTGTGGCGGCGGTGGCCGACTCACCAGCCTACGGTCGTCCGCCGAGCGCCGTGCGGCACCGCGATGCGCCTGCCGTGTGCTGTCGCGCCCCGCACCGCGGTGTGCGCCGGTGTGCTTCCTCCCCCGTTCGGGGAGGGCAGGGCGGGCGGCGGGCGCGGCGGGGGGCGGCCGGTTCAGGACGCCAGGCTCGCCTTGTCCCCCATCACGACGACCGGGTGCTTCGCCGGGTCGAGGGTGCGCAGCAGGTGTTCCATGGCGGCCTTGGAGACGCTGACGCAGCCGGAGGTGCCGCTGCCGTGGTCCATGTGCAACCAGATGCTCCCGCCCTTCTCCCGCCCCAGCGGCCGGGTCGGGTCGTTGGGCGGGGTGCCCTTGACACGGTTGTAGTCGATGGCGATGACGTGGTCGAAGTCGTGCCAGTGCGTACGCGGCCAGTGGCGCGGCGCGGCGAAGGCGTCGGAACGGGTGTACGGCAGCTTCGCCCCCGGGTCGGGAAGGACTCCGCCCGCGTCGGAGAGGGTGAAGACGCCGATCGGGCTGCGCTTGTCGTTCTCGTGGTGGTCGGCGGTCCAGCCGCGCTTTCCGTTGTGGGCGGGCCACCGGCGTTCGCGTGACCAGGTGTCGCCGTGCCGGGTGTAGAGGACGACCGTGGCCTCGGCGGAGTCCTCGTCCTCGCCGTAGACGGCCACCACCTGACGCGTGGCGGAGGGGATCTCGTCGTGGAGACGCTCCCCGATGCCCGGGATGCGGCGGAACTCGGTCGGGGACGGCGAGGGGTGCGCCGACGCGGCACGCCGGGGCTCGTCGGCCGCGCTCCGGTCGGCGCCGCCGCTGCCGCAGCCCGCGAGCAGGGCGAGTGCCGCCACGCCGGCGCCGACCGCCGATGCCGTGCGCCGCCCGCCGTGTCGGGGTCTCGTCGTGGATTTCGGCATGTCGTCCATCGTCGCACTCCGTGCGTCCCCCGTCGCAGCCGTCCCGGGCGGACGGGGGCGTGCGCGGCCGGTCGTGCTCGGCCGTGCGGAAAACCCTTTGCTCCCCGCCGGTGACGGAGGGGAGTCTTGCACGGTTGCCATCCCTCCCCCGAGACCGCCCTGGGACACCCATGCAGATCCGCGACCTTCCGTATCCCGACCCCGGCGTTCCCGACGCACGGTCCGGAATCCGCTTCCTCGTCTGGCTGTGGCGCTCCCAGCTCGACGGACAGCTGAGGTCACTGGCCTGGGGCACGCTCCACATGGTGGCGGTCGCCGCCCTCCCCATCGCGGTGGGGGTCGCCGTGGAGGCGGCCGCCACGCGATCCGGGGAGGGCCTCGTGCGGGCAGGCGGGCTGATGGCGGTGCTGGGCCTGGCCGTCACCGTCGGTGACACCATGCTGCACCGCACCGCCATCACCAACTGGATCACCGCGGCGGCCCGGGTGCAGCAGTTGCTGGCCCGGCAGGCCACCGCCCTGGGAGCCACCCTGACCCGGCGGGTGGCGGCCGGGGAGGTCGTCGCCGTCTCCACCGGCGACATCGAGAAGATCGGCTGGTTCGTCGAGAGCGTCTCCCGCTTCGGGGCCGCGCTGCTGACCACGGTCGGGGTGTGCGCGGCCCTGACGGTGTACGAACCGGTGCTCGGCGGCATGGTGTCGGTCGGCGTGCTGGTCCTCGTGCTCGCCGTGTTGCCGCTGCTGTCGCCGGCGACCCGGCGCGCGGACGCGCAGCGCGCGAAGGCCGGGCGGGCCACCGAGCTGGCCGCGGACACGGTGGCCGGGCTGCGGGTGCTGCGCGGCATCGGCGGCGAGGAGCTGTTCCTCGACCGGTACCGCAGGGCCTCGCAGGAGGCGCGGCGGGCCGCGGTGCGCACCGCGCGGATGTGGTCGCTGATCGACGCCGTGCAGGTGCTGCTGCCGGGTCTGCTGTTGATCTCGGTGGTCTGGTTCGGCGCGCGGCTGGCGCTGGACGGCCGGGTCGCGGCGGGCGAACTGGTGACGGTGTACGGCGCCGTGGCCTTCCTGCTCTTCCCGCTGCGGCTCTTCCAGGAGTTCGCCATGGCGTACTCCTTCTCCCGGCCTTCGGCGAAACGGGCCGCCCGGGTCCTGGCGCTGCGTCGGGAGACGGGGGGCGGCGCCACCGCGGACACCGGGGAGGGCGGCCGGGAGGACACCGGGGGGAACGGGGGCCCGCACGGCGACCTGTACGACCCGGCGAGCGGGCTGCTGGCGCCGGCCGGCCGTCTGACCGCGGTGGTGTGCGGCGATCCCGACCTGGCCGGGCGGCTCGCCGAACGGCTGGGCGGGCACGGGGGCGACGCCGCGGAGGGAACGCCCTCGGTGCTGCTGGGCGGTGTCGCCTTGGACGAGGTGCCGCTGGAGACGGCCCGCACCGCCGTCCTGGTGCAGGACAAGGACCCGGTGCTGCTCTCGGGCACCCTGCGGGAGCTGCTCGACGTGCCGTCGTCCGGCAAGGTCACGCCCCGGCAGGCCCTGGACGCCGCCCAGTGCGGCGACGTGCTCGACGCCTTGGCGCAGTCCGGCACGGACACGGGCGGGGACCCGATGCGGGCGCGGATCACCGAGCGCGGCAGGTCCCTGTCGGGCGGCCAGCGCCAACGGCTGGCACTGGCCCGGTCGCTGGTCGCCGACCCCGAGGTGCTGGTGCTGGACGAGCCGACCAGCGCGGTGGACTCGCACACCGAGGCCCGGGTCGCCGAGGCGCTGCGCCGCGTCCGGGCGGGCCGCACCACGGTGGTGTTCTCCTCCAGTCCGCTGGTGCTGGACCGGGCCGACCGGGTGGCGTTCGTCCGGAACGGCGAGGTGGTCGCCGCCGGCACGCACCGGGAGCTGCTGTCCGGCGTGCCGGAGTACCGCGCGGTGGTCACCCGGGAGACCGACGTCGAGGCCGGCGCCCCCGCCGACGACACCACCGCCGCCGACATCCCCGCCGACATCCCCGCCGACGACACGGTCGCCGCACGAGGGCCGCGGCACCGCGAGCACATGGAGGAGACCGCATGATCGGCATCGCACCCCCTCGGCACGATCCGGCCGCGCCCGAGTCGGCCACGACCCTGCCGGTCGGCACGCCGCGGACCGTGCGCGCCTACGTCGGCGAACTGCTCCGCCGGCACCGCCGGGCGTTCGCGCTGCTGGTGGCGGTGAACACGATCGCGGTGGTGGCCTCCATGGTCGGCCCCCACCTGCTGGGCCGCGTGGTGGAGGACCTCGCCGGCGGAGCGCGCGACCTCGGCCTGGAGCGCACCGTCGTCCTGTTCGCCGTCGCCCTGGCCGTCCAGACCGTCTTCGTCCGGCAGGTGCGGCTGCGCGGCGCGGTGCTGGGCGAACGGATGCTGGCGGACCTGCGCGAGGACTTCCTGGTCCGCTCGGTGAGACTGCCGCCGAGCGTGCTGGAGCGGGCCGGGACCGGAGACCTGCTCTCCCGGATCACCACCGACATCGACCGGCTGTCCAACGCCATGCGCGAGGCGGTGCCGCAGTTGTCGATCGGTGTCGTCTGGTCGGGCCTGCTGCTGGGCGCGCTCACGGTCACGGCGCCGCCGCTGGCGCCGGCCGTCGCGATCGCCCTGCCGGTGCTGCTGATCGGCTGCCGCTGGTACTACCGCCGGGCACCGAGCGCCTACCGGTCCGAGGCGGCGGGCTACGCCGCCGTCGCCGGCGCACTGGCCGAGACCGTGGACGCCGCGCGGACGGTGGAGGCCCACCGGCTGGGCGCGCGCCGGGTGGCCCTGTCCGAGCGCCGCATCAGGGAGTGGACCGCGTGGGAGCGGTACACGCTGTGGCTGCGGACGGTCCTCTTCCCCGTCGTCAACGCCACCCATGTGCTGATCCTGGGCTCGGTGCTGATGATCGGCGGTCTCTTCGTGCTGCGGGGCTGGATCACGGTGGGCGAGCTGACCACGGGGGCGCTCCTCGCCCAGATGCTGGTCGAGCCGATCGGCCTGATCCTGCGCTGGTACGACGAGCTCCAGGTCGCCCAGGTCTCCCTGGCCCGGCTCGTCGGGGTCCGCGAGATCGAGCCCGGCTCCGGCGACGACACGGTGGCTCCCGAGGGCCGCGAGGTGCGGGCCGACGCGGTGCGGTTCGGCTACCACGAGGGCGGTGACGTGCTCCACGGGGTGTCCCTGGCGGTGGCGCCCGGTACACGGGTCGCGCTGGTCGGACCGTCGGGCGCGGGGAAGTCCACGCTGGGGCGGCTGCTGGCCGGGATCTACGCACCGCGGGCGGGCGAGGTCACCCTCGGCGGGGCCGAGCTGGCCCGGATGTCCGCGGAACGGGTGCGCGAGCACGTGGCGCTGGTCAACCAGGAGCACCACGTCTTCGTCGGCACGCTCCGCGACAACCTGCTGCTGGCGAACCCGGACGCCGGGGACGGCGAGTTGTGGGCCGCGCTCGCGGCGGTGGACGCCGACGGCTGGGCGCGCGGCCTGGCGGACGGCCTGGACAGCGAGGTCGGCTCCGGCGGGCTGACGGTCACCCCGGCCCAGGCCCAGCAGATCGCGCTGGCCCGGCTGGTGCTGGCCGACCCGCACACCCTGGTGCTGGACGAGGCGACCTCGCTGCTGGACCCGCGCGCCGCCCGGCACCTGGAGCGCTCGCTCGCGCGGGTGTTGGAGGGGCGCACGGTGGTGGCGATCGCGCACCGGCTGCACACCGCGCACGACGCGGACGTGATCGCGGTGGTGGAGGGCGGCCGGATCAGCGAGCTGGGCAGTCATGACGAGCTGGTCGCCGCGGACGGCGCCTACGCGGCGCTGTGGCGGTCCTGGCACGGCTGAGCCGGCGCCGGAGGGAACCCCACCGGCCGGGCCCGCCCCGGCCGGTGGGATCAGCCGACGAAGCCCAGGGCCCACATTCCGCTCATCGCGCCCGTGATGGTGAAGGCGGGCATCAGAACGCGCAGTTCGACCCAGCTCCCCGCCTTGAACCGCATGGACTTGGGCGGGCCCACCGGGTACCAGCGCTTGCCGCCCACGGGGATCGGCCACAGGATCGGGCAGCCGGAGACGGTGATGGCGTCGCCGACGTTGTGGACCAGGGAGCCGAGCACGATCGGCAGCCCGAGCCACAGGTACTCCTGGCCGGGTCCGGTGAACAGCCAGTCCGCGCCGTTGCCCGGCTTGTTCAGGATGTCCGCCAGGATCCAGGCGCTGGTCGCGCCCAGCAGCCACACCAGGATGTCGCTGGAGACCCGTGCCGCCCGCCACAGCAGGCCCTCGACGGCCAGCACCATGTGGACGAAGAGGATGCCCAGGACCGCCCAGCGTCCGCCGAACGCCGCCAGCGCCGAGAAGCCCGCCCCCATCACGACCGCCCACAGCCAGGTGTGGGTGAGGGTGCGGTGTCCGCCCGCGCGTCTGGGGTCGCCGGGCTTGCGGGTCGCCTTGTAGACCGCGCAGGAGAGTTTCTCGATCACCTCGCACAGCCACTTGGAGAGCGGCCCGAAGGCGCGGGAGATCGTCGCCGACTTGTGGTCCAGATCGGGTGCGAGGGCCGCGCCCGAGCAGATCAGCGCACCGGCCACCAGGACCGGCCACGGCATCGGTCGGTCCAGGGCGTACGCCACCGCTCCGACCCCCAGCCAGGCCGCCGCCCCCGACAGCGAATGCGCCGGTCCCATCATGTGCGTCCCCACCCCGTCGTTCTCGCTCCGCCGCCCTGCCGGCGACACAGCGTAGCGTCCGTGATCTTCGGACGGTCGGCCGGTTCCCCCCGAGGCCGCGCCGGCAGGCAGTATGGAGGGCGTGACCCTTATCGATCAGATGCCGAGTACCGCCGATCCCGACGCCCTCTACGACGCCTTCTCCCGCTGGGCCGAGGGCCGGGGCATCACGCTCTACCCCGCCCAGGAAGAGGCGCTGATCGAAGTGGTCTCCGGAGCGAACGTCATCCTGTCCACCCCGACCGGCTCCGGCAAGAGCCTGGTCGCGGCCGGTGCCCACTTCGCCGCGCTCGCCCAGGACAAGGTCACCTTCTACACCGCGCCCATCAAGGCGCTGGTGTCGGAGAAGTTCTTCGACCTGTGCAAGATCTTCGGCACCGAGAACGTCGGGATGCTCACCGGCGACGCCTCGGTCAACGCCGACGCGCCCGTCATCTGCTGCACCGCCGAGGTGCTCGCCTCCATCGCGCTGCGGGACGGCGCGGACGCCGACATCGGCCAGGTCGTGATGGACGAGTTCCACTTCTACGCCGAGCCGGATCGTGGCTGGGCCTGGCAGATTCCCCTGCTGGAACTGCCGCAGGCGCAGTTCGTCCTGATGTCGGCCACGCTCGGCGACGTGAGCCGCTTCGAGGAGGACCTGACCCGGCGCACCGGACGCCCGACCGCCGTGGTGCGCTCCGCCACCCGGCCGGTCCCGCTGAGTTACGAGTACCGCACGACCCCGCTGACCGAGACGCTGACCGAACTGCTGGAGACCCACCAGGCGCCGGTGTACATCGTGCACTTCACCCAGGCGCAGGCGGTGGAGCGCGCCCAGGCGCTGATGAGCATCAACATGTGCTCGCGCGAGGAGAAGGACGAGATCGCCAAGCTGATCGGCAACTTCCGCTTCACCACCCGGTTCGGGCGGAACCTCTCGCGCTACGTCCGGCACGGCATCGGCGTGCACCACGCGGGCATGCTGCCGAAGTACCGGCGGCTGGTGGAGAAGCTGGCGCAGGCGGGGCTGCTCAAGGTGATCTGCGGCACCGACACGCTGGGGGTGGGCGTCAACGTGCCCATCCGCACGGTGCTGTTCACCGCGTTGACCAAGTACGACGGCAACCGGGTGCGGGTGCTGCGGGCGCGGGAGTTCCATCAGATCGCGGGCCGTGCCGGGCGGGCGGGCTTCGACATCGCGGGGCTGGTCGTCGCCCAGGCCCCCGAGCACGTCATCGAGAACGAGAAGGCCCTCGCCAAGGCCGGCGACGACCCGAAGAAGCGCCGCAAGGTGGTCCGGAAGAAGGCGCCGGAGGGTTTCGTCAACTGGAGCGACAAGACCTTCGAGAAGCTGATCGCCTCCGAGCCGGAGCCGCTCACCTCCCGCTTCAAGGTGACCCACGCGATGCTGCTGTCCGTCATCGCGCGGCCCGGCGACGCCTTCCAGGCGATGCGCAAGCTGCTGGAGGACAATCACGAGGACCGGCGCAGCCAGTTGCGCCACATCCGGCGGGCGATCGCCATCTACCGTTCGCTGTTGGACGGCGGGATCGTCGAGCAGCTCGACACTCCGGACGCCGAGGGGCGCACCATCCGGCTGACCGTCGACCTCCAGCAGGACTTCGCGCTCAACCAGCCGCTGTCCACCTTCGCGCTGGCCGCCTTCGAGCTGCTGGACCCCGAGTCCCCCTCGTACGCGCTGGACATGGTCTCCGTCGTGGAGTCCACCCTGGACGATCCGCGGCCGATCCTCGCCGCCCAGCAGAACAAGGCCAGGGGCGAGGCCGTGGCGCGGATGAAGGCGGACGGCATCGAGTACGAGGAGCGCATGGAGCGGCTGGCGGACATCGGCTACCCCAAGCCGCTGGAGGACCTGCTCTTCCACGCCTACGGCGTCTACCGCAAGAGCCACCCCTGGGTCGGCGACCACCCGCTGTCCCCGAAGTCCGTCGTCCGCGACATGTACGAACGGGCCATGACCTTCGGGGAGTTCGTCTCCCACTACGAGTTGGCGCGCACCGAGGGCATCGTGCTGCGCTATCTGGCCAGTGCCTACAAGGCGCTGGAGCACACCGTGCCGGACGACCTGAAGTCCGAGGACTTCCAGGACATCGTCGCCTGGCTCGGCGAGATGGTCCGCCAGGTCGACTCCAGCCTGCTGGACGAGTGGGAGCAGTTGGCCAACCCCGAGGCCGAGACGGCCGAGGAGGCCCAGGACCGCGCCGACCAGGTCAAGCCCGTCACCGCCAACGCCCGTGCCTTCCGCGTCCTGGTGCGCAACGCGATGTTCCGGCGGGTGGAGCTGGCCGCCCTGGACAAGGTCGAGGAACTGGGCGAACTGGACGCCGAGTCCGGCTGGGACGCCGACGCCTGGGCCGAGGCCATGGACGCGTACTGGGAGGAGTACGACGAGCTGGGCACCGGCCCGGACGCCCGCGGGCCGAAGCTGCTGCGGATCGAGGAGCACCCCGAGGACGGTCTGTGGAAGGTCCGGCAGACCTTCGCCGATCCGGCCGGCGACCACGACTGGGGCATCTCCGCCGAGGTGGACCTCACGGCCTCCGACGCGGAGGGCCGCGCGGTGATCAAGATCGTCGACGTCGGCCCGCTGTGACGGCGGCCCGGGAACCGAGGAGGAAACACCGACGATGACCGACCCCGACAGTCCCACCGAGCGCCTGGTCGATCTCCTGGACCTGGAGCGGATCGAGGAGAACATCTTCCGCGGCCACAGCCCCGACGAGCCGCTGCAGCGCGTCTTCGGCGGCCAGGTCGCCGGGCAGGCGCTGGTCGCCGCCGGGCGCACCACCGACGGGGACCGCCCGGTGCACTCGTTGCACGCGTACTTCCTGCGCCCGGGGGTGCCCGGGGTGCCGATCGTGTACATGGTCGAGCGGGTGCGCGACGGGCGGTCCTTCACCACCCGCCGCGTGGTGGCCGTGCAGCAGGGCCGGACGATCTTCAACCTGACCGCCTCCTTCCACCGGGGTGAGCAGGGTTTCGAGCACCAGATGCCGATGCCCGACGTGCCGGATCCGGAGTCGCTGCCGAGGCTGGCCGACGAGGTCCGCGACCATCTGGGCACGCTGCCCGAATCGCTGGAGCGCATGGCGCACCACCAGCCGTTCGACATCCGGTACGTGGAGCGGCTGCGCTGGACGCCGCGGGAGTTGGAGGGCGTGGAGCCGCGCAGCGCCGTGTGGATGCGGGCGGTGGGGCCGCTGGGCGACGACCCCCTCGTCCACACCTGCGCCGTCACCTACGCCAGCGACATGACGCTGCTGGACGCGGTGCGCCTGCCGATCGAGCCCCTGTGGGGGCCGCGCGGCTTCGACATGGCCTCGCTGGACCACGCGATGTGGTTCCACCACCCGTTCCGCGCCGACGAGTGGTTCCTCTACCAACAGGAGTCACCCGTCGCGACCGGCGCCCGCGGGCTCGCCCGGGGACAGATCTTCGACCGGCAGGGTCGGCTGTTGGTGTCCGTGATGCAGGAGGGCCTGTTCCGGAAGGCGGGCGGCTGACCCCTCCCCGTCCGGCGGCCGGAGCAGCGGGCGCGCCGACCGTGCCGTGCTCAGGGCCAGGGTCAGGCCCAGTCGGTGCCAGAGGATCTCCTCCTCGCCGTCGGCCGTGAGCACGGCCCGGACGACCTCCCGGGCGGCGAGGGACTCCGGCCGGACGGGCGCCAGGTCGGGCCGCAGCTCCTCCAGCCGGGCCCGTTCGGCCGGATCGGGCACCGCCTCCGCCACCACCTCCGGGAGGAGCACGGCGGCGTGGGCGGCGGCCGCCGCCCACGGGTCGTCCGTTCCGCGGAGCACCTGGGCGATCCGGCGGTTGCGCCAGTGGCGCGGGCGCCGGTCCTCGCCCTCGGCGAGCAGCCGGCGCATCCCCTCCGGCAGGGCGCCGCCGAGCAGTTCCGGCTGCTGCTCGGCGACGTCCCGCAACTCGGCCGCGCGGTAGAACCAGACCACGGACCGGTACCGGTTGAGGGAGAAGCGCGTCGGGCCGAAACAGCCGGCCCGGGCCAGCCGGGCGAACCGCCTCGGGGAGACGCCCAGCAGCGCGGCACCCTCCCGGGCCCCGACCAGACGCAGCCGTTCCCGCAGCGTGGCCGGAAATCCCTCCTCGGCGCGGAGCCTGGCCAGTTCCGCCACGGGCACCCGGCGGCGGTGGCCCTCCCGGAGCGGCGCCACCGTCGCCACCTCCCCGAGTTGGACGGCCAGTTCCAGCTCCCGCGGCCTCAGCCCCAGCCTCCGGCGCGCCTCGTCCATCGGGACGGTGCCCGCCGGGACGGCGCGGGCCTCCGCCTCCGCTTCCGGCGCCTCCACCGTCCCCGCCCGCACCGGCCCCGACGGCGGTTCCACGGACCGGCTCGACGACAGTCCCACAGACACGGCCATCCCCCTCCACAACGCTCCGATCACTCTGTGTGACTACCGTAACCCGTGGTGGCGACGGTCCGCGGAGCCTGTGGAAAACCCGGAGAAGCGCCTGGTGGGCCTGTGTCCGATGGTGGCCGGCGGGCCTCTCAGCGGCCGTTGCGCGCGGCCACGCCCAGGTGTTCGCCGACCCGGTTCACCAACAGGGTCATCTCGTAGGCCACCTGCCCCATGTCGGCCTCCGCCGTGGTGAGCACGCACAGACAACTGCCGTCCCCGGCGGCCGTCACGAAGAGCATCCCCTCGTCGAACTCGATCACCGTCTGGCGCACCCGGCCGACGTGGAAGTGCTCTCCCGTTCCTCTGGCCAGGCTGTGCAGCCCGGAGGAGACGGCGGCGAGGTGTTCCGCCTCGCTTCTCTCCAGGCCCTGACTGGCCGCCGTGACCAGCCCGTCGTTCGAGAGCACCAGTGCGTGCCGCACCGATGACATCCGCTGTGTCAGGTCGTCCAGGAGCCAGTCCAGCTCACTGCTCAGGGCCATGCCCGATTCCCCCTTCTCATGGTCATGCCGTGCCAGCCTTACCCACGACAGGCGCCCGGGCAACCACCGTTCCGGCCTGCCGAGGACACGTCCGGAAGCGGAAGGGCGGATACCCAGGGATGTCCGGGACGGGGTCCGAACGCCGGAAAGCAGGCATCCGCGACGGCCCGGGGCGAGCGCGGAACGGAGTGGGGGCAGGACGCGGACGCGGAAGTTCCTCACCGGGCGGACCGCCGGGTGGGAGGGCCGCGTCCCGGCGGGACGCGGCGCCGGACACGGGACGCGGCGCGGCGCGCGCTGCCCGCGCCGCGCTCCGCCGACCGTCGCCGGTGCGGACGACCGCCGCCCCGGGACCGCCCTCGCGCACCCGACACGCGCCCGTCTCGCACACCGGATCACGGGCCGCATCACGTGCCGAACCGCCACAGGATCGCCACCGGATCACCACCGGACGTCCGTGCGCCGCCCCTCCGTCCTCCCCCTCCGGCGCTCCGGTGTGTCCCCGGTCTCTCGACTCCGCCCACCTGACATGGCTAGGGTTCGCGAACCAACCGGGCGGAGAGGAGACCGGCGTGCCGGAGTCGGAGAGCGCACACGACGACGCGCTGTACGTACTGACCGCGGTGCTGCTCACGCCCGCGCAGTTCCCGAGCGTCCTCGGCGACGACTACCCCGAGGCGTGCGCCGCGCTCGGGCTGGAGCCGTACGCGGAGGGCTACGGGCTCGTCCTCGGGCAGGACGGACAGGGGGCGCGTTGGACGGTCGCCACCGATGACGTGTCCCTGGTGGCCTGCGCGATCGCCGCCTGGGACTGCGGCATGGAGTACGACCTGTCCCCGGACGAGGAGACGATCGCCGCCGTGCTCCCCGGCTGGCCGCTGGCGGTGGCGGTGGCCGCGCCGGGCGTCCCGGCCCCCCACGATCCGGCGCCCGACCCCGAGTTGGACGGCGGCCGGGCGCCGCTGTCCCCGCCGGACACCTCGCGCTGGGGCCCGGCGCAGCGGCGGCTGGGCGCCGACGAGATCGCGCTGCGGTGGGCGGACTGGCGCGCGCAGGTCGACGCGGACGTGACGTTCGTCGATCCGGGCGAGCAACCGAACAGCAAGGTGCGCCGTGCCCTGGAGGAGGCCCGTGGCTACGTGGACTCCCCACCGCCGCCCGGCCGGATCCGCTCGGCCTTCGCCGGCGACAGCGCCCGGACGGTGCGGGCGGACGGACCGGGGTGGAGCCTGGTGGCCCGGACCGACGACATCGCGTTCGTCCTGCTGGACGACGAGCCGGGCGAGGTGCTTCCGGTGGGCCGGGGCCCGGAGCTGCCCGGGCTGCTCAAGGCACTGGACGACCTGGCGGTACGGCCGGACGCCGTCGCCTGAACACGCGCCCGGGCGCGGCCGGCCGCCCGGGCACGGCGCCGCCCCGATCCGGCACCGTGCCGGCCGAGGCCGACCGGCTCGGCGTCCCGGTTCGGCTCAGCGTCCCAGCTCCTTGCGGGTCACCCTCCGCAGCCGGCGCCGCTGCGAGGGGTCGAGCATCAGGTAGGCGATCGCCGGGACGCCGACGATCACCGCCACCGCGATCAGGAAACTGCCGGTCAGCCACCACAGGAGCAGGCCCGCGGCCACGCCGCCGACGGCGATCTTCCCTCGGTTGGTCATCTTCCACGCCTCCCCGGGCGGCGGTGCGAACGCCGCTCGTCTTCGGAACGCCCGGGACGGGCTTCCGGTTCCCTCTTCTCCTACCCGTTCCCGGCGCCCCTGCCCTCGCCGGCACAGCCCCTGCTCTCACCGGCGCCTCACCGACGCAGCGGCGCGCCGACCTCGTGCATGTGCCGCAGCGCCTGCGCGTAGGAGTCCCACAGTCCGGTCTCGGTGTACGGCACGCCCAGCGCCCGGCAGTGGTGACGGACCAGGGGTCGGGCGAGCCTCAGGTGTGGGCGCGGCATGCTCGGGAAGAGGTGGTGCTCTATCTGGTGGTTGAGGCCGCCCAGCAGCCAGTCGACGAGCACCCCGCCGCGCACGTTGCGCGAGGTGAGGACCTGCCGGCGCAGGTGTCCCCAGGGCTCCCCGTCCGGGTCGGGCATCTCCATGCCCTTGTGGTTGGGGGCGAAGGAGCAGCCCAGGTGCAGCCCGAACAGCGCGTGGTGGACGGCCGCGAAGACGAGCGCCCTGCCGGCCGGCATCGTCGTCAGCAACAGGGTCGCGTAGCCGGTCAGGTGCGCCAGGATCAGCGCCGCCTCGACGGCGCGCTCGCGTCCCCGCCGCCGCTCGCCCGCCCCGGACCACAGCATCCGCACGCTCGCCGCCTTCAACGCGACGCCCTCCAGGAGCAGCAGCGGGAAGAACAGCCGCGCCTGGTGTCGGGCGAGCCACCGCGCGGCCCCCTGCCGTCCGGCGGCCTGCCGCCGGGTCCACACCAGGACGCCGACCCCGACGTCCGGGTCCTTGTCCACGTGGTTGGGGTTGGCGTGGTGGCGGTTGTGCTTGTCGTTCCACCACATGTGGCTCATCCCGAGCAGCAGGTTGCCGTGGACGAGTCCGATCGCCCGGTTGACGCGGCGGCTCGCGGCGATCTGCGCGTGCCCGGCGTCGTGGCCGATGAAGGCGGTGCGGGCCCACAGGACGGAGAACGGGAGGGCCAGCACCAGGACCCACCAGGAGTCGCCCAGGGCCACGGTGCCCGCGGCGACGGCCGCGAGGGCGAGCGCGTTGACGGTGATGCCGGTGGCGTACCAGCCGGTGCGCCGCTCCAGCAGGCCCTGCTCCCTGACCCGTCGGAGCAGGGGCGCGAACTCGCTGCCGCCCGGGGCGGCACGCTCGGGCCGCGGGTCCGGCACGGCGGCTGGTGCGGCGGTGGTCCTGGGCATGCGGCCTCCGGGGGTTCTTGTGCGGGTACGGCTCCGACCTGCCCAAACGTAGGGAGCGGGGCCGGTGGGAACCATGGCGGCAACCTCCCGGGGCGAGGTGTGCCCAGCCCCCCTCCCGCCCGGGGGACAGCCCCCGTGTCCGCCCCTCGGCACGGTGTCCGCCGCGTCCGCTGCGCGGTGCGCTTCCACGCCGGGCGGTCGTGTTGTATCCTCGACCGCCTTCCACTAGTCAAATTTGAGGAGTAAGTCAGTACCGTGGCTTCGCCCGTGGCACCGACCTCGTCCCGCTCCCCCTCCCGCCCCCTCTCCCCCGCCCGGCTCGCCGACTGCGCCGCCGTCTTCCTCCCGGCCGATCCGCCGCGCGCCGGACGGGTCGCGTTCTGGCGCCCGGACGGCGAACCCCCGACCGGGGACGGCCGGCCGTCGCAGGAGCTGACCGTCGTACTCCCCGACGCCACCGGTCGGACGCGCCCGCGGACCGTACCGGCTCTCGTGCTGCCCGTCGCCGACGCCCTGCCCGTGCTGACCCGGATCCGCGCCGCGTGCCGGGAGGGCGCCCCCGCGTTCTGGGGCGCGGCCACGCTGCTGGCCCTCCACCTCGCCGCCCGGGGCCGGCTGCTGCCCGGCCTGAGCCCGCGGGATCACGACGCCTGGCGGTCGGGCCCCCTCGACCCCGCCGACCTGGACCGGCTGCGCGACCTCGCCGCCGCCATGCCGCCGTACGCCCACGCCGTACCGCTGCCGCGGGAGGCCTCCGAGGCCGAGGAACCGCGGCTGCCCGCTCCCGAACGGCTGCTGCGGGCCTTCCTCGACGCCGTGGCCGACGTCCTCCCCCGCACTCCCGCAGCCGAACTCGCCGCCGGCGGACCGGCCTTCGCCGCCGACGCCCCGCGGCACCTGCCCGAGCAGCGCGCCTGGGCGGACGACGTCGCCGCCGGACACGACGCGGGCGTACGGCTCTCGCTGCGCGTGGAGGTCCCCGGCCTCGCCGGAACCGGCGCCGAGGACCCCCGGGGGCCCTCCTCCGTTCCGCGCTTCCGGGCCGTTCTCCAGGTGCACGACCTCGCCGACCCCTCCCTCGTCCTCGACGCCGCCGAGCTGTGGTCCGGCGCCTCCCCGGCCGCCGCCGACTTCGGCCCGCGGGCCCGCTCCGACACGTTGCTCACCCTGCGCCGGGCCGCCGCCGCGTGGGAGCCGTTGACGCCGCTGCTGTCGGCGGCCGTCCCGGACTCCGTGGAGCTCGCCGACGAGGAGATCGCCGAGCTCCTCGGCGCGCCCGTCACCCGTGCGCTGCGGGCGGCGGGCCTGACGGTGCACTGGCCCCGGGACCTGGTCCGGACGCTCACCACCCGTGCGGTGGTCGGCCCCGAGGAGACCGAAGAGATCGAGGGGACCGGGGAGGCCGGAGGGACCGGCGGCCTCGGCGGCGCTCCCGGAACCGGCCGCCCCACCGCCTCCCGAGCGCCCTCCCCGCTCTCGGCCGACGCCCTGCTCTCCTTCAGCTGGCGGTTCGCCGTCGGCGACCAGGAGCTCTCCCGCGAGGAGTTGGACCGCGTCGCCGAGGCCGGACGTCCCCTCGTCCGGCTGCGCGACCGGTGGGTCCTGGTCGATCCGGCGGCGATCCGCCGTGCCCGCGACCGTCGGGACCGCAAGATCGCCCCGCTCGACGCCCTGGGCGCCGTGCTGGTCGGCGCCCTTCCCGGCGAGGACGGCGACGACTCCCCGGTGGAGGTACGGGCGACCGGTTGGCTGGAGGAGCTGCGCCGTCGGCTCGCCGACCCCGAGCACCCCGGCCCCGACCCCGTGCCCCGGCCTCCCGGGCTCGCTGCGGACCTGCGCGACTACCAACTGCGCGGCCTGAACTGGATGCACCGGATGACCTCGCTGGGGATGGGGTGCTGCCTCGCCGACGACATGGGCCTGGGCAAGACCGTCACCCTCATCGCGCTCCACCTGCACCGACGGTCCGACCCCGCCTCCGCCGGGCCGACGCTGGTGGTCTGCCCGGCCTCCCTGCTGGGCAACTGGCAGCGGGAGATCGAGCGGTTCGCCCCCGGCACCCCCGTGCGCCGCCACCACGGCGCGGGGCGCGACCTGGCGGAGGTGCCCGCGGACGGGTTCGTCCTGACCACGTACGGCACCATGCGGCTCGACGCCGCCGAACTCGCCCGCGTGGACTGGGGGTTGGTCGTCGCCGACGAGGCGCAGCACGTGAAGAATCCGTTCTCCTCCACCGCGCGGCAGCTGCGCACCATCCCCGCCCGGGCGCGGGTGGCGCTCACCGGCACCCCGGTGGAGAACAACCTCTCCGAGCTGTGGGCCGTCCTGGACTGGGCCACGCCCGGGCTCCTGGGCCGCCTGGGCACCTTCCGCAGGCTCCACGCCGACGCCGTGGAGCGGGACGCGGGAGCCGGCGGGGACGGTGCCGCGGCCGAGCGACTCGCCCGGCTGGTGCGCCCCTTCCTGCTGCGCCGCCGCAAGAGCGACCCCGGCATCGCCCCCGAACTCCCGCCCAAGACCGAGACCGACCACGCGGTCGCGCTGACGGTGGAACAGGCCGGGTTGTACGAGGCGGTGGTGCGCGAGGGGCTGGCCGAGATCGCCGGGACGGACGGCCTCGCCCGCCGGGGACGGGTCGTGGGGCTGCTCACCGCGCTCAAGCAGATCTGCAACCACCCGGCGCAGTACCTGAAGGAGGAGAACCCGCGCCTGCCGGGCCGTTCGGGCAAGCTGGAGCTGCTCGACGAACTGTTGGACACCATCCTCGCCGAGGGCGCGAGCGTGCTGGTCTTCACCCAGTACGTGCGGATGGCCGGCCTGCTGGAGTGCCACCTGGCCGACCGGGGGGTGCGCGCCCAGTGTCTGCACGGCGGCACCCCCGTACGGCGCCGCGAGGAGATGGTGGACCGTTTCCAGAGCGGGGAGGTGCCGGTCTTCCTGCTCTCCCTGAAGGCCGCGGGGACCGGGCTCAACCTCACCCGGGCCGAGCACGTCGTGCACTTCGACCGCTGGTGGAACCCGGCCGTCGAGGCACAGGCCACCGATCGGGCGTACCGCATCGGGCAGGACCGTCCGGTCCAGGTGCACCGGTTGATCGCCGAGGGCACGATCGAGGACCGCATCGCCGGGATGCTCGCCCGCAAGCGGGCGCTCGCCGACGCCGTGCTGGGCTCCGGCGAGGCCGCTCTCACCGAGCTGACCGACGCCGAACTGGCCGATCTCGTCGAGTTGCGGAGGGATGCGCGATGAGCGGAACGAACGGAGCGGACGGAGCGGACAGCGTGGACGGAGCGAACGGAGCGGACGAGGGGCGCGAGCGCATCTTCGAGGCGCTGCCGCCCGCCCGCGGTCGGGGTTTCGCGCGGACCTGGTGGGGACAGTCCTGGCTCCGGGCGCTGGAGGACACCGCGCTCGACCCCGAACAGCTCAAGCAGGGCCGGAAGTACGCCCGCGCGGGCGCGGTGGGCGCGGTCTCCGTGCGACCGGGCCGGGTCACCGCGGTCGTCCGGGACCGCGACGGCATCCGCCGCCGCTGCGACGTGCTGGTGCAGCGGCTGGACGACGCGGAGTGGGACCGGCTGCTGGACGTGGTGGCCGGCGAGGCGGGCCACGTCGCCGCGCTGCTCGACCGGGACCTGCCGCCCCGGCTGGCCGAGGACGCGGCCGCGGCGGGCGTCGCCCTGCTGCCGGGCATCGGCGACCTGGAGCCGGAGTGCGACTGCGGGGTGTGGGACCACTGCCTCCACACCGCCGCGGTGTCCTACCAGTTGGCGCGGCTGCTGGACCGGGACCCCCGGCTGCTGCTGCTGATGCGGGGGCGGGACGAGCGCTCCCTGCTGGAAGAGGTGCAGCGGCGCAGCGCCCTGCGGGCGGAGCGCGCGGCGCGGCCGGTCGGCACCGCGCCGCCGCCCGGCCGGGAGCCGGCCGGCGTGCCGGCCGACGAGGCCTACGCGCTGGGGACGATCCTGCCCCCGCTGCCCGAGGCGCCTCCCGTGCCCGCCGAGCCCGGCGACCCCCCGTCGCTCACCGGCGGCACCCCGCCCGCGCCCGGCGTGGACGCCGGGGCGCTGGAGTTCCTGGCGGCGCGGACGGCGGTCGCCGCGCGGCGGCTGCTGGCCGAGGCGCTGGCACCGGACCACGCGGACACCGCGGTTCCCGCGCCGCTCACCCGGTGGCAGGACGCGGTGCGGCTGGCCGCCGCCCGGCCCGGCGCGGACGTCGTCGCGCGACTGGCCGCCGGCTGCGGCCGTACGCCGTTGGAGCTCCGGATGGCCGTGCGCGCCTGGGAGTTCGGCGGTCTCGCGGGGCTGGCCGTGCTGACGGAGGAGTGGGATCCGCTCCCCGCGGAGCGGGCGCGCGCCGGGGAGCGGATCGCCGCCGCCTGGGCCGACGTCCGGGGGGAGGGGGACCCGCCGCGGTTGCGCGTCACGCGCAACCGCTGGACGCCGGTCGGCACGGACCTCCAGCTCCGCCTCGGACGTGACGGGCGCTGGTGGCCGTACCGGCGGGAGGGCGGCCGATGGTGGCCCGCGGGTCCCGCGGACCGCGATCCGGCCGCCGTCCTGGCCGAGCCGTGTCAGGCGAGCCCTTCCAGCACGGGGTAGTAGCCCCCGGACTGGCCGGCCGCCTTGGGGTGGTACGAGTTGGTGATGTTGAGCCAGTCGACGCTGTGCAGCCACGGGTCGCCGGAGCAGATCTCGTGTCCGGTGAAGCGGCCCCGCACGTCGCCGAAGGTGAAGCCGTGGTCGGCGACGCGCTTGGCGATGACGTCGCTCAGGTGGTCGGCGGCGTCGTTGATGGCCTGGCGCGAGGTCTCGCTGAGGCCGACCACGCAGCTTCCGTTGATCTTGTAGAAGCGGGGGTAGTTGAGCACGACGACCCGGGCGTTCGGCGCCTTGCTCCGGATGGCGCTGTAGACCGCGTCGAGCCGTCCGGGGAGGGTGCCCGCGATGTACTGGCGCGCCTCGTTGATCCGCGCCACGCAGGCGTTCGTGCCCTGCAGGACGCAGGTGGTCATCGCGTCCGCGAATCCGGCGTCGTTGCCGCCGATGGAGATGCTGACGAGGGTGGTTCCGGAGTTCAGGGGGCCGAGCTGATTGTTGATGACATCGGTGGTCTTGGCACCCGAGCAGGCGGTGAAGTGGAAGGACGCGGGGGCGTTCGCGTTCTTCCACAGCACCGGGTAGGCGCTGTTGCTGCGCTTGCAGGAGCCGCTGCTGCTGTCGTAGTTCCCGGCGCCGACCCCGGAGGAGTACGAGTCGCCGAGCGCGACGTAGGACGTGGCGGCGGCTTCCTGGGCCGCGGCCACGCCCGCTCCGCCGAGGACGAGTCCGGCGAGGGCGGTGAGGGTGGCCGCCACGGACGCGAGACGGGGCAGCTTCATGGAACCTCCTGGAATGTGGAGGGATGGGGAGGAGAGCTGTGCCTACTACGTGGTAGCAGTGCCGAACACTTTCAGGAAGTGTTCATGTCAAAGCCGATTCGACCTTCAGTTGAACAACTGAAGGTCGCTCTGTCGGGTAACGGCTCCTTTTCCTGACGAACCGTTCGATAAGCGATCGCACGGGCACCCGGGTCTTGTCGAAATCTCCAACGGCGTGCAGGGTCTCCGGAAGGACACAAGAAGCGACTCGAACGAACAGAAGCACACCGGAAAGGACTTCATCCGATCGGCCGGACCGACCGGGCCGCCGTGGACGACCGAGGAGACGCATGTACCACGAGGACGTGACGCCGAGCCGAGGCACCCTCCCCGCCCGCGCCTGGTACGCGGACTCCGACGCCGGGCGGCTGAGCCTGAACGGAACCTGGGCCTTCCGGCTGTACCCGACCGCCGCCGGAGGGGGCGAGGAGTTCGTCCGGCGGGACTTCGAGCCGTCCGCCGACGCGGGATGGAGCGAGATCACGGTGCCCGGCCACTGGGTGCTCCAGGGGCACGGCGCGCCCGCGTACACCAACGTCGCCTACCCCTTCCCCGTCGACCCGCCGCGGGTGCCCACCGAGAACCCCACCGGCGACCACCGCCTCGTCTTCGACCTGCCCGGCGACCGGCCGGCGGACGGGGAGTGCGTCCTGCGCTTCGAGGGCGTCGACTCCTGCGCCCGGGTCTGGCTCAACGGCGAGGAGCTGGGCGCCTTTCAGGGCAGCAGGCTGCCGCACGAGTTCGCGGTCGGGAGGCTGCTGCGACCGCGCGGCAACGTCCTGGCCGTCCGGGTCCACCAGTGGTCCGCGGGCAGTTACCTGGAGGACCAGGACATGTGGTGGCTGCCGGGCGTCTTCCGCGAGGTGACGCTGCTGCACCGCCCCGCCGGGTCGGTCGCCGACTTCTCCGTGCACGCCTCCTACGACCACCGCACCGGCACCGGGACGCTGCGGGTGGACTGCGAACCGGGCGGCCGGATCACGGTGCCCGAGCTCGGACTCGACCTCGCCACGGGCAAGTCCGCGACCGTCCCCGTGGAACCGTGGTCGGCGGAGGTGCCGCGGCTGTACGACGCGCGGCTGGTCACCGACGGCGAGACGGTCCCGCTGCGCGTCGGATTCCGCACCGTGGCGATCGAGGACGGGGTGCTGAAGGTCAACGGCCGGCGCGTGCTGTTCCGAGGGGTCAACCGGCACGAGTTCCACCCGGAGAGCGGACGGACGCTGGACCCGGAGACGATGCGCCGCGACGTGGTGCTGATGAAGCGCCACAACGTCAACGCCGTCCGCACCAGCCACTACCCGCCGCATCCGGCCTTCCTGGACCTGTGCGACGAGTTGGGCCTGTGGGTGATCGACGAGTGCGACCTGGAGACCCACGGCTTCGTCGACCTCGGGTGGCGCGACAACCCCGTGGACGACGACCGGTGGACCCCGGCCCTCCTCGACCGCGCGCGGCGGATGGTCGAACGCGACAAGAACCACCCCTCGGTGATCGTCTGGTCCCTGGGCAACGAGTGCGGCGGCGGACGCGGACTGGGCGCGATGGCCCGGTGGATCCGCGAGCGCGACCCGTCCCGGCCCGTCCACTACGAGAACGACCCCGCGTATCCGGACTCCGACCTGTACAGCCGCATGTACGCCCCGCACGAGGAGGTGGAGCTGATCGGACGCCGGGCCGAACCGCCCCTGGAGGACCCCGAGGCCGACGCCCGGCGCCGCGCGATGCCGTTCGTCCTGTGCGAGTACGCGCACGCCATGGGCAACGGTCCGGGCGGACTGAGCGAGTACCAGCGGCTGTTCGAGCGGTACGAGCGCTGCCAGGGCGGCTTCGTGTGGGAGTGGATCGACCACGGACTGGCCCGGCGCACCGCCGACGGACGGCCGTACTTCGCCTACGGCGGCGACTTCGGCGAGGAGCTGCACGACGGCAACTTCGTCTGCGACGGGCTGCTCTTCCCCGACCGCACCCCCTCCCCCGGGCTCGTCGAGTACAAGAAGGTGATCGAGCCGGTCCGGATCGAGGGGGGCGGCACCGCCGGCGCCGTACGCGTCGTCAACCTCCACGACGTCGCCGACCTGTCGCACCTCGCCTTCACCTGGACCCACGAGGTGGAGGGCGAGCCGATCGCCGACGGCGCGCTGACCGTGCCGCCGCTGGGGCCCGGTGAGAGCGCCGAGGTGGAACTCCCCGATCCGCCGCGCACCGACCGCACCGGCGAGGCGTGGTGGACCGTGCGGGCCGTCCTCGCCCACGACACCGCGTGGGCCGAACGGGGCCACCCGGTCGCCTGGGGGCAGTTGCCCGCCGCGTCCCTCCCCCGCCCCCGCCCGGCCGGCGCTCCGGTGGGGCCGCGCCGCGACGCGGAGCGGATCGTCCTGGGCCCGGCCGTCTTCGACGCCGGCACCGGACTCCTCGCCTCCCTCGGCGGCATCCCCCTGACGGGCCCGCGGCTGGACGTCTGGCGCGCCCCGACCGACAACGACAACGGCGCCCCCTGGCAGCCCGACCCCCGCCACGGGCTCCTCTGGCGCGAGCTGGGCCTGCACCGGATGCGGCACCGTCTCGACGCGGTCGAGATCGACGGAACCGACGGCTCCGAGGGCGGCACCGGCGACAGGGGTCTGACCGTGCGCACCCGGGTCGCACCGGCTGCCACCGACCTGGGCCTGCGCGCCGTCCACCGCTGGACCGCCACCGAGGACGCGGTACGGCTGGAGGTCTCCGTCGAGCCGGAGGGCGACTGGCCCTGCCCGCTGCCGCGCCTGGGCGTGCGGCTGGGGCTGCCCGCCCGTTACGGGTACGCGCGGTGGTTCGGCGGCGGGCCGGGCGAGGCGTACCCCGACACCCGGGCGGCGGCGCTGACGGGACGGTGGGAGGCGTCGGTGGACGACCTCCAGACCCCGTACGTCCGCCCCCAGGAGAACGGCGCCCGCGTGGACGTGCGCTGGGCGGAGCTGCGCGAGGGGGAACGGGGCTCCGGCGGCGGACTGCGGGTCGAGGCGGACTCCGCGCCCTTCTGGTTCACCGCGCGCCGCTGGACCGGCGAGCAGCTCGACGCCGCCGCGCACACCTGCGACCTCGTGCCCGGCGACACCGTCTGGGTCAACCTCGACCACGCCCTGCACGGCATCGGCTCGCGGTCCTGCGGTCCCGGGGTGCTGCCCGAGCACCGGCTCCGTGCGGCGCCCGCCCGGTTCTCCCTCGTCCTCTCCGCCGTGTGACCCCCCTCGGCGAACCGGCCCCGGTCAGGTCTGCACCACCGGCTCGTACGCGTCGGGGTGCAGGCCGAACGTCCAGGCGACGCCCTCGCGGGCGGTGCGGGTGGTCGGCGGCACCCGCAGCCAGTACGTGCGGTGGGTGCCGTCCGGCTCCGGCGTGGAGTTGACCACCTCGACCGTCACCACCGGTTCGTCGCCGTCCATGTCGATCCGCCACAGCACGCCGGTGGAGTCCCGGTGGATCGGCCGCGCCCCGGAGTCGGCGAGGTAGCGGTCGTAGCCGTAGTGCTCCAGCATCACGCGGCGCAGTTCGGCGTTCTCCTCGTCGCGGATGCGCTCGGGAGTGAGCGCGTCCAACTCGGCGAGGAAGTCCGCCGGGACCGGCATGCCCTTCCAGGCGTGGAGGGCGAAGCCGTCGGGGAACAGCAGCGCCGGGCCGTCGCTCCGGTCGAGCCGGCCGGCCTCGTCGCGGTGCAGCTCCAGGGGGCGTTCGGCGACGATCGCCACCTTCTCGTAGGGCCACCACCATCCGGCGGCGCGGGCGACCGCCGCGAGGCCGTCCAGGGGCCCGGGGCCGTCCCCGCCGCCCGCACCGAGGGCGGCCAGCCAGGGCGCGTCGTGCTGGCCGAGCACCGCGTCCAGCAGGATCTGCCGCACCGCGGGCTCCTGCTCGGGCGAGGCGGCCGACTCCTCCACGACGCCGGTGCGGACGCGCTCGACGAGGGAGCGGGCGGTCTCCCAGAGCGGGGCCCCCGTCCGCGCCCAGTGCTCCGACCACCCCGTCGGCCCCAGCCGCCGGTGCAGCCGCTCCCGCTCGGCCGCCCAGGGCAGGGTGCGGACCTCCCGCCGCACGCCGCGGCCCGTGTCCTCCCCGGCCTCCGCCATCGCCGTCACGCGGGCCACGGCCTCGCGCGGCGAGCCGGCCCACACGACCCGCTCGGGCTCGGCGAGCCCGGCCGCGCGGTACGCCGACCGCACGCCCGCCTCCGCCGCGGCCCGGTCGGCCGGGCCCGTCTCCGCCGCGACCCGGCGCCACCGCTCGAACTCCCCCGCCGCGTCCACCGCTTCCGCCCCCGCCGTCTCCGCCACCGTGTCCGTCATCGCTCCCCGCCCCTCAGTCCGCCACGATCCGCACGGCGCCCGGGACGTACTCCCGCTGCCGCACCACCCGGTACCAGCCCCTGGGCAGGGGTATCGCGGCGTGCTCCTCGTGCACCACCCGGCCGCCGTCGGGGAGGTGGAGCAGCAGCGGCCCGAACGGGCCCTCCTCCCGCACGAGTTTCCCCGGCCCCACCACGGCGTGCGCGTGCCCGGTGACCTCGCCCAGGGCGAGCACCATCCGCCCGCGGGCGTCCCGGGGCAGGCCGGGCCGTGCCGGGACGTGCTCCGGCAGCGCCTCCTCGTCGACCGGCACGATCAGTACGTCCCCCTGCCGATACACGGCTCTCTCCCCTCGGTGTCCGCGCCGGACCGTCCGGCGGCGGTGATCGGAAACGCTAGGGCGGGGGTCTGACAACGCCCCGGAACAGGGCCCGAACGCGGCGTTGTCGGTGGCGGTTGGTAGAAAGATCCGCACCTCGCCACCGGATTCGGGAGAAGCGCCCCATGGCCGTCCACCAGCACCTGCAGGAACTGCACGCCCTGCCCGCCCACGACTTCGTCCCGCCGGGACCCGGCGAGGAGGTGCCCCTGCCCGCGGCCGACTCCGTGGCCTGGCGCATCGCCTACGACCCCTACGGCGACACGGTCCGGGACGGGGATTTCGCGTCCGTCTGGCAGGGCTTCCTGGAGACCGTGGACACCACGGCCGTCCGGGCGCTGATCATCGGTTCGTGGGGCGAGCCCTACGAGAACGACTCCGGAGCCGTCGTCGAGCTGCTCACCTCGAACACCGACCGGTTCCCGGCGCTGGAGGCGATCTTCATCGGTGATCTGGTGATGGAGGAGGCGGAGATCTCCTGGATCGAGCAGTCCGACGTCACCCCGGTCCTGGAGGCCTACCCGCGGCTGCGCGAGTTCGGGGTGCGCGGCGGCACCGAGCTGGTGTTCCGGCCCGTCCGCCACGAGCACCTGGAGACCCTGGCGTTCGAGGCGGGCGGGCTGCCGGCCGAGGTGGTGCGCGCGGTCGCCGGGAGCGAGCTGCCCGCGCTGAAGCAGCTCGAACTGTGGCTGGGCGTCGGCGAGTACGGCGGTGACGCCACGCTGGAGGACCTGGCGCCGATCCTCGCCGGGGACCGCTTCCCCGCGCTGCGCAGCCTGGGGCTGAAGAACAGCGAGCTGCAGGACGAGATCGCCGCGGCCGTGGCGAGCGCTCCGGTGGTGGCGCGGCTGCACACGCTGGACCTGTCCATGGGCACCCTCACCGACGCCGGCGCCGAGGCGCTGCTGAGCGGGCAGCCCCTCACCCACCTCCAGCAGCTCGACCTGAGCCACCACTTCCTGAGCGACGCCATGATGGAGCGGCTGCGCGAGGAACTGGGCGGCGCCGGGGTCGACGTGGACCTCTCCGACCAGGAGGAGCCGCACGATTTCGACGGGCGGGAATGGCGCTATGTCGCCGTCTCCGAGTAGTCCGGGCGGCCCCGCGCCGCGGTTCGCCGTCGTCGGCAACCCCGGCAACCGCCGGGTGGAGCTGTTCGCGGCGGCCGTCACCGCCGCGGGGCTGCCCGCGCCCCGGGTCCTGCCCTGGGCCGAGGTGCTCGCCACCGGCGCCCGGTTCGCGCCGGGCGAGGTCGTGCGGATCGACTCCCCCGGCGAGGACCGGGCGGTCGACCGGTCGCTGCGCGGGGTCGACGATCCGACGCGGGTGGAGGGCACGGCCCGCTGGTACGCGCGGTTCACCGCCGCCGTGCGCGACGTGGCCCGCGCGGCCCGGTCCGCCGGTGCCGTCCTGCTGGACGATCCGGAGGACGTCGCGGTGCTCTTCGACAAGCGGCTGTGCCACGGGGTGCTGCGCGAGGCGGGCCTTCCGGTGCCGCCCTCCCCGACCTCCGGCCCCGACGCCCCGCCGGTGAGGGGGTGGGAGGACGTGCGCGCGGCGATGCGCGGCGCGGGGACGCGCCGGGTCTTCGTCAAGCTCGCCCACGCCTCCTCGGCCTCCGGGGTGCTGGCCGTGGAGTCGGGGGGACGCGGCCGGTGGCGGGCGACCACCTCCGTGGAGCGGACCGCGGACGGCCGTCTGTTCAACTCCCTTCGGGTGCGGCGCTACGAGGACGAGCGGGAGATCGGCGCCGTGGTGGACGCCCTGGCCCCGGACGGCCTGCACGTCGAGCGCTGGCTGCCCAAGGCGTCCCAGGACGGGCGGGCGGCCGACCTGCGCGTGGTCGTGGTGGCCGGGGAGGCGACCCACGCCCTGGTGCGCACCGGCCGCTCCCCCCTGACCAACCTCCACCTGGGCGGCACTCGGGGCGATGTGGGGCGGGCACGCGCGGCGGCGGAGGCCGCCGGGGTGCCCTGGCGGGAGGTCCTGGGCGTGTGCGAGCGGGCCGCGGCCCGCTTCCCCGGCACCCTGTGCGTCGGGGTGGACCTGCTGCCGGCCGTCGGCTGGCGGCGGTTCGCCGTCGGCGAGGTGAACGCCTTCGGGGACCTGCTGCCGCGCCTGACGGGCCTGCCCGGGGGGCGTGCCGAGGGGCGGGACACCTACGCGGCCCAGGTGGCGGCCGTCCTGCGCGGGGCCGTGCCGGGCGCCGCACCGGAAGAGCGCGAGGAGCACCACCGTGTCGCAGCCTGACATGAACCGGATCGTGGGCAGCCACGACCTGCTGCTGGTCACCCTGGACACCCTGCGTCACGACGTGGCGCGGGAGTTGGCGGCCGAGGGCGCCATCCCCAACCTGGCGCGGCACCTGCCGGGCGGGCGCTGGGAGGAACGCCACTCCCCCGCGAGCTTCACCTACGCCGCCCACCAGGCGTTCTTCGCCGGGTTCCTGCCCACCCCGGTGGCGCCGGGACGGCACCCGCGGCTGTTCGCGGCGCGCTTCGAGGGCAGCGAGACCACCGCCGAGGGCACCTGGGTCTTCGACGCGCCGGATCTGGTGACCGGGCTGGCGGAGGCCGGCTACCACACGGTGTGCATCGGCGGCGTGGGGTTCTTCAACAAGCGCGGCGCGCTCGGTTCGGTCCTGCCCGGCCTGTTCGCCGAGAGCCACTGGGAGCCGGAGTTCGGCGTCGCCTCCCCCACCTCCTTCGAGGCGCAGGTCGCCCGAGCGGAGGAGGTGGTGGCCTCCCTCCCCGCCGAGCGTCGCCTGTTCCTCTTCGTCAACGTCTCGGCACTGCACCAGCCCAACTGGTTCCACCTGCCGGGCGCCACGGCCGAGGCCGGGGACTCCCGCACCACCCACGCCGCGGCCCTGCGCTACGTCGACCGGCACATCGGACGGCTGTTCGCCGCCATGAGCGGCCGGCGTCCGTGCTTCGCCATCGTCTGCTCCGACCACGGCACGGCCTACGGCGAGGACGGCCACACCGGCCACCGGATCGGCCACGAGGTCGTCTGGACGGTGCCGTACGCCCACTTCATCCTCGACACCTGCGAGACGCCTTGAGCACAGCGAGCACCACCGCCACCGGCCCGGCCACGGGACGGCCCTCGACCCCGTACCGGAGCCCGTACCAGAGCTACGTGTACGCCTATCCGCACAAGACGGCCTACCGGCCCCTGCCGGAGCGGCCCGCGCTGCGCGAGGTGTGGGCGGGCGAGAAGACCGACGCGCTCTCGCTCTACCTGCACGTTCCCTTCTGCGAGGTGCGCTGCGGCTTCTGCAACCTGTTCACCCGCATCGGTGCCCCCGACGGGCTGACCGGTGCCTACCTGGACGCGCTGGAGCGCCAGGCCGGGCCGGTGCGCGAGGCGCTGGGCGAGGGGGCCCGGTTCGCCGCCGCCGCCTTCGGCGGCGGCACCCCCACCTTCCTGACCGCCGCCGAGCTGGAGCGGCTGTGCGACGTGGCGGAGGAGCGCATGGGCGCGGACCTGCGCGCGGTGCCGCTGTCGGTGGAGGCGTCCCCGTCGACCGCCACCGCCGACCGGCTGTCCGTCCTCGCCGAGCGCGGCACCACCCGGCTGAGCATCGGCGTGCAGAGCTTCGTCGACGCCGAGGCGCGCGCCGCGGTGCGCCCCCAGCGGCGCGCGGACGTCGAGGCGGCGCTCGGGCGCGTACGCGAGGCCGGCATACCGGTGCTCAACATCGACCTGATCTACGGCATCGAGGGGCAGACCACCGCCACGTGGCAGCGGTCGCTGGACGCCGCCCTGGCCTGGGAACCGGAGGAGCTGTACCTCTACCCGCTGTACGTCCGGCCGCTGACGGGTCTGGGACGCGCGCCCTCCGACGGCGCCCCGGACCGGGCGTGGGACGAGCAGCGCCTGACGCTCTACCGGCACGGCCGCGACCACCTGCTCGCCCACGGCTACGAGCAGGTGTCGATGCGGATGTTCCGCCGCCGCGGGGCGCCGGCCGCCGCCGCGGCCGACCACGCCTGCCAGACCGACGGCATGGTGGGCCTGGGCTGCGGCGCCCGCTCCTACACCTCCGCCCTGCACTACTCCTTCGACTACGCGGTGGACATGCGCCGGATCCGCGCCATCGTCGACGACTACGTCGCCCGGCCCGCGGAGTCCTTCGCCCGCGCGGAGGTCGGCCGGTGGATGGACGTCGACGAGGCCCGCCGCAGGCACCTGGTGCAGTCCCTCCTCCAGGCCGAGGGGATGGAGGTGGCCGCGTACACGGCCCGGTTCGGCGCCCCGCCCGCCGAGCACTTCCCCGCCGAGCTGGCCGCGTTCGCCGAGCGCGGCTGGCTGGACGAGAGCGCCGCGCCCGGGCGGCTGCGGCTGTCCGCGGAGGGCCTGGCCCACTCCGACGCGGTGGGCCCGGCGCTGTTCTCCCCGGCCGTGCGCGCCGCCATGGCCGCGTACGACCTCAAGTAGACCCCGAGGAACCGAAGGAACGGGCGTGGACCTGACACTGCTCTACCGCGGGCCACTGGCCTCGTGCGACTACGACTGCCCGTACTGCCCGTTCGCCAAGCGCCGCGACTCCCGGGAGGAGCTGCGCGCCGACCGCGAGGCGCTGGAGCGCTTCGCCGGCTGGGTCGCCGCGCAGCGCGGAGACCGGCTGTCGGTGCTGTTCACGCCGTGGGGCGAGGGACTGGTGCGGTCCTGGTACCGGCGGACCCTGGTCGGGCTGAGCCGGCTGCCGCACGTGCGCCGGGTGGCGATCCAGACCAATCTGAGCTGCCGCACCGACTGGCTGGAGGCCGCCGACCTGTCCACCCTGGCCCTGTGGTGCACCTACCACCCCGGCCAGACGCCCTACGACCGGTTCCTCGCCAAGTGCCGCGCGCTGGCGGCGCTCGGCGTGCGCCACAGCGTCGGGATCGTCGGCCTGCCCGAGCACCTCCCCCACGCGCTCCGGCTCCGTGCCGAGCTGCCGGAGCACGTCTACCTGTGGGTGAACGCCGCCGAGGGGCGCACCTACACGGACGAGGAGGCCGACCGCTGGACCGCGATCGACCCCCTCTTCCCGTACAGCCGCCGGCCCCACCGCAGCGCCGGACTTCCCTGCCGCACGGGCGAGTCCGTCGTCTCCGTGGACGGCGAGGGCACGGTGCGGCGCTGCCACTTCGTCCGGGAGCCGCTGGGCAACCTCTACGACGGTTCCTGGCGCGCGGCGCTGCGTCCGAGGCCGTGCCCGCTCGCCGTCTGCGACTGCCACATCGGCTACGTGCACCTGGAGTCGCTGCCGCTGTACGACGTCTTCGCGGGCGGTGTGCTGGAGCGGATACCGGCGACGCCCGTGCGGGGGCCGGCGCCGGTTCAGCGCTTGACGCCGACCCCGCCGTAGAGCGCGACGCGGCGCGGCTCGTCCGGCTCGGGCGCCGGCCCGTCCGGCCGCCACCTCGGCAGCTGCACCAGTCCGGGGTCGAGGAGGTCGTAGCCCTCGAAGAGGCGCAGGATCTCGGCGTGGCGGCGCAGGGTCACCGAGGCGGTGGCCTTCTCGTAGACCCCGGTGCCCTCCTCCACCAGTTCGCGTGCGTGGAAGTCGGAGGTGCCGTGGGTGAGGACGAGGCAGCTCCCGGCGGGCAGGGCGGCGTCGAGGGCCGCGACGATCCGGGCGGGGTCCTCCTCGTCGGTGACGAAGTGCAGGACGGCCACCAGGAGCAGGGCCACCGGCCGGTCGAAGTCGATCAGCTCCCGGATCGCCTGGTGTTCCAGGATGGTCTCGGGCTCGCGGACGTCGGCCAGGACGAACTCCGTGTTGCCCGCGCCGACGAGCTTGGCGCCCGCGTGGGCGGAGACGATGGGGTCGTTGTCGACGTACGCCACGCGGACGTCCGGGGCCACGGACCGGGCCAGTTCGTGGGTGTTGGGCGAGGTGGGGATGCCGGTGCCGATGTCGACGATCTGGCGGATGCCGTGTTCCCTCACCACCGTCCGCACGGCACGGCCGAGGAAGTCCCGGTTGGCGCGGGCGCTCGTCCGCACGTCCGGGGCGATCTCCATGAGGCGCTCGGCGGCCTCGCGGTCCACCGCGTAGTTGTCGTTCCCTCCGAGGTAGTAGTCGTACATGCGGGCCGGGTGCGGCCTGCTCGTGTCGATCCGGTCGGGCGCGAAGCCCAGGTGGGACTGGTTGGTCATGCCGTCCTCCGTCACGGTCCTTGCGACCTTCTCCGCGGGCTCCCGCCCCCGGTGCGGGCCTCAGGCGGGCTCCGGGGCGAGCAGGAAGTCGGCCTCGCCGGCCTTCACGCCCTGGATGAACCTCACGATCGCGTGGTGGGCGTAGATCAGGGCGGGGCCGTCGGGGTCGGTGGACTGGCGCAGGGCCACCCGTCCGTCCGTCAGTTTCATGGCCTCCACGCAGCTTCCCCCGTTGCCGCCGCTCCACGGCTTGTGCCAGCCCTCGCTTCCCAACTGCCGGGCGGGCATGCCGTTGTAGACGCGTTCCCCCATCGATCCCCTCACAGCTCCTTGCGGAGGCCGTCGAGGACGGCCTCGGTCCGCCGGACCGGCGCCGCCTGGGCGCACATCCGGTCCAGTGCCTCCTGGAACGCCGACACGTCGTCGCGCTGGTCGAAGTAGACGGCGCCCACCAGGCTCTCGCTGTACGCGACGTCGGGCAGTTCCGGGAGGGGGAACCGGAAGATGTGGAAGGGCCCGTACATGGCCGGGTGCGGACCGGCGGCGAAGGGCATGACCTGCAGGCGCACCGTCGGCATCGAGCACGCCTCGATCAGGCGGGAGATCTGCTCGCGCATGACCTCGGGGCCGCCGATGGGCCTGCGCAGCACGGTCTCGTCCATCACCACCCACAGCAGGGGCGGTTCCTCGCGGGTCAGGATGCGTTGGCGCTCCCTGCGCAGGGCGACGCCGCGTTCGATCTCCTCCTCGGGAGCGTGCGGTCGCCCCGCGCGGAGCACGGCGCGGGCGTAGTCCTCGGTCTGGAGGAGTCCGGGCACGTAGTGCGGCTCGTAGGCCCGGACGACGTGGGACTCGCTCTCCAGGCTGACGAAGGCGCTGAACCACTCGGGCAGCACGTCGCGGTAACGGTGCCACCAGCCGGGCCGGTTCGCCTCGCGGGCGAGGGCGAGGAAGCCGTCGATCTCGGCCTGGTCGGTGACGCCGTAGGTGCGCAGCAGCTTCTCGACGTAGGGGATCTTCAGGCCGACCTCGGCCCGCTCCATCCTGCGGATCGTGGCATGGGTGACGTCGAGGGCCGCGCCGGCCTTCTCGAAGGTCAGCCCCGCTCTCTGCCGCAGATCTCGCAATCGCTTGCCGATCACCACGCGCAGAACCGTCGGAGCGCCTCCCGTCCGGGAGTCCGCCACTACCGCCCCTCCAACCCTCCGACCACCGCCTCGCGGCGGCAGTCTGTCATGCCGTCGACCCGTTCCGACAGGGTGGCATGTGCGTTTCTGCAAACAACAGATTGATCCTTGCCAGATGTTGACGACGCCCCCCACACTGGAGAGGTGGCTTCCTTTCCCGATGTTCGCCCGTTAGAGCGCCGCGCCGGTTCCGTCGAACGGACCCTGCGCGACGCTTTTCGTCTCCCGGCCATCGGCTCCTCCGTCTCCGAGGCCCGCAGAAGGGTCGTCGACCGGCTGACCGAATGGAACATCGGAGCCCTGGTGCGCGACGACGCCCGGCTGGTGGTCTCCGAACTCTTCACCAACGCCGTCAAGCACACCGACAGCGACAAGGTGGAGTGCGAGCTGAGGGTCACGGGCGCGCGGCTGCGCCTGGAGGTCGTCGACCGGGGCGGCGGCACCGCCCGGCCCCGTGCCCGGCACGTCGACGGCGGCGGTCCCGATCGCGAGGGGGAGAGCGGCCGCGGACTGCTGCTGGTCGACGCGCTGGCCGAGCGCTGGGGAGTGCGGCCGGGCGGCGACGGCAGGGGGCACATGGTCTGGGCGGAGCTGGGGTTCGGCCCCTCCGCCCCGTAGACGCGGAGCCACCCGGCCTGGGGCGGGGGAGGTCGGGTGGCTCCGCCTTTCGCGGTTCTCGGCGGTCTTCGCCGGTCTTCGGTGGTCTTCGGTGGTCTTCGCCGGTCCTCGGCGCGGACGCGGTCGGCGGCCGGGCCTTCGGCGGCGCGACCTCGTCCCGGCCCCGGGGCTCCCTTCTCGGCCTCTCGGGCGTGCGCGTCGGCACCGGTCCGGGGGCGGGTCCTCACACGGGTCTCCACGGAACGTCCGCGCGGAGCGCACGCCCGTCACCGCCCCGGCCGTGATCGCGGGCGCCGCACCGCGAAAACCGTCGCCGGGCGACGGAATGACGGAGCATGGCACGCCTTCTTCCGCCGCACGGAAGGAGGCGGGATTTCAGCCGACCCGTCGATCCGGCCGGTCTCGATAAGGAAATACCAACGGAATGAAGAATTCCGCCCGACCGCGGAAGTCGCCGCCGTTCGACGAACGGCCGAACCTCCCCCGATCGACTCCCCCATTTCCCCGCGGCCGAACACCACACCCGTGCCACGGGTGTACGGTAAGCGCTTGCTGATTCGTCCCGCCCGCCCCCGTCCACCCCTGTCCGCCCTCTCCCCTGGAGCCGTACGTGAGCACGGACCACCGACCCGACCGCGCCGGCGACGACGCCGGGCTCCGCCTGTGGTACCCCCGTCCCGCCGAGGAGTGGCTCCAGGCCCTGCCGGTGGGCAACGGCCGGCTGGGCGCCATGGTGTTCGGCGGCACGGACGTCGAACGGCTCCAGCTCAACGAGGACACGCTGTGGGCGGGCGGCCCGCACGACTACGACAACCCCCGCGCCCTCGCCTCCCTCCCCGAGGTCCGGCGGCTGGTCTTCGAGCGGCGGTGGGACGAGGCCCGGGCCCTGATCGACAGCGACCTGATGGGCGTCCCCGTCGAACAGCTCCAATACCAGACCATCGGCGACCTGCGGCTGTCCTTCGCCGACGGCGGGGCGGAGGCCGCGGAGGTCTCCGACTACCGGCGCGATCTCGACCTCGCCACCGCCGTCGCCACGGTGGAGTACGTGCGCGCCGGGGTGCGCCACCGCCGCGAGGTGTTCGCCTCCGCGCCGGACCGGGTCGTCGTGGTGCGGCTGACCGTGGACACCCCGGGCGCGCTCTCCTTCACCGCCTCCCTCTCCGGTCCGCTGCGCTCGGCGGCCTCCTCCCCCGACCCGTCGAGCATCGCGCTGGACGGCGTCGGCGACGACGCCCGGGGCATCGCGGGCGTGCTCCGCTTCCGGTGCCTGGTCCGGGCGGTGACCGAGGACGGCGAGGTGCGCTCCGCGGACGGCGGCCTGCGGGTCGCCGGCGCCACCGCCGTCACCCTGCTGGTCTCGGCCGCCACCAACCACCGCGACTGGCGCGGCGTGGACGACCCCGCGACCGCCGCCGCCCGCGCGGCCCGCCCGCTCACGGCCGCCGCATCCCGCCCCTACGACGAGCTGCGCGCCCGCCACACGGCCGACCACGCCGCGCTGTTCGACCGCGTCCGCCTGGACGTCCCGGCCACGCCCGCCGCCGCCCGGCCGACCGACGAGCGGGTGGCGGACTTCGCGCGCGGCGACGACCCGCACCTGGTGGCGCTGTACTTCGCCTACGGGCGCTACCTGTTGATCGCCTGCTCCCGCCCCGGCACCCAGCCCGCGGGCCTCCAAGGGCTGTGGAACGACCTGACCGACCCGCCGTGGGGCGGCAAGTACACGATCAACATCAACACGGAGATGAACTACTGGCCCGCCGCTCCGACCAACCTCCTGGAGTGCTGGGAACCGCTCTTCGACCTCCTGGACGACCTCGCGGTCGCCGGTGCCCGCACCGCCCGGTCGTGTTACGGAGCGCGCGGCTGGGTCGCCCACCACAACACCGACATCTGGCGGGGCACCGCGCCCGTGGACGGCGCGTTCTGGGGCATGTGGCCCACCGGCGGCGCCTGGCTGGCCCTGTCGATATGGGAGCACCACCGCTTCACCGGCGACACCGACGCGCTGCGCAGGCGCCACCCCGTGCTGGCGGGCGCGGCCCGGTTCTTCCTCGACACCCTGGTGGAGGACCCGGAGACCGGCGAGCTGGTCACCTGCCCGTCGCTGTCCCCGGAGAACGCCCACCACCCCGGCCCCGGCGGCTCGTTGTGCGCGGGCCCCACCATGGACAACGAGATCCTGCGCGACCTGTTCGACGCCGTCGCCGGGAGCGCCGAACTCCTGGGCGTGGACGAGGAGTTGGCGAAGGAGGCGCGGGCGGCGCGCGACCGGCTGGCCCCGATGCGCGTCGGGGCGCTGGGGCAGCTCCGGGAGTGGCGCGAGGACTGGGACGCGCAGGCCCCCGAACAGGACCACCGGCACGTCTCGCACCTGTACGGACTGCACCCGGGCAACCGGATCACCCGGCGCGGCACCCCGGAGCTGTTCGAGGCCGCGCGCACCACGTTGGAGCTGCGGGGCGACGCGGGCACGGGCTGGTCGCTGGCCTGGAAGATCAACTTCTGGGCACGGCTGGAGGACGGCGCGCGCTCGTACAAGCTGCTGACCGACCAGCTCACTCCCGAGCGCACCGCCCCCAACCTCTTCGACCTCCATCCCCCCTTCCAGATCGACGGCAACTTCGGCGCCACCGCCGGGATCGCGGAGTGGTTGGCGCAGAGTCACGCGGACGAGATCCACCTGCTGCCCGCCCTGCCGCCCGCGCTCCCCGAGGGGTCGGTGCGGGGGCTGCTGGCGCGCGGCGGTTTCGAGGTCGGCGTCGCCTGGCGCGGCGGCGCGCTCGTCGGGGCCGATCTGGTCTCCCGCGGCGGGCGCCGGGCCCGGGTGCGGGCGGCCGGGGAGGTCCGCGTCCTGCGCGACGGGCGCCCGGTGGAGACCGTGCGGCCCGAGGCGGGGGTCGTGGAGTTCGACACCGTGGCGGGAGGCGCCTACCGGCTGCTTCCGGAGTGAGCGGGCCGCCCTCCGTGCGTCCGGAACTCACCGGTGGCGCCGGCCGTTTTCGGAGCATGGACCGGACGGGAGGTGCCCGGTGAGCACGCGACGGCCACGGCGGGGAGACGAGGGCGACGACGTTCCGGAGCCGGACGGCGCGCCGGGGGCGGGCGGCGACGCGTGGGACGACGTCGTGCTCGACGAGGCGTTCGTACGCGGCGCCGAGGTGAACGAGCCCACGGCGCGTACGCGGATGCTGCGCGCCCGGTGGCGGGAGAACCCGCCCGAGCCGCAGCCGTGGCGGGCGGACGAGCCCCCGGCGGGCTGGTTCTGGAGCAAGGGTCGCCGCAAACGGCGTGGCCGGCGGCGCCGCGGGGAGGAGTGAGCGCCCCGCGGAGCGGAGGGTCGGCGGGGGCGCGGGCCGACGGCCCGCGCCCCGTCCGTCACCGTGGGGGTCCGGGGGTCAGCCGCGGACGCCCAGCAGGTGGTCCATCGCCAGCTGGTCGAGCTGTTCGAAGGCCATGCCGCGCCGGGCCGCGGCCTCGACGTCGAACTCCTCGAAGGCGCTCCGGTCGGCCAGCAGGTCGGCGGCGGTCTCGCCCTCGTCGAGGGTCGGCCGCGCCAGCTCGTCGAGGCGGGCGGCGCGCAGCGCCTCCTGGACGGCCGGGTCGGCGCGGAAGGCGGCCGCCTTCTCCTTGAGGATCAGGTAGTTGCGCATGCAGCCGGCCGCCGAGGCCCACACTCCGTCGAAGTCCTCGGTGCGCGGCGGCTTGAAGTCGAAGTGGCGCGGGCCGTCGTACCCGGCCGACTCCAGCAGGTCCACCAGCCAGAAGGCCGAGCGCAGGTCGCCGGCGCCGAAGCGCAGGTCCTGGTCGTACTTGATGCCGGACTGGCCGTTGAGGTCGATGTGGAAGAGCTTGCCGTGCCACAGCGCCTGGGCGATGCCGTGCGGGAAGTTCAGTCCGGCCATCTGCTCGTGGCCGACCTCGGGGTTGAGGCCGACCCGGTCGGCGTGTTCGAGGGTGTTGATGAACGCCAGGGCGTGGCCGACGGTGGGCAGCAGGATGTCGCCGCGGGGCTCGTTGGGCTTGGGCTCGATGGCGAAGCGCAGGTCGTAGCCCTGGGAGACGACGTAGTCGCCGAGCAGGTCGAAGGCCTCCTTGAGGCGGTCCAGCGCCGCCCGCACGTCCTTGGCGGCACCGGACTCGGCGCCCTCGCGTCCGCCCCAGGCGACGTAGGTCGTGGCGCCCAGCTCGACGGCCAGGTCGATGTTGCGCATGGTCTTGCGCAGGGCGTAGCGGCGGACGTCGCGGTCGTTGGCGGTGAAGGCGCCGTCCTTGAAGACCGGGTGGGTGAAGAGGTTGGTGGTGGCCATCGGCACCTTCAGGCCGGTGGAGTCCAGCGCCTGGCGGAAGCGCTTGACGATGCCCTCGCGCTCGCTGTCGGAGGAGCCGAAGGGGATCAGGTCGTCGTCGTGGAAGGTGACGCCGTAGGCGCCCAGCTCCGCCAGCTTCTGCACGCTCTCGACCGGGTCCAGGGCGGGGCGGGTCGCGTCGCCGAAGGGGTCGCGACCCTGCCAGCCCACGGTCCACAGACCGAAGGTGAACTTGTGCTCGGGCGTCGGCTCGTAGCTCATGGCATGCCTCTCGGGTATTTCGTCATGGCCGTTGACAAATTAGTATGCGCCCAGGAGCCGCAGAGAGGAAGAGGCGACATGGCTGCACCTGAAGGTCCGCTCGTCGTTGGTGTGGACAGCTCGACGCAGTCCACGAAAGCGCTGGTCGTCGATGCCGCGACCGGCCAGGTGGTCGCCCGCGGCCAGGCGCCGCACACGGTGTCGGCCGACCACGAGAGCGACCCCGAGCAGTGGTGGCGGGCGCTGTGCGCCGCGCTGGAGCAGTGCGGTCCGGTCGTCCACCAGGCCGCCGCCGTCTCGGTCGGCGGGCAGCAGCACGGGCTGGTGACCCTGGACGCCGAGGGTCGGCCGGTGCGGCCCGCCCTGCTCTGGAACGACGTGCGGTCCGCCCCCCAACGCGACCGCCTGGTGGAGGAGTTGGGCGGCCCCGAGGTGTGGGCCGAGCGCTTCGGCAGCGTGCCGGCGACGTCCTTCACCGTCACCAAGTGGGCGTGGCTGCGCGAGGTGGAACCGGAGGCCGCCGCGGCCACCCGCGCGGTGCGGCTCCCGCACGACTACCTCACCGAGCGGCTGACCGGCCGGGGCACCACCGACCGGGGCGACGCGTCGGGCACCGGCTGGTGGTCGACGGCCACCCAGGAGTACGACGAGGAGATCCTGGAGAAGGTCGGCCTCTCCCCCGACCTGCTGCCCCGCGTGCTCGGCCACGGCGAGGCGGCCGGCACGGTGCGTCCGGTGGAGGGGCTGCCGCTGCCCCAGGGCGCGCTGGTGGCCACCGGCACCGGGGACAACATGGCCGCCGCGCTCGGCCTGGGCCTGCGTCCGGGCCGGCCGGTGCTGAGCCTGGGCACCTCCGGCACCGTCTACGCCGTCTCCACCCACCGCCCCGCCGACCCCACCGGCACCGTCGCCGGCTTCGCCGACGCCCGCACCGACTGGCTGCCGCTGGCCTGCACCCTCAACTGCACCCTGGCCGTGGACCGCGTCGCGGCCCTGTTCGGCCTGGACCGCGAGGCCGTCGAGGCGGGCGGAGGCGTCACCGTGCTGCCCTTCCTGGACGGCGAGCGCACCCCCCACCTCCCCTACGCCTCCGGTCTGCTGACCGGTCTGCGCCACGACACCACCCCCGGCCACATCCTCCAGGCGACCTACGACGGCGCGGTCTACGCGCTGCTGGAGGCGCTGGAGAGGGTCCTGGACGCCGACGCCGACGCCGACACCCCGATCCTGCTGATCGGCGGCGGCGCCAAGGGCACGGCGTGGCGCGAGACGGTCCGGCGGCTGTCCGGACGTCCGGTGGTCGTGCCGCGCGCGCAGGAACTGGTCGCGCTCGGCGCGGCGGCGCAGGCCGCCGGCCTGCTGCTGGGCGAGGACGCTGCCGCGGTGGCCCGCCGCTGGTCCACCGCCGAGGGGCCGTCGTACGAGGCGGTGGAGCGCGACGAGGAGACCCTGGCCCGCCTCTCGGCCACCCTGACCGGCGCCGATACGCTGCTGCGGCAGCGCTGACGCCCGGCGTGCGCCGGCGCCGGCGCACGCCCGACGAGCACAGCCCGGAGAACCCGAGGAGCAGACGGCCGATGGCAGCACCCGCGCCCACCACCCAGCAGGAGATGCGGCGGCGGAACCTGGCGCGCGTGCTCCACGCGGTGGCCGACGGCGGCCCCCTGTCACGGGCCGCCGTCGCGACGCGGATCGGCCTGACCCGCACCGCCGTCTCCACCCTGGTGGACGAACTCCTCGGCGCCGGACTGCTGGTGGAGCTGGGTCCGGGCCGCTCGGGCACGCCCGGGCGGCCCGGCACCGCGCTGGCGCTCAGCGACCGCGGCCCCTGCGGGATCGGCGCCGAGATCGGCGTCGACCACCTGGCCGTGTGCGCCGTCGACCTGCGCGGGGAGGTCCGTGCCCGGGTCGCGGTCGACTCCGCGAACCGCGACAGCGACCCCGCGCCGGTGCTGCGGCGGCTGGCCGCGCTGGTGCGCGAGGTGGCGGAGGAGGTCCGGGGGGAGCGGTTGCGCCCGGCCGGGCTCGCCGTGGCCGTGCCGGGCCTGGTCGCCCGGGGCACCACCACCGTCGTCCAGGCCCCCAACCTCGGCTGGACGGACCTGGACCTCGCCCCCCACCTGCGCGGGGACGACGTCCTGGGCGCGGACGCCGGCGCCGTGTGCGCGGTCGACAACGAGGCGAACCTCGGCGCCCTGGCCGAGCTGTGGCTCGGCGGCCACACCCCGCCGCCGGAGGACTTCGTGCACGTCTCGGCCGAGATCGGCATCGGTGCCGCGATCGTGGTGGGCGGCGAGCTGCTCCGCGGCACCCGGGGGTTCGCCGGGGAACTGGGCCACGTGCCGGTGCGTCCGGAGGGCCGCCCGTGCGCCTGCGGCGGGATCGGATGCCTGGAGCGGTACGCGGGCGAGGAGGCCGTGCTGCGGGCCGCCGGGCTCGATCCGCGGGCCATCGCCGCCGACCACCCCGGGCCCGGCGCCCGGATCGACCTGCTCGCCGGCCGCGCGGAGGGCGGCGACCGCGCGGTGCGCCGGGCGCTGGACGAGGCCGGCACCGCCCTGGGCACCGCGCTGACCGGCACGGTCAACCTGCTCGACCCGCAGACCGTGGTGCTCGGCGGCGCCCTCGCCCGGCTGGCGCCCTGGCTGCTGCCCGCCCTGGAGCGGGAGCTGGACCGCAGGATCGCCGGGCCTCCGCCGGTGGCCGTCTCCCGCCTCGGCCCGGACGGCCCGCTGCTGGGCGCGGCCCACTCCGTCGTGCGGGCCGTCCTGGACGACCCTCCGGTCCACCGCGCCTGACGCGCGCCGGCGCGGGGGCCGCTCCCGGCGCCTCCCGGTCCGCCGGCCGGGAGAGGGGCACGGGCATGGCGAACCGGCGGTGTCCGAGGAGCGGCGCGGCCTGCCGTGGGGCATCCCGCCCCGACCGGCTTGGTGGTGGACGCCGAGGAGTGCCGAGGGGGTGGCGAGGAGCCCGCCGGCGGTGCGGCGACCGGCCCCGCGCGCCCTCCCGCTCGGCCGACTCCGGGCACCGCGCCGGGCGGTCGTCCGGGTGAGCGGACCGCCCCGGGCTGTGTACCGCCCGGGGCATGGGCCACCCTGGAGGCGGATCTGTCAGCCGTACGGACAGCCGTACGGACACGAGGACGAGGAGTCACCGGGTGCCCACGCTCTTCCCCCACCTTCACGACGCACCGGCCAAGGCCGCGCTCCGCTTCGGCGACCGGGTGATCGAGTACGGCCGGCTCGCCGGGCTCGCGAACGCCCTCGCCCTGCGGATCGGGGACGCCGGACGGGTGGCGGTGTGGGCCACGTCCTCCCCCTACACCTGTGTGGGCGTCCTGGCCGCGCTGCTGGCCGGGGTGCCCGTCGTCCCCGTCAACCCGCGGATCGGCGCGGACGAACTGGCCCACATCGTCTCCGACAGCACGCCCGACCTGGTGCTGGCCGCGCCCGGCGACGACCTGCCCGAGGCGCTGGCCGCGCTGGACCGCATCGACGTGGACCTGGAGGCCGAGGAGCCCGCCCCGGCCGCCGGGACGCTGCCGGAGCCCGTCGAGAGCAGCCCCGCGCTGATCGTCTACACCTCCGGGACCACCGGCCCGCCCAAGGGCGTGGTCCTGCCGCGTCGAGCCGTCGCGGGCACGCTGGACGACCTGGCCGACGCCTGGCGGTGGACCGGCGACGACGTGCTGGTGCACGCCCTGCCGCTGTTCCACGTGCACGGCCTGATCCTGGGCGTGCTGGGCCCGCTGCGGCGCGGCGGCACCCTCGTCCACCTGGGCCGGTTCTCGCCCCGGGGCGTGGCCGCCGCCCTGGAGGAGGGCGGCACCATGGTCTTCGGGGTGCCGACGATGTACCACCGGCTGGCCGAGGTCCTGGAGGAGGGCGGGGAGGACGGCGAGCGGCTCGCCGCGGCCCTGCGCCGCGCCCGTCTGCTGGTCTCCGGCTCGGCGGCGCTGCCCCTCCACGACCACGAGCGGATCACGGCCGCCACCGGGCTGCACGTCGTCGAGCGCTACGGGATGACCGAGACGCTGATGATCACCAGCGTGCGGGAGGACGGCGAGCACCGCGCCGGCACGGTCGGCGTGCCGCTGCGCAGCGTGGACGTGCGGCTGGTGGACGAGGACGGGAAGCGGATCGAGGCGAACGACGGGGAGACCGTCGGCGAGATCCAGGTGCGCGGGCCGAACCTGTTCATCGAGTACCTCAACCGCCCCGACGCCACCGCGAACGCCTTCGCGGGCGGCTGGTTCCGCACCGGCGACATGGCCACCCGGGACGCCGACGGCTTCTACCGGATCGTGGGCCGCAAGGCGACCGATCTGATCAAGAGCGGCGGCTACAAGATCGGCGCCGGCGAGATCGAGAACTGTCTGCTGGGCCACCCGGGCGTCGCCGAGGCCGCCGTCGTCGGCGAGCCCGACCCGGACCTGGGCGAGCGGATCGTGGCCTGGGTGGTGCCGGCGGCGGGCGGGGAACCGCCCACCGCCGAGGAATTGGCCGAGCACGTCGCACGCCGACTCGCCCCGCACAAGCGCCCCCGGGTGGTGCGGTTCGTCGAGGCCCTGCCCCGCAACGACATGGGCAAGGTCGTGAAGCGGGCGCTGAAGCGTGACTGAGCGGCTCTCGGCCCGCGCGGCGCTCGACGCGGTCGCCGACGGCTTCGCCGAACTGACCGGACCGCCCCACGGCGGCGGGGCGGACGGCGGAACGGACGACGGGGACGGTCCGATCGGCTGGGCGGGGTACGGCGCGGCGCGCGCCCGGGCGTCCGAGCGCACCGGCGAGCGCGAGTCGGTGGTCTGCGGGACCGGCACGGTCGGCGGCGTCCCGACGGTGCTGATCGCCTTCGAGTTCGCCTTCCTCGGCGGCTCGTTGGGCCGGCGCGCCGGCGACCGGATCGAGGCCGCCCACCGGCACGCCCGCGAACGGCGGCTGCCGGTGGTGTCGCTGATCGCGACCGGCGGCAGCCGGATGCAGGAGGGCATGCGGGCCCTGGTCCAACTCCAGCGCGTGGCACGGCAGTCGGCGCTGACCCGCGCCGCGGGCCTGCCGCAGATCGCCGTGGCGCGGGACCCGACGACGGGCGGCGGCTGGGCGACGCTCGGCGCCGGCGCGGACGTGGTGCTGGCGCTGCCCGGCGCGCAGGTCGCCTTCGCGGGCTCGCGGGTCCGTCCGCCGGACGCCGACCCGGCCGCGTACGGCGCCGAGGAGAAGTTGGCGGCCGGGCAGGTCGACCGGATCGTGGCGCCGGACGAACTGCGGGAGGTCCTGGGACGCTGGCTGTCCCTGCTCACCTCCCCGACCGGCGGCCCGGCCGAGCCGCCGCGTGCCCTGAGCGGCGGGGCGCCGGGGCTGCCGGAGTCGGGCTGGGAGGCGGTGGAGCGGGCCCGCTCGCCGCACCGGCCGCGCGCCGACGCCTACCTGGACGCCTACTTCGAGATGCGGGAGGAGATCTCCGGCGACCGCTGCGGCGGGACCGACCCGGGGATGCGCTGCGGCTTCGGACGCCGGGCGGGCCGTACGGTCGCCTACGCCGCGCAGTGCGGCACGCCGACCCTGCCCGCGGGCTTCCGCACGGCCGCCCGGCTGGTCCGGCTGGCCGACCGGCTGGGCATCCCGGTGCTCACCCTGGTGGACACCCCGGGCGCGGCCAACGACGAGGCGGCGGAACGTTCCGGCGCGGGTCCGGCCATAGCGGAGGTCTTCGCGGCGGTGGCCGAGGCCCGGGTGCCGGTGACGACCCTGGTCGTCGGGGAGGGCGGCTCGGGCGGCGCGCTGGCCCTGGCGGCGCCGGACAACACCTGGATCACTCCGGACGCCTACTTCTCCGTCATCGCCCCGGAGTCGGCCACGGCCATCCTCAAGCGCGGCCCGGAGCGGGTGCGGACGACGGCCGACGAGCTGCGGCTGCGCCCGCAGGACCTGGTGGAACTGGGCATCGCCCGCGGCATCGTGGGGCCGTGACGGGCGACGGGCCGCGCGGCGGGCCGTCCGGCGGGCGGGGCCGTCACGGCCGGACCCGCGGGCGACGGGTTTTCCGAGCCCCCCTCAGACGGCCGGGGTCAACTCCGCCAGGCGGGCCAGGCGACGGTAGGAGTCCAGGCGCCGGCCGTGGTCGTGCGCGTTGAGGGTGAGGAGGAGTTCGTCGGCGCCGCTGCGCCGGATCAGCCCGGCGAGCGCCGCGGCCACCTCCTCCGCCGTGCCGTGGATCTGGGAGCGGCGGGCCTCGGCGAACAGCGCGCGCTCCTTCTCGGTCATCTCCCGCCCCGTCACCTCGTCGGGCGGGAGCAGCGGCGGGAAGACGCCCCGGGTGCGGGAGACGACCGTCGCCCACGCCTCCGACACCTGCATCGCCTCCGCCTCCTCGGCGGTGACGCCGATCGCCACGCTCGCCGAGACGACCACGTACGGCTCCCGGTACGGCTCCGGAATCAGGGGGGAGGGCCGGAAGGCCGCCCGGTAGTCGTCGATGGCGCGCAGCATCCGCTCCTCGCCGCGCGCCGGGGCGATGACCAGCGGCAGCCCCCGCTCGGCGGCCAGGGCGGCTCCGGCGCCCGTGGCCAGCAGGAACACCGGCATCCGCAGCCCTTCGGAGGGCACGGCCCGCATCCCCCGGGCGTGGTCGCCGGCGAACCAGCCCAGCAGTTCGGTCAGGTCGTCGCCGAACCGTTCGACCGCCTCCCTGCCCGCGCCCAGCGCCCGGCGCACGGCACCGGTGAAACCGACCGAGCGGCCCAGGCCCATGTCGATCCGCCCGGGGAAGAGGGACTCCAGCACCCCGAACTGCTCGGCGACCACCAGCGGTCGGTGGTTGGGCAGCATCACCCCGCCCGTGCCGACCCGGATGCGGGTGGTGGCCGAGGCGACGGCCGCGGCGAGCACGGTCGGCGCGGACCCGGCGACGCCCGGCACCCCGTGGTGTTCGGAGACCCAGAAACGGTGGTAGCCCAGCGCCTCGATGTCCCGGGCGAAGCGCACGGTGGCGCGCAGCGCCTCGTCCGCCCCCTCGCCCCGCCGGATCAGGGAACGGTCCAGGACCGACAGGCGGGTGGTGCGCAGGATGTCGTCGACCATGTTCCGTCCAACGCTCGCGGCCGTACGGGATTCCCGTGGGGGCTCCCGCTCACTCCCATCCCCGACACTCTTCCAGCTGTCCGGCGCCGCGGGCCGGCAGGGCGCTCCGGACCCGGTTGTTCGGCCCCGGCTCGGCGAGGACGCGCGAGACGTGCGTCTTCACCGTGGGGACGCTCAGGTGGAGTTCGGCGGCGATCTCGGCGTTCGACCCGCCGCGTCCCACGGCGACCGCGATCTCCCGCTCCCGCTCCCGCTCCCCCAGCGCCTCCAGCCGCCGGCGGAAGTCGCCCGCCGGCCCCGGCTGTCGGCGGGCGGACGCGCGAGCACCGCGACCGCCCGCCGACGGTGCCTACGGCTTGCGTCCGAGGCCGCCGAACACGGCCACCTCGGCGGGCGGTTCGCCGGACGCGTCCTCCGGCCGCCACCGCGAGCAGGAGACGACGCCGGGGTCGAGCAGTTCCAGACCGTCGAAGAAGGCGGCGATCCGCTCGGGGCTGCGGGGCGTGTAGGGGGTGGCGGTGCCCCGGGCGTTGTGGGCCTCGATGGCCTGGACGTACGCCGGGTCGGTGGTGGAGCCGTCGTTCAGACCCAGGAAGCTGCCCGGCGGCAGGGCGTCCAGCAGCCGCCGCACGACCGAGCGGGCCTCGTCGTGGTCGGGGACCAGCCCCAGGATTCCCATGAGCATCAGCCCGACGGGGCGGGAGAAGTCCAGGGTCCGCGCGGCCTGTTCGAGGATCTTCTCCGGCTCGCGGACGTCGGCGTCGATGTAGTCGCACGCCCCTTCCGGAGAGCTGGTGAGCAGGGCCTCGGCGTGCACCAGCACCACCGGGTCGTTGTCGACGTAGACGACGCGGCTCTCGGGAGCGACGCGCTGGGCGACCTCGTGGGTGTTGTCCCGGGTCGGCAGGCCGGTGCCGATGTCCAGGAACTGCCGGATGCCCTCCCGGCCGGCCAGATGGCGGACCACGCGGCCGATGAAGGCACGGGACTGGAGGGTGATGTCGCGCATGCCCGGGAAGACCGTGAGGACCTTCTCGGCGGCGTCCGCGTCGACCTCGTAGTAGTCCTTGCCGCCCGCCAGGTAGTTCCATATGCGGGCGGAGTGCGGGCGAGAGGTGTCGATCCTGTCCCTGCCCTGCTGTGCGGCGCTGTCCGCCATGGTCGTTCTTCTCCTCGTACCGGCCGGTCCTGACGTAGGCCCACAGTGTGGCAGGTGATCGCCCGTCCGCCACGCCGTCCCGGCGGCCCCTCCTCCGCCGCCGGCCCCGCCGGTGCTCCTCGTGCCCGGCGGGGCCGGTGACGTTCCGGTGGTGTTCAGGCGGTCGGGGCGTCGAGGACGGGGATCAGCCACTCCTCCTCGTAGGCGAGGTGGTCCTCCAACTCGGCCGTGAGCCGTTCGACCTCGGGGAGCACCCGCGCGGGGTCGGCGTCGGCGGCGGAGACGACCGTCCGCAGGTCCTCCACGAGCACCGCGATCCTCTCGTGCTCCCGGCGCAACCGGTCGACGACCGGGGCGAGTTCGGGACGCCGCTCGGCGAGGGCCGGGAGCATTCCGGTGTCCTCGGTGACGTGGTGGCCGTGCAGCCCTCCGCAGAAGGTCAGGCAGTTCACCCGGAGTTGGGCGCCCAGTCCGGGTCCCGACTCGGCGATCTCCCGGCGGATCAGGTCGAGTTCGCGTCGGAACGCGTCGTGGACCGCCTTGAGGGCCTCGCCCCAGGACGCCGCGTTCGGGCGGGGCGGGCCCGGAATTTCTCGGAGGGCGACCACGGGAAGGACGCGCCCGGCCCTCTCCTGGTACTCGGCCCAGCCGGGATCGGCCTCCACCGCGCGGGCGAAGAGACGGTCCCGTTCGGCGCCCTCCAGGACGGTGGCCTCCGCCTCGTAGGTGAAGACGCCGTCCTCGACGGTGACACGGGGGTTGGCCACCAGGTTGTGGAACCAGTCCGGGTGCTTCGGCGCTCCGCCGGCGGAGGCGACGACCAGGATGCGCTCGCCGTCGGGGAGGTAGCCGAGCGGGGTGGTGTGCGGAGCTTTGGACCGCGCTCCGACGGTGGTCAGCAGGATCAGTCGGCCCCCTTCGAAAGGACCGCCGACCCGCCCGTCGTTGGCGCGGAACTCGTCGATGACCCACTGGTTGAAGTCGTTCGGCATTCTCTGCTTTCTTCTCGGAACGGACGCTGCTCGGCCGTTCGCGGGCATGGCGGAGGCGCCGTCGGGCGTTCTCGCCCGCGGCAGCGGTGAATACGGGAGGGAGAGTCGGCTTCCGATCGACCGACGGTTCACCGGCCGGAGCGGTCGGCGGTCTCGGCGGTGGTCGCGACGGCACCGCCGGGCACGTGGCATCCGGCCGGAATCACCGCGCGACGCATGCGGAACGCGCGGGAAGGACGGGGAGACGGAGGCGTGGAAGGGCGGGCCTCTCGCCCGCCTCGCGCTCACGTCGAGGCCGGGTACCTCACTCGTGAATGGCCCATGGCCGACCCGGCAGTCACGACGCGCAGCCTAGAGCGCGGAAACGTGCCGCCGCAACGTCTTTCTTCCGCCGCACGCGTCCGCTCCTCCCACGCCGCGCGCCGGCACCGGCAGGCGTTCCCGGACCCGCCCCGCACGCGGCGGAGCCGGAGAAGCCGGAGAGCCGCCCGGAGGGCCGCTCCGGCGGCGCGCTGTTCGCCCGGGGTCAGTACGCCTGGCCCGCGCGTTTGCGGTGGACGAGGCGCAGCAGGGCGGGGATGTGGAGGCGGCGCTTCCAGCGTCCCCCTCCGGGGCTCTCCGCGCGGACCGGCGTCTTCTCCCGGGCGTCGCCCGCCCGCGGCTCGGGCTTCTTCGACGGCGCGCTCGGCCGTCGCGACGGGCCCCGCGCCGAGGAGACCCGACCGGCCCTCAGGATGCGTACGACCCGGCTGCCGCAGTGGGCGCAGCCGGGCCGGGTCAGCGGTGAGGGGACGTACGCGCCGTCCAGGACGTAGGCGACGGTCTCCCTGCCCCTCCCGTCGACGTGGTGCTCGATGTCGTAGGACCGCTCCCAGCCGTGCCCGCACCTCAGGCAGACGAACGCGTAGGCTTCGTGTGCGGTGTGTATCCCATGGGCGCCATCGCTCATGCCGGCTCCTCTTGTCCCCCGGACAAGTCCTGCGGGGACGCGGGACCTTCGCATCCCCCCTCACCTGCCAGGGAACTCCTCCGCGTGGGCGAGCGCACCGGATCTGCCGAGTATTGGGGCGGATTTGGTCGGCTCATATGAAAAGAGGTGGGGAAACGCCCTGTTCACGGCTCCGGCTTTGCCGTGCGGGGGGCGCTTTTTACCCGTAAATGAGCTTCGGCGCGCTCCTTCCTTTGCCGTCACGGCGGCGTCGGACGCCCGCCGTCGGGGTACACCGCTCGAACGCGCCGCCGACGACGGCGAACCCCCTCGGGCCTCACGCCGCGGTGGCGGGGAGGCCCGAGGGGGTTCGGCCCGGTCCGCGGGGTCAGCCCCAGAGGTTGTACTGCTCGTATCCGGTGCCGATCCTGATCCGTGTCGCGAAGATGCCGGAGCCGGCCTTTCCGGTGCCCGGGTAGAGGTAGAGCGTTCCGCCGGGGGTGCGGGCCACGTGGTCCGCGATCCCGTCGGCGGTGACGTCGCCGGGGGCCGCGAAGGCGTTGTAGCCCGCCCAGTCGCGGACCTTGACCCTGGTGGCGAAGGGCGCCGTGCCCTTGCCCGTGCCGCGGAGGAGGTGGACCGAGCCGTCCTTGGCGCGGGCGATCAGGTCGGCCCTGCCGTCGAGGGAGTAGTCGCCCTTGCCCCGGAGGGAGGTGTAGCCGGAGTAACCGGTTCCCCCGGTGATCCGGCTGCCGTAGCCGCCCTTGCCGTTGCCCGGGTAGACGTACAGGGTGCCGCCCGAGGTCACCGAGAGCAGGTCGGGGAACCGGTCGCCGGTCACGTCGCCCGGCGCGACGAGGAACTTCCGGGTGCTCCAGTCGTCCGCGATCCTGGTGTCGATCCACGTGGCGCTGCCGGGGGTGCGGTGGCGCCAGAAGACGTCTCCGTCGGAGCGGCGGCGCAGGATGAAGTCCTGGTGGCCGTCCTGGTTCATGTCCGCCTGGAGCGCGACGTCGTAGGCGCTCCAGGAGCCGGTGAGCTTCTCGCGGGCCAGGAAGCCGGAGCCGGTGGACTTCTTGAGGTACCCCGTGCCCGTCGAGGCGGAGCGCACGAAGAGGTCGGCCTTGCCGTCGCGGCTGAGGTCGGTGTCGTTGACGCGCGGCTCGACGGTCGGCGCATAGGTCTTGACCTTGGTGAAGACCTCGTAGCTGCCGGAGACGTTGCAGGCCTCGACGTCGGTGCCGATGCCCCAGGAGACCACGCCGGCCACCTTTCCGCGCACCAGCAGCGGCCCGCCGGAGTCGCCCGGGCAGGTGGTGCGTCCCGTGGCGTCGTCGCCGGTGCCGGGCGGACCCGCGCACACCATGTGGCCCTTCTCGAAGGAGCCGGCGCCGAGCACGGAGTCGAGGTTCGCGGCGCACTCGGCGTCGGAGTGGAGGGGCAGCGAGACGCGTTGCAACGTGGAGGCGAGGGTGCCGGTCTCCCGGTCCGCGCTGGTCATGCCCCAGCCGTACGCGGTGCCCGCCGTCCCCGGGGCGTAGAGCGCGTCGTCGCCGAGGTCGGCGATCTCCGTCGTCCGCAGGTTCACCGGCTCGGCGAGGGTGAGCACGGCGATGTCGTTGTCGGCGCTGTGGTGGTCGTAGGTGCCGCGCACCCAGCTGCGGGTGACGTCGACGAACGTCCCCTCGGCGTTGTCCCACCCGCCGAGCAGCTTGTTCGTGCCCGCGAGGATCGCCCCGTACCTGCCCCAGTCCTGGCGCACGCCGTTCTCGTCGTGCAGGCAGTGGGCGGCGGTCAGCACCTTGTTCGGGGCCACCAGCGTGCCGCCGCAGGTGAAGTAGTAGCTGCCGTCACGGTCCCGGTCGAAGAGGAGCTGGACCATGAACGGGGCGTCCGAGAAGGCGGTGTCCGTGCCGCCGATGATGCGGGGCTCGGCCCCGGCCCCGTCGTTGTCGGCGTCGGCATCGGCATCGGCGTCGACGACCTCGTACCCCTCGGGGACGAGCAGTTCGGGCTTCGACGGGGACTCGTCGGCCAGTGAGGCGTCGGTCGACAGGCCCACGCCCGCCAGTGCCAGGACGAGCCCCGCGGCGGGGATCAGACGGCTCGTCCGCCGTCTGTGCCGTGCGCCGCCGGAGCGGATGGGAAAACGCACTCGAATCTCCTGTCGGATCGAAGAGGAGGAGTGCTTCAGACGGGAGAGCGGGCGTGACGCGTCAGACGCCGTGTGTCGGAACCGACCGTGCCCCCCGCGCGACGCGCGGGGCCCCCACCTTCGGCGAGCGAGATCGTATAGGTGCGCGAGTCCTGGCGTCACTCGCGTGCCGTGACCCGGCGGGGGCCCGCGCCCGCGAGTTCAGTTCCGTTCTCCGTGGCCGAGGATCTTCAGCACGGTGTCGGTGTCCATCACGAGGCGTTCGTCGGGGTGCGCGGCGGGGCCGTCGGCGTAGGCGGGACCGGTCTCGTCGAGGGTGATGTGGAAGGTGCCCTCGTCGAGCCGGACCTCGATGACGCCTTCGGTGCGGTCGGTGGTCTCGGCCAGGTGCCGCATGAGCGGCACGGCGAACCAGTGGGCCCGTACGGCGTCGGTGGGGCGCCGCTCGGCGAGGGCGGGGGCGCCCCAGTCCGCCAGCGCGCTCAGCACGGGGAGCAACCCGCGTCCGCGCTCGGTCAGTTCGTACACGGACGCCGCGGCCGGGGGCGGCAGGCGGCGTCGGGTGACCAGTTCCTCGCGCTCCATCTCCTTCAGCCGGGCCGCGAGCACGTCGGTGGAGACTCCGGGGAGGTCGGCGTGGAGGTCGGTGTAGCGGCGCGGGCCGGCCAGCAGTTCGCGGACGATCAGCAGGGTCCAGCGCTCCCCGACGAGGTCCAGGGCTCGGGCGATGGGGCAGAACTGGTCGTACCTTCGGCGTGGCATGGCGTCAGCCTAACGGAAGGTTGGACTTTCCAAGCAGTCACTTGGTAAAACCAAGTATGGAGTTCAAGCAGTCGAGCAAGTTGACCGACGTTTGCTACGAGATCCGCGGCCCGGTGGTCGAACACGCCAACGCCCTGGAAGAGGCCGGCCACAGCGTGCTGCGGCTGAACACCGGCAACCCCGCGCTCTTCGGCTTCGAGGCGCCCGAGGAGATCCTCCAGGACATCATCCGCACGCTGCCGACCGCGCACGGCTACAGCGACTCGCGCGGCATCCTCTCCGCGCGCCGGGCCGTGGCCCAGCACTACCAGGAGCGCGGGCTGGTGGACGTGGACGTGGACGACGTGTTCCTCGGCAACGGCGTCTCGGAGCTGGTCCAGATGGCCGTGCAGGCACTGATCGACGACGGCGACGAAGTGCTCGTCCCGGCCCCCGACTTCCCGCTGTGGACGGCCGTCCCGACGCTCGCGGGCGGCAAGGCCGTGCACTACCTGTGCGACGAGTCCGCCGACTGGCTGCCGGACCTGGACGACATGGCCGCGAAGATCACCGGCCGGACCAAGGCCATGGTGATCATCAACCCCAACAACCCGACCGGCGCCGTCTATCCCAGGGAACTGCTGGAGGGGATGCTCGACCTGGCCCGCCGGCACCACCTGATGGTCTTCGCCGACGAGATCTACGACAAGATCCTCTACGACGACGCCGTCCACCACCACGCCGCCCTCCTCGCCCCCGACGTGCTGTGCCTGACCTTCAGCGGCCTGTCCAAGGCGTACCGGGTCGCCGGCTTCCGCTCCGGCTGGCTGGTCGTCACCGGGCCCAAGCAGCACGCCCGCGACTACCTGGAGGGCCTGACCATGCTGGCCTCGATGAGGCTGTGCCCCAACGTCCCGGCCCAGCACGCGATCCAGGCGGCGCTGGGCGGACGGCAGTCCATCGAGGACCTCGTGCTGCCCGGCGGACGCCTCCACGAACAGCGCGACCGCGCCTGGCGGAAGCTCAACGAGATCCCCGGCGTGTCCTGCGTCAAGCCCAAGGGCGCGCTGTACGCGTTCCCCCGGATCGACCCGGCCGTCCACCCCATCCACGACGACGAGAAGTTCGTCCTCGACCTGCTGCTGCGCGAGAAGATCCAGGTCGTCCAGGGCACCGGCTTCAGTTGGCCGCGCCCGGACCACTTCCGCATCCTCACCCTGCCGCACGCCGACGACCTCGACGCGGCCATCAGCCGGATCGGCCGCTTCCTCGCCGGCTACCGCCAGTGACCCGCCCCGCTCGGGGCGGGGGCGCGCCGCCGACCGTGTCCGGCCCGCACGGCGGTCGCCCCCTCCTCCTCGACGGACGGCCGCGCACGGCCGGGGAGGGACGCCCTCACCCCGGGTACGGCCGCCAGGCGGGACCGTCGCCGCCCCGGCGGACACGGCCGAACACCACGTCGGCGAAGTGGCCGCCGAAGCCGATCGTGCCCGGCTCCTCCAACTCGGCGACGAGCCGGCGGCGGAACTCGGCGGACACCTCCCGATCGTGGTCGGGGACGGCCGACCACTCCGGATGGTCGACCTGGATCGGCGAGTGCATCGCGTCGCCGAAGGCGATCAGCCGCCGTCCGCCCGAGGAGACGACGTACACGGCGTGCCCGACCGTGTGGCCGAGGGCGTACACCACCCGCACGCCGGGGAAGACCTCCTCCCCGTCGGCCACGGTGCGGACTCGGGGTTCCATCGCCGCGAGCATCTCCTTGGTGAGGCCGGACGCCTCGGCGAGCCGGCGCTGCTCCCACTCCGGTTCGGTCAACAGGTGGTCGGCGTGGGCGAAGGCGAGCCGGTCGGTGCCGGGGACGGGGTGCCAGGCCCATCCGACGTGGTCGATGTGGAGGTGGGTGATGGCCACCGCCTCGACGTCCTCCGGCCGACGGCCCACGGCGGCCAGGTTGTCCAGGAGCGCGCCGCCGTGGATGTCGCCGATCGGACCGCCCGGCTGCGCCGGGAACGCCTGCGGGCCGAAGCCCGTGTCGATCAGCAGGGCCCGGCCGTCGCGCTCCACCAGCAGGCCGCCGATGCTCGCCACCAGATGGCCGGAGTCGTCGAGGTACTCGGGGTGCTCGGCCCACACCTCGTCGGTGGTGTCCGGGAGCCAGCCGGTCGGCACGAGCCCCGCCGCGCCGTCCGGCACGTAGGTCACCCTCGTCTCGCCCAGCCGCAGTGTCCGGATGCCCGAGGGTCGCCGCAGCCGTTCGTCCTTCTGCGACGCCCCCGTGGACGCCTCCGTGGACGCTGGTTCCGCCGTGTCCTTCGCCATGTCCCCTCCCCTTCTCACGCCCCGCGTGTCGGCGGGAGAGCCCGCCCGGCGCACGGGCCGCGAGTCCCCCACCGTCACCTTCCTCGCCGACGGGCCGAGGCGGCAAGGGGGCGTGGGGGTGTTCGGGCCGCTCGTTCGGCTCCCGGCCGGTTCGCGCGCTCCGGATCGGTCCGTGTGCTCCACCGGGTCCGGCGGCGCCGGTTTCCCCGTCAGCCGGCCGGGAAGTCCACCACCCGGTCGCACCAGCGCTTCAGCAGCACCCGGTCGTGGCCGACCGCGAGGAGCGCGGTGCCGTGCGCGCGGCGGTGGTCCTCCACGGCGGCGACGAGGGCCGCGGTGGTGGAGGCGTCCAGCATCGCGGTCATCTCGTCGCAGATCAGCAGTCTGGGACGGAGGATCAGCGCCCGGGCCAGGCAGGCGCGCTGGAGCTGGCCGTCGCTGACCTCGTGGGGGCGGCGGGTGAGCAGGTCGCCGCCGAGGCCGACGGAGGCGGCCAGGTCGGGCAGCCGGTCGGGGATCTCGTCCCGGCGTCCGGTGGCGCGCAGGGGCTCGGCGATGGTGTCGGCGAGGGTGAGGCGGGGGTCGGCGGCGAGCCGGGGCTGCTGGAAGACCACGCCGACGGACGTGCGCAGCTCGCGCGGGGCGCGGTGGCGGAAGCCGCGCACTTCCCGGCCCGCCAGCCGGACGGTGCCCGCCCAGGGCCGGTGCAGCAGGGCGGCGACGCGGGCGAGGGTGGACTTGCCGCAGCCGCTGGGGCCGAGCAGGCCGACGGACTCGCCGGCGGCGACGGTCAGCGAGATCCCCTCCAGCACGGGCGTGCCGCGGTCGTATCCGGCGGTGATGTCGAGGAGTTCGAGGGCCGGCGCGGAAGCCGGGTCGGGAGCCGGCGCGAGGGTCGGTTCGGTCGTCGGCTCAGGCATCGGCCGTCTCCGGGGTGTGGGTGTGCGCGTGGTGGCAGGCGACCGCCCGGCCGGGGGCGCCGGTGAGGGCCGGCACGGTGGCGCAGGCGGCGTCGGCGCGCGGGCAGCGGGGGGCGAAGGCGCAGCCGTCGGGCAGGGCGTCCAGCTCCGGGGGCATGCCGGGTATGGGGGTGAAGGCCCGCTCGGGCAGGGCGTCCAGCAGGCCGCGGGCGTACGGGTGCCGGGGCCCCGGGGTGCCGAAGAAGTCGTCGGCGTCGGCGAGTTCGACGACCCGTCCGGCGTACATCACCGCGACCCGGTCGGCGACGCGTTCGGCGGCGGCCAGGTCGTGGGTGATGACCAGCAGCCCGTGGCCGCCGTCCACGTGGCGGCGGAGTTCGTCGACGGTGCGGTCGACCAGGTCCCGGTCCAGGCCGGTGGTGGGCTCGTCGGCGATCAGCAGGGGGGCGTCGCCGACGAGGGCGAGGGCGGTGGCGGCGCGCTGGGCGAGGCCGCCGGAGAGTTCGTGGGGGTGGTGGTCGAGGTGGTCGGCGGGGAACGCGGCGCGCTCGGCGGCCCGTTCGGCGGCGACGCGCGCCTCGTCCCCGCGCTTCCCCGTCAGCTCCCGCACGGTCTCCTCCAGGTGGGAGCGGACGGTGCGCACCGGCGTGAGGTGCGCGGCGGGGCTCTGCGGGATGAGGGCGATGCGCCGGCCGCGTACGGTGCGGGCCAGGGCGGTCTCGCCGGCGGTGAGCAGGTCGAGGCCGTCCAAGAGGGCGGCGCCCCTGGTCCGGGCGTTGCCGGGCAGCAGGCCCAGCAGCGCGGAGGTCAGCACGGACTTGCCGCAGCCGCTCTCGCCGACCAGGGCCAGGCACTCCCCCGCGGCCAGGTCGAAGGACACGTCCGTCACGGCGGCGACGGTGCGTCCGCCGCGCATCCGGAAGCGCACGGACAGGTTCCGTACGGACAACTGGGCCGGTGGGGACGTCTCGGCTGTCACAGCATCAGCTCCGATCGGCGGCGCGGGTCGATCCGCTCGCGCCAGGCGCCGGCGAGCCCGGCGATGGCGAGGGTGGGGACGATGATGAACAGGCCGGGCCAGAGCGTGGGCCACCAGGCGCCGGCGAGCAGCGTGCCGCGCGCGGCCTCGACCATGGTGCCGAGACTGGCCTGGTGGGCGGGGATACCCAGGCCGAGGAAGGACAGCGCGGACTCGTGCCAGATGGCGTGCGGCACCATCAGCACGGCCGCCAGCCCGGCCTGCGGCAGGACGCCGGGCAGCAGGTGCCGTACGATCACCCGCCCGCGCGAGGCGCCGCCGGAGATCGCCGCGTCCAGGTAGGGGCGGGTGCGCAGCGAGAGCACCTCGGCGCGGACGATGCGGGCGGTGGAGACCCAGTGGGTGAGGCCGACGGAGGCGACGACGGGCCAGACGCCGGGGCGGAACATCGCCACGATGAAGATGCCCATCAGCAGGTGGGGCACGGCGGCGAAGACGTCCACGGCCCGCATCACCAGCCGGTCGACCGTGCCGCCCAGCGCCCCGGCCGCGGCGCCGACGGCGATCCCGACGACCGTGGCGACCAGGGCGGCGACCACCCCGACCAGGAGCGAGACGCGCAGCCCGTACACGCAGCGCAGCAGCAGGTCGCGGCCCATCTCGTCGGTGCCGAACAGGTGCTCCGCGGAGGGGGGTCGGAGCTTGGCGGCGAGGTCGACGGCCTGCTGGTCCAGGGGGAACAGCGGCGGTACGAGCAGGACGGCGAGGACGGTGGCGGCCACCAGCACGAGCGAGAGGAGTCCGCGCGGCGTGCGGGACGGGCGCCCGTCGGTGCCCGCGGTGCGCCATGCCGCGGCGTCGGTGTCCGGGGCGGTGGGGGCGGCGGGATCGGTGGCGGTCACATCTCCTCCAGGTCGACCCGGGGGTCGGCCAGCGCGTACAGCAGGTCGGCCAGCAGGTTCCCGGCGAGGACGGCGAGGGTGGCGAGCACGGTCACCGCGGCCAGCAGCGGGAAGTCGCTGCCGGTGGCGGCCTTCACGGTGGCCGAGGCGATGCCGGGCCAGCTGAAGACGGTCTCCACCAGCAGGGCCCCGGTGATCAGTTCGGGGACGCGGGTGCCGACGAGGGTGAGCACCGGCAGCAGCCCGGAGCGCAGGGCGTGGCCGAACAGGACGGTCCGCTCGCGCAGCCCCCGGGCGCGGGCGCCGCGCACCGGGTCCTCGCGCAGGGCGTCGGCGACGCCCTGCCGCGTGTAGAGGGCGAACCACGGCAGTTGGGAGAGGGCGAGCACGCCCACGGGCAGCACCAGGTGGCGGGCCAGCGAGCCCGCGGTGACCGTCTCCTCGCCGAGGTCGGTGAGTCCTCCGGCGGGCAGCACCCCGAGGTGGAGGGCGAAGAACCAGACGGCGAGCAGGCCGAGCCAGAACGGCGGGGCCGCCTGGAGGACGTACGCCGCGCCGGTGACGCAGCGGTCGAGCCATCCGCCCTGGCGGCGCGCGGCGGCGACGCCGAGCAGCGTCCCGAACGTCACCGCGAGGACGAACGCGAGCGCGCACAGCAGCACGGACCAGCCCATGCGTTCGCCGATCACCTGGGCGACCGGTTGGCGCAGGGACACCGACCAGCCCAGGTCACCGCCCAGGGCGGCGGTGAGCCAGCGCCACCACTGCTCGGTGAACGGCCCGTCCAGGGCGAGGTTCTCCCGCAGTTGGTCGAGGGTGTCCTGCGAGGCGCGCAGCCCGGCGCTTCCGGCGTACTGGCGCACCGGGTCGAAGGGGGAGGCCGCGGCCAGGGCGAAGGCGCCCAGGGTGACGGCGACCAGCACCGGCACGGCGGCCAGGGCGCGCCGCCCGGTCAGCCGGGCCATCGCCGCCCAGGGCAGTCCCCTGCCCCGGGCGGACGCGGGACGGGGCGGCGGGGTCTTCGCCGCCCCCGCCGCCTTGGTGATGGTCGGACTCGTCACCGCTTGGGCCGCCAGTCCTCGACGTTCCACCAGGGGCCGGTGCCGAAGCCGTGGTCGTGGGGTTCGACCTGGGTGGTGATGTCCTGCCAGGCGTCGTCCATCACGTACACGTGGTCGATGTGGGTGAGGAAGGTGTAGCCGGGGTTCTCGGCCAGTTCGCGCTGGACGGTGGCGTACGCCTCGACGCGCGCGTCGTGGTCGCCGGTGCGGCGGCCCTCCTCCAGGGCGCGGTCGACGGCCGGGTTGTCGTAGGCGGCCATGTTGTCGAAGCCGTCCAGGGCGCGGGAGGAGTGCAGCAGCGGGTAGAGGTCGAAGTCGGGGTCGGCCGGGCTGCCGCCGCCGGAGAGGACGGCGTCGTCCTTCATCCGCGGCTCGATGACCTCCCAGGTGCCGGACTCGACGGTGACGTCGATGCCGATCCTCTTGGCGTCGGCGGCGTAGGCGAGGGCGTGCTCCTGGCGGAGCCGGTCGCCGGAGGGGTACCAGAGGGTGAAGGCGGCGCGGCGGCCGTCCTTGCGGCGCACCCCGTCCTCGCCGGGCTTCCAGCCGGCCTCGTCCAGGATCTCCTCGGCCCGTTCGGGGTCGTGGCGGCGCTCGGTGCCGTCGGCGAACCAGGGGCTGTCGGTGGGGACGGGGCCGTAGGCGGCCCGGCCGGCGCCGTTCAGGACGCTGTCGACGATCGCCTGGCGGTCCACGGCGATGTCGAGGGCGCGGCGGACGGCCCGGTCGCCGGTGACCTCGTTCGCGGTGGGGAGGGTGACGGCCCGGAAGTCGGCGGTCTTCGCCCGTATCACGCGCTTGCCGGAGTCCCCGCCGTCCTTGGCGAAGGTGTCGGCCAGGGTGGGCGGCAGGATCGCGGCGTCGAGGTCGCCGGAGCGCAGCCGGGTGGCGCGGATGTCGTCGTCCTTGATGATCGCCATGGTGAGCTTCTTCACCTTCGGCGCGCCGCCCCAGTAGTCGGGGTTGGCCTCGAAGACGAGCTTCTCGCCCTTGCTCCAGTCGGTGAGGAGGTACGGGCCGGTGCCGACCGGTTCGGTGTTGTAGGAGGAGGTGTTGACGTCCTGGCCCGCCAGCGCCTCCTTGGAGGCGATGGGCATCACGGTGCGCTCGGCGAAGGCGGCGTAGGGGTACTTCAGCTCGAAGACGACGGTGTGGTCGTCCTTGGCGGTGACGTCGGCGAGGGCGTCCAGTTCGCCCTTGGAGGGGTTGTTGGTCTTCTCGTCGAGGATGGTCTCGTAGGTGAAGACCACGTCCTCGGCGTCGAAGGGGGTGCCGTCGCTGAAGGTGACCCCCTCGCGCAGGGTGTAGGTGTACGTCCTGCCGCCGTCGGCGATCTCGGGGAGCTTCGTGGCCAGGGCGGGCTTCAGCTTCATGTCGGCGTCGTGCCGCAGCAGCCCGTCGAAGATCTTGGAGTTGCCGTCCTTGCCGTAGCCCAGCAGGGGGTTGAGGGTCTCGGGTTCCTGGGCGATCCCCACCACCAGGGAGTCCTCCGCCCCGGCGCCGCCTCCGTCGGAGGGTGCCGAGCAGGCCGCCGTCCCCGCCAGTAGCGCGCCGGCCGTCACCGTGGCCGCCACGGCCCGTACCACCCGGACTGTCATGATCCACACCCCTGTTACAGGCAGAACGTTGTTGCGAGCAGCTTGCAATTAAACACCAGGGGCGCGCCGGTCGTCTCCACGCGTTCCGCACCGCGCTCCGGGCGGACGCCTGAGAGCGCTTCCGATCGCCACGCTCCGATCACTCTTCGATCACCCGACGGTCACGATCCGCGCCGGGGGCCGGTGGGGGCTCTCCTTGCGTGGGTCTAGACCTTGACTCCCATTTGGTCTGAGCCAATTCTGTTCAGGCCCCCCACGTCCAGCCCTACAGGCCATCTCACACGGGGACCCGCCATGCCCGTCCGTCATCGCGTCAGACCGCTCGTCTCGACCCTGTCGGCCCTCCTGCTGCTCGGTGGCTGCGGTCTCCTCCCCGACACCGGCGAGGAGACCAGGCCCTTGGAGGTCTGGCTGATGCGAGGCAGCCTCTCCGACGAACTCGCCGACGCCGTCGTCCGGGACTTCGAGTCGCGCAACCCCGGCGTCGAGGTGGAGGTCACCGTCCAGGACTGGTCGGGCATCGACAGGAAGGTCACCGCCGCCCTCGCCTCCGACGACGCCCCGGACGTGATCGAGGTGGGCAACACCCAGGTCGCCCAGTACGTGGAGGCGGGCGGCGTCAGGAACCTCACCATCGAGGTGACCGACCTCGGCGGCGACCACTGGATCCCCGGTCTGGAGGAGCCGGGGAAGATCGACGGATACCAGTACGGCGTCCCCTTCTACGCCGCCAACCGCGTCATCATCTACCGCAAGGACCTCTTCGCGCGCGCCGGGATCACCTCGCCGCCCACCACCCGCGAGGAGTGGCTCGAGGTCACCGCCCGACTCACCCGGCCCGGCCTGCAGGGCATCTACCTCCCGGGCCGGAACTGGTACGTCCTGGCCGGCTTCGTCTGGGACGAGGGCGGCGACCTCGCCGTCGAGCGCAGCGGCCAGTGGACCGGCGCGCTCCACACCCCCCGGGCCCTGCGCGCCATGGAGTTCTACAAGAAGCTCCGGTCCTACGGCCGGGGGCCCGCCGACTCCGACGAGGGCGACCCCGAGCAGCGCGGCGTCTTCGCCAAGGGCGGGATAGCGCAGCTCATCGACGTGCCCGGCGCCGCGGAACTGATCGTCGAGGCCAACCCCGACCTGGCCGGCAAGCTCGGCTTCTTCCCCATCCCCGGCAAGAAGAAGGGCACCCCGGGCGCGGTCTTCACCGGCGGCTCGGTGTTGATCATTCCCGAGAAGGGGGACGAGCAGGACGCGGCGTACTCCTTCGTCAAGCTGCTGACCGGCGAGAAGTGGCAGCGGAAGCTGGCGCGGACGATGAGCGTGGTGCCCAACAGCACCGAGCTGGCCGACGCGCTGGAGGACGACCCCGGCGCCGCGGCGATGGCCGAGGGCGCCCGCAACGGGCACGCCACCCCCAACTCGCCCCGCTGGGGCGAGTTGGAGGCGGACAACCCGATCAAGCGGTACCAGACGGAGGTGCTCCGGGGAGCCGACGCGCGGACCGCCGCGCGCAGGGCGTCCGAGGAGATCACCGAGATCCTCACCGGTCGGCGCGGGCGCGTCGAGTGACCCGGCCGGCCCGGCCGCGGCCTCCCCCGTCGCCTCGCGGCCCGGTGCCCCGGGGGCGTGCGCCGTCACCGGGTCCCCGCCGGCCCCGGGGCGCCCGAGGCCCGTGCGGCTCGGTCACGCGGCCGTCTCGGAGGCCAGACCGCGCTCGCGCAGCCACAGCAGCTGCTCGTGCTGCTGCGAGGCGCGGCCTCCGGCGTGGTCGCCGAAGTGCCACACCCGGATGTCCTTGTCGTCCCCCGCGTAGCGGTGGTACGCGGCGAAGACCGTCGACGGCGGGCAGACCGGGTCCATCAGGCCGACGCTGAACAGCGCGGGGGAGGCGGCGCGGCGCGCGAAGTGCAGACCGTCGAAGTAGTTCAGGGTGGCGAAGACGGTCTCGGGGTCGACGCGCTTGTGCACGCCGAGGTAGTGGGCGATCTCCGGGTAGGGGCCGGCCGCGGCCAGTTCGGCGCCGCGCCGGAAGTGGCACAGGAACGGCACGTCCACCAGGGCCGCCGCCACCTTCTCCGGGGCCAGCCCGGCCACGGCCAGGGCCAGTCCGCCGCCCTGGCTGCCGCCGGCGACCACCACCCGCTCCGCGTCCACCGCCGGGTGCTCGCGGACCGCGTCCACCGCGCGCACGCAGTCGGTCATCAGCCGCCGGTAGTAGTGGTGGGCGGGGTCGTCCAGGCCGCGGGTCATGAAGCCGCCGACGTACTGGGGGGTGGTCGCCGGGTCCGGGTCGGGGGTGTCGTGGCCCTGGCCGCGGCTGTCGACGACGAGGGTGGCGTACCCGGCCGCGCTCCACAGCAGGTGCTCGATGTACAGGCCGCGGCCACCGCTGTAGCCGATGTAGTTGACCACGGCCGGCAGCGGCCGGCGCGCGCCGCGCGGCAGGATCAGCCAGGCCGCGACGGGCTGGCCGTCCCAGCCGGGGAAGCGCGCGTCGTACACCTCCACGGTGTGCAGCGGGGCGTCCTCGATCCGCCGGTACTCCGCCGGGCCGGAGGCCGCGGCCCGGGCGGCGGTGAGGGTCTTGGACCAGAAGGCGTCGAAGTCCTCGGGCTCGGCCACCTCGGGCCGGTAGTCGCGCAGTTCGTCCAGCGGAAGATCGGTCAGCGGCATGCGGGTGTCCGTCCCCTCGTCGCAGCAAGCGCTTTCTCCCGGCAACCTACGGCCCGGGAGTTCCCCGGTCAACGGCAGCCCCGACACGTTCGACGCCGCCGAGCGGAGACGATCCGACGGCCCGGTGACATCCGCTCGCGCCGCGGCCCCGGGCACGGCGCCCCGGCCTAGCGTGAGGCGGATGAGCACCTCCCCGCTCCGCCGAGAGCGCATCCCCCCGTCCGATGCCCCGGTTCCGGGCCCGCATGCCGAACTTCCCCCGGACCGCTCCCGCCGGACGCGCCGGGACCTGTACGCGGTCGGCGCGGCCCTCGCCCTGTTCGCCGCCGCCGCCCTCGTCGGCCACTTCCTCCACGCCCGCGAGACGCTGCTGCTGCGCTGGCCGCCGCTGTACGCGCGCTGGGAGCCCCACGTCGGGCCGGGCACCCTCGCCGCCCTGACGTTCGCCGTCTGGACCGTCGGGCACGGGCCCGCCCTGGCCCGCCGGCTGCCCTGGCGACGGCTGCTGCCCGCCGCCTGGGGCGGGGCGATGGTCTGGACGTGGTCGCTGGCGCTGGTCGACGGCTGGCGGCACGGGGTGGCGGGACAGTTGACCTCGAAGCACGAGTACCTGCGGTCGGTCGACGACGTCCACGACATCGGAGCCACCCTGCGCACCTTCACCGACCACATCCTCATGGACGCCCCCGACAACTGGCCCGCCCACGTCGCCGGACATCCGCCGGGCGCGCTGCTGACCTTCGTCGGTCTGGACCGGATCGGACTGGCCGGCGGCGGCTGGGCGGCGGCCTGGTGCGTCACCGTCGGCACCTCGGCCACGGTGGCGGTGCTGGTGACGCTGCGGGCGCTGTGCGGCGAGGAGACCGCGCGAGGGGCGGCGCCCTTCCTCGTCCTGGCGCCGTCCGCGATCTGGGTGGGCGTCTCGGCCGACGGGTACTTCGCCGCCGTCGCCGCCTGGGCGGTGGCCCTGGCGGCGCTGTCGGCCACCGGTGCCGTACGGGCGCCGCGCGCCGCCGCGCTGGGGTCGGGCCTGCTGTTCGGATGGACGGTCCACCTGTCCTACGGGCTGACGCTGATGGCGCTGCCCGCGGCGGCGGTGCTGGTGGTGGCCCGCACCGCGCGGCCGGTGCCGTACGTCCTGTTGGGGGCGGTGCCCTGGGTGGTGGCGTTCACCGCGGCCGGGTTCTGGTGGTACGAGGGCTACACCACGCTGGTCGAGCGCTACTACCAGGGCGCGGCGGGGGTGCGGCCCTACGCGTACTACGTGTGGGCCAACCTCGCCGCGCAGGTGGTGGTCGTGGGGGCGGCCACGGTCGCCGGGCTGCGGCGGGCGGCGGAGGTGCGGCGCGGTGCCCTGGTGGTGCTGTTGGCGGGCGCGCTCTGCGCCGTGCTGGTCGCCGACCTGTCGGGGTTGAGCAAGGCCGAGACCGAGCGCATCTGGCTGCCGTTCACGCTGTGGCTGCTGCCCGCCGCCGCGCTGCTGCCCGAGCGGGGCCGCCGTTGGTGGCTCGCCGGCCAGGCGGCGTCGGCCCTGGCCGTCAATCACCTGTTCATCACCGGGTGGTGACCCCGTGTCCTCTCCGCCGCCCTCATCCTCCCCCCTCTCTCCGGAACGCCGATGACGCCGCCGGTGCTGGTGACGGCCCTGGTCGCCGTCGTGGGGGCCCGGTCGCGCGGTGCCCGGACACGAACCGTCGGCGCGCGGACCGTCGGCGCGCAGGGCGAGGAAGGAGCGCCCGTGGGCGTTCCACTCCTCCGCCACCGTCCCCCCTCCGCCTCCGCCCGTGCCCGCAGCGCAGGAAGAGGGGGCCGCGTCCGCCGGCGGTTCCGTGCGGTCCGCGGTCCGCGCGTGCGGGGTCGGGGCGGGCGAGGCGGTCAGCGGAGCACCGCCCGCCGCAGCCGGGCGTGTTCGGCGGCGAAGCGGCCGTCGGTGCGCGCGGCGATCTCCGCCGCGTCCTCGGCGGTGTCCACGTCCCGCAGCACCGGCAGGTCCCGCACCGTCAGCCCGGCGTCCAGCAGGCGGCGTCGCTGGAGGGCGCCGGTGCGCTCGGTGGACATCGGCACGCCGCGCACCAGGTCCGGGTCGGGGTCGGCCAGGCCCAGCGCCCAGAAGCCGCCGTCGGCCGCCGGACCGAACCAGGCGCCGCAGGCCGTCCAGCCGTCCGGCGCGAGCACCGGGGCGAGGACGGCGGGAGCGAGTTGCGGAGTGTCCATGCCCACCAGCAGGGCGGGTCCGTCGCACGCCGCGAAGGCCCCGGCGATCCGCTCGTCCAGCCCGCCCGCGCGCTGGGGCAGCACCTCGTAGCCGTCCGGCAGCCAGGGGCCCGGGCGTCCGTCGAGCACCAGCACCCGGCGTCGGGCGGGCAGCGTCGCCACGGTCGTCAGGGTGTCGGCGAGCGCGGCCTCGGCGAGCCGGGCGGCCTCGGCGGGGGTGAAGGGCGGGGTGAGCCGGGTCTTGACCCGGCCCGGCACCGGCTCCTTGGCGATCACCAGGAGCGTCGTGCGCGCCGCCCCGGCCGTTCCGACCGTTCCGACGGTCCCGGCTCTCGCGACGGGCGGGACGCGCGCGGGGCTCACCGCAGCACCGCCCGCATGTCGGTGACGGCCTGCCAGGTGCCGCGCCAGGTGCCGGTCACCTTCGAACGGCCCGTGCGCGGCCGGTAGGGCACCTCGGTCTCCACCACCCGCCATCCGGCGTCGGCCGCGCGGACCACCATCTGGAGCGGGTAGCCGCTGCGCCGGTCGGTCAGCCCCAGTTCCAGCAGCGCCCGGCGTCGGGCGGCCCGCAGCGGTCCCAGGTCGCGCAGGCGCAGTCCGGTGCGCCGGCGCACCATCCGGGCCAGGGCCAGGTTGCCGACCCGCGCGTGCAGCGGCCAGGCGCCGCGTCCGGTGGGCCGCCGGCGGGCCAGGACGAGGTCGGCGGCGCCCTCCCGCACGGGGGCGGCGATCCGCTCCGCCTCGCCGGGGTCCAAGGAGGCGTCGCAGTCGCAGAAGGCGACGATCTCCGCCTCGGCGGCGAGCAGTCCGGCGTGGCAGGCGGCGCCGAAACCACGGCGCGGTTCGTGGACCACGCGGGCTCCGAACGTCCGGGCGATCTCGGCCGAACCGTCCGTCGAGCCGTTGTCGACGACGACGGCGCGCCAGCCGTCGGGAATCCGGGACAGCACCCAGGGCAGGGCCCGGGCCTCGTCGAGACAGGGCAGCACGATCTCCCCGCGGGGGATTGTGGGGTCGGTCATCTCCCTCACCTTACGAGAACGAAACCGACATAACGGGCCAACTGCCCTGCGCAACGCGGGCACCTGCCGTCGAGTGACCGCACCCGGCGGCACCGCCCCGCCGCACGCTCGCCGTCGACGGCCCCGAGGCCCCGTCCTCGTCCGGTGACGTCCGGTGGACCCCGGCGCCCGGCCCGGACGGGTCGGAGGTCCGCCGGAGGCCGCGCGGGCGGGCGCCGCGGGCGCACCCGGTGCGGGACGCGGGAGCCGCTTCGGGGTCACCCCGCCCGCAGCGGCTCCCTCGGCTCCCGCGCCCGGCGCAGCGGCTCCTTCGCGAAGCGCGCCGTCCCCTCGGCGAATCCCACCGAGGGTCTCCAGCCCAGTTCGTCGCACAGCCGCCGCGAGGAGGCGGTGATGTGCCGGACGTCCCCCAGTCGGTACTCCCCCGTCACCACCGGCTCGGGCCCGCCGAAGGCCGCCGCCAGCGCGCGGGCCATCTCCCCGACGGTGTGCGGCTCGCCGCTGCCGGTGTTGTAGGCGCGCGAGGAGCCCTCCGGCCGCGCGTCGAGCGCCTCCAGGGCCGCCACGTTGGCCGTCGCGACGTCCTCGACGTGGACGAAGTCCCGGCGCTGCGCGCCGTCCTCGAACACCCTCGGCGGCTCGCCGCGCTCCAGCGCGGAGCGGAAGAAGGACGCCACCCCGGCGTAGGGGGTGTCGCGCGGCATCCCGTCGCCGTAGACGTTGTGGTAGCGCAGGCTGACGGCCCGTCCGCCGGTGGCGCGGGCCCAGGCCGCCGCCAGGTGCTCCTGCGCCAGTTTGGTGGTCGCGTAGACGTTGCGCGGGTCGGTCGGGGCGTCCTCGTCGACCGGTCCGGGCTCCAGGGCCGCGCCGCAGTGCGGGCAGGGCGGCTCGAAGCGGCCCGCGTCGAGGTCCGCCGGCGAGCGGGGGCCGGGCCGCACCACTCCGTGGCGGGCGCAGACGTACCGCCCCTCGCCGTAGACCACCATCGACCCGGCCAGCACCAGGCGCCGCACCCCCGCCCGGGCCATCCCGGCCAACAGCACGGCGGTGCCCAGGTCGTTGACGCTCACATAGGCGGGGGCGTCGGCGAAGTCCCTGCCCAGGCCGACCATCGCGGCCTGGTGGCAGACCGCGTCCACCCCGTGCAGGGCCCGTGCCACCGCCTCCGCGTCGCGGACGTCGGCCCGGATACCCGGACCGTCGGGGGCGGTGTCGAACACGACGGGCTCGTGGCCCGCCGTGCGCAGGGCGTCGACGACGTGCGAGCCGATGAAGCCCGCTCCTCCGGTGACCAGTACGCGCATGGGGCCACGCTAGGGCTCCGCCGCGGCCTCCGGCCGTCACCGGGCGGGCGCGTCAGCGATCCGCGGGGCACCGGCGTCCCCGCCCACCCGTTCGGGCCAACGGCCGCCGCATCGCCCGGACGTTCCGCCCCCGGCGGCGTCTTTCCCGGTTTCCCCGACTTCCCCGGCGTCGCCCCCCTGCGCGTCGGCGTCGGGCGGAGCCGGGCTCTCGTCCTCGCACACCGGAGCACACGGCCGTTCCCGGCCACCCGTACGGCCCCGCGGTGCCTCCGGTGCCCACCGGTGCCGCCGCATGACGGCGGCACCGGGTGGTACCCATGTCCGCCATGGAGTGGTTCGAGGCGCCCGAGTACTGGCTGAGCCGACTGGTTCTCCAACGGTCCCTGGCCGTGATCTACCTCGTCGCGTTCGTCTCGGCGGCCCTGCAGTTCCGGGCGCTGCTCGGCGAGCGCGGGCTGACCCCGGTGCCGGACTTCCTGCGCCGGGTCCCCTTCCGCGCCTCCCCCAGCCTGTTCCACCTGCACTACTCCGACCGCTTCTTCGCGGCCGTCGCCTGGGTCGGCGCGGCGCTGTCGGCGGCCGTGGCGCTGGGCGCCGCCGACCGGGTGCCCCTGTTCGTGGCCATGCTGACGTGGACGCTGCTGTGGGCGCTCTACCTGTCGATCGTCAACGTCGGCCAGACCTGGTACGCCTTCGGCTGGGAGTCGCTGCTGCTGGAGGCGGGCTTCCTCGCGATCTTCCTGGGCAACGACGACGTGGCCCCGCCGATGCTGGTGCTCCTGCTGATGCGGTGGCTGGTGTTCCGGGTGGAGTTCGGCGCGGGCCTGATCAAGTGGCGCGGCGATCCCTGCTGGCGCCGACTGACCTGCCTGTACTACCACCACGAGACCCAGCCGATGCCGGGGCCGCTGAGCTGGTTCTTCCACCGCCTGCCGAAGCCCCTGCACCGGGTGGAGGCCGCGGCGAACCACGTCACCCAGCTCGTCTTCCCCTTCCTGCTGTTCGCCCCGCAGCCGGTCGCGACCGTCGCCGGGCTGGCGGTGATGGTCACCCAGCTGTGGCTGGTGGCGTCCGGCAACTTCTCCTGGCTCAACTGGATCACGATCGTGCTCGCCCTGTCCGCCGTGGACAGCTCCCCCGTCGCCGGCACCCGCGAGTACGGCCAGGTGCCGCCGTGGTTCGTCGCGGCCGTCATCGGGGTCACGGCACTGGTGGTGGTGCTGAGCTGGTGGCCGGCGCGCAACCTGGTCTCGCGCCGCCAGGAGATGAACCGCTCCTTCAACCCCCTCCACCTGGTCAACACCTACGGCGCCTTCGGCAGCGTGACCCGGCTGCGCCACGAGGTGGTCGTCGAGGGCACCGACGAGGAACACGTCACCGAGGACACCCGGTGGCGGGAGTACGAGTTCAAGGGCAAGCCGGGGGACGTGCGCCGGCTGCCCCGGCAGTACGCGCCGTACCACCTGCGCCTGGACTGGCTGATGTGGTTCGCCGCGCTCTCGCCCTCCTACGCGGCCCCCTGGTTCACCCGGCTGCTGCGGAAGCTGCTGGAGAACGACCCGGACACGCTGCGGCTGCTGCGCACCAACCCCTTCCCCACCGCCCCGCCCGTCCACGTGCGCGCCCGGCTGTACCGCTACCGCTTCACCACCTGGCGGGAGTTGCGGGCCACGGGCGCCTGGTGGGACCGGCAACCGGTCGGCCCCTACGGGCAGACGGTCTCCCGGAGGGCCCCGGAGGCCCCGTAGCCCTCCGGGGCCGGCCCGCGTCGCTCAGGCGACCGACGGGCTGGACTCCGGTCCGCCGGGCAGCCGGGCCGTCTCGGGCGAGGCGGTGTCCAGCGGCACCGACGAGGGGTGCAGCACGCCCAGCTGGACGGCCTGCCGCCGCAGCACGGCGTCCAGCGCCCAGTCGGCGGCCACCCGGACGCGGTTCCCCGGCATCGCGGCGAGGTGGTAGCCGCGGGTGACGAGGTTGGCGATCGGGCCCGACAGCGGGATGCCCAGGGGGTTGGCCGCCGCCTGGAGCCCGCCGAGGTCGACCACGAAGCCCAGGTCGCTGTGCTTGTACGGGCGGCGGGTGCCGATGCCGTAGGAGGCCGCGACGTTGTTCGCGGCCGTCTTGCCCTGACGGTGGGCGTGCTGGGCGGTCATCGCCGTGTACTGCCCCGGCTTGGTCAGGTCCGGCACCGCGGCGGCGTCGCCGCAGGCGAACACGTCCGGGTGGCCGGGGACGTTCAGGTACTCGTCGACCAGCAGCCGGCCCCTCTCGGTCGGCAGGCCGAGCTGCTCCACCAGCGGGTCGGGCCGCACCCCGACGCACCAGATCAGCGAACGAGTGGGGATGACCTCCCCGGTGCTCAGGAGCACCCCGTCCCTGGTGGCCTCCTTCACCGAGGTCTTGGTGCGCACGTCCACCCCGCGCTTGCGCAGCACCCGGTCCGCGGTCCGCGCCAGCTTCTCGTCCAGGCCGGGCAGCACCCGGTCCGCGATGTCCATCAGGATCCAGCGGGGTCGGGCGTCGGCCCGCAGACCTCCGGCGCCGCGGGCGTGCTGGCGGGCGAGGGAGTCGGTGAACATCTTGCCGTGCGCGGCCACCTCGGTGCCGGTGTAGCCCGCGCCGACGACCACGAAGGTGCAGCGCGCCCGGCGCTCCTGCGGGTCCTCCTCCTCGGCGGCGAGCGCGATCTGCCGGCTGATGTGGTCGCGCAGGAACAGCGCCTCCGGCATGCCCCGGAACCCGCGCGCGTGCTCGGCCACGCCGGGGATGGGCAGCAGCTTGTTCACGCTTCCGACGGTGAGGACCAATCGGTCGTACCCCATCCGCCGCTCGCGGCCGTCGGGGTCGGTGTAGGTGACGGAGCGCCCGTCGAGGTCCACCGAGTGCACCTCGCCCAGTACCAGGCGCACCTTCGGCAGCGTTCCGGCCAGCGAGACCGAGACCCGGCGGGGCTCCAGGATCCCGGCCGAGACCTCCGGCAGCAGCGGCAGGTACAGGAAGTAGTCGTTGGGGTTCACCAGAACGATCTCGGCCGCCCCGCGGAGCTTCCGCGACAGCGTCCTGGCCGTCTGGTAACCGGCGAACCCTGCTCCGACGATCACAATCCGGGAACGGCTCACGTGTGACTCCAGTCCTTGGGACCAACGGCCAGGCAAACCGCGTTTCCCGCCGACGCCCGGGCAAACCCGGATGGCGCGTCCCCGCAGGTCGAGGCCGCCCCCACACCACCGTCACCCGGCGGGACACCCCGCGCGGCCCACGGCACCGGCCCCCTCGCCGACTGTGCGGAGGGAACCACCGCGCGCACACCACCACCGATGCGACGGGATACTCCGCCCCCCACCCGGAGTGACGATGCCGTCACCCGACGCTCGCCCCGCCCGGCCCCGGCCGGCGCACACCCCTCCCCCGTGACCCGGTGTGCGCAAGCACCCTCCGAAGTGCGGTATGGTTTCCGTGCGCGATCGGCGAGGGGGAAAACCCCGAACCGAGAGAGCACCGGGACGTGGCGCAGCTTGGTAGCGCACTTGACTGGGGGTCAAGGGGTCGTGGGTTCAAATCCCGCCGTCCCGACACTGGCCAGAAGCCCCCTGGGATCATCCCAGGGGGCTTCTGACATCAGCGGCTGACATCGACCGGGGTCACTCGGACACCCCGCGAACACTCTCCCGGTGCGGTTCCCCGATCTCCTCCACTACTGTGCCGATGATCGATGCCCCATGCTTCACTCTCCGTGCTCGTGACCATGCATGGCGCATCTACGTCGGTCGAGTGGGCCAGGGGAGGCTCGGTGGGGAATCCGATACAGGTCGGCGAGGTGCTGCGGTACACCCGGGAGAAAAATCCATCGGTCCCGGTCATCGACGGTTACCGGAACTTCCACCACGTCACTGCTGCGCCGGACCGTCCCAGGGTCCTGCTGGAGGCGGGCATCAACGTCATCGCCAAAGTGCGGGCGTCGGGCCGATCCCGCCGCCCGGCGATCCTGATCCGCTCCAGCCCCTGGAAGGCCGGTACCAGGGAGACTCCCTGGCACGACGTGTTCGACCTGGAGCACGGACGCGTGCGCTACTTCGGGGACCACAAAGCCGGTCTCACAGTGCCGACAGGACACACACCCGGAAACAAGGCTCTGCTGGAAGCCTTCGAGGAACACCGCGCGACCACCGCAGAAGATCGCGCGCACGCCGTGCCCCTGCTCTTGTTCAGGGCCGTCTCCCGCAACAAGCGCCCGAAGGGATACGTCGAGTTCTGCGGGATCGCCGTCATCGAGCGTGCCGAGCAGGTGGTGCAGCAGGCCGAGGCCGACCGCGGTTCTTTCGTCAACTACGTCTACGACCTGGCCGTCCTGGACCTGAGCTCGGAGGACGACCGGATCGACTGGGATTGGATTCACGCCCGCAGCGATCCCTCCCTGTCGGCTGCCGAGGGACTCGAACACGCTCCTCGATCCTGGCGCCGGTGGGTGGACCACGGGCATGCGGTGCTGCCGGAAGTCCGGCGGCAGACCACTCGCAGCGAAAGCATCGATTCCTCCCAGCGACACTCACCTGCTGACGACGGAGCGGACGCCCTCTTCTCTCTGTCTCATCAGCAAAGCAGCACAACTCCGACCTGGCCTCGGCCGACCGGAACCGTGGAGGAACCGACCGCGAGCCTGCTCATGGACAGGCTCAGAGAGCTGAAAGTCCACGGAGGGCCGAAGCAACCCGGTAGGCACGAACCGCTGACCTTGCTGTGGGCGATCTCCGGAATCGACGCAAACCGATCCCGCACAGTGCCGTGGCGACAGTTCCGCGACGAGGTCGGCCGGCTGCTGGCCGAGTTCGGACGTCCCGGCTCCTCCGTCACCCCTGAGTACCCGTTCTGGCACCTGCGGACCAGTAATCTGTGGGAGGTCCGCGGCATTCCGTCCGTCGACTCCTTCAAGCCCCGTGCCGCAGCGTTGGACAAGCTCAATCCCGTCGGAGGGCTGACCGAACAAGTCGCAGAGCTGTTGAGCGACCCGCTCGTCCGAGCCCAGGCGATCGCCGTCCTGCGGGAGACCCACCTTTCGGACATCGACCAGCATGCGTTGTTGGAGCGCCTGGGACTGCAGGGTTACGAAAGCGCAAGCGGTGTGCCGGACGACGATGCGGACCGGGACACGGAGACGCACCCCGCACCCCGGCACGCCACAACCGTCTCCCGGATCGTCCGCGATACCGCCCTCACGCGCAGAGTGAAGGAACTGCACGACAACCGCTGCCAAGTATGCGGCCTGCGTTTGCGGACTCGATTCGGCGCCTACAGCGAGGCCGCACACATAAGAGGGCTGGGCCGCCCGCACCACGGCCCGGACTCACTGTCGAACCTGCTCGTCCTGTGCCCGAACCACCACGTCCAATTCGACACGCTCGCCATCTACATCGATACGGAACACACGGTCCGCATGACGTCCGACAACAGCCGAATAGGAGAACTCCGTCGGATACCCGACCACCGGATCGATGAGGAACACCTCCGCTACCACCGCGGACTGTGTGGTCGAGACAGCGAGCCCTTTCCGATTTCTCTGTGAACAAAGTCGGTTGGTGGCGGGGTGGTGCAGGAAGAGACGGAGCTTCCGGCAGACGGATTGTCGACCAGGATCGACCAGTCCGCTCGGGGCTTCTTGGGCATATCCCCGATCGGAACTCGAGCCGTCCGGTGCAACCCTACGGTTCCTGGCCGAGCGGTTGAGGGCTCGACGCCGTGAGCGTGGAACGCGCCGGCGTCGACTCGGGCCAGTGCCCGCACTGGCCCGCCTGTGAGGCACCCACCCCTACGCGCAGTGGGCAGCCGGCTTCCGCGGGTTCCGGCGGTGGCGAGGGCGTCCGTCGCGGCGCGGCTGTCGGGGCGGCGTCGGGGAGGTATCCGGGTTTCCCCGTGCCGACCGGCCCGTCCCGAGCGCCGGGCACGGGGCCGGAAGTCCGTCCGGGTCGGCGGAGTTGCGGCCTCCGACGGGCGGCGCGGGGTGATCGGGTTCCGGCGGGACGGCCTCGGCCCCGTGTCCGCGGTGGTTTGTTGGGTGTTTCCGCGCGGAGACCGTCGCACGCCGGTGAGCGGCGCGTTCCTCCCGCGGAGGTCACCCCTGCGACCGGTGCGCGGTACGCCGGGCCCAGCCGAGGCCGCCCGCGGCGACGGCCAACAGCCACACCGACTGTCCGGCGCCGTACTCCCCGCCGCGGGCGGCGTCGGCCACCACCGGGGCGACCAGGACCAGCAGCGCCAGCATCCCGCGCAGGTACCAGAGCCCGATCTGAAGCGGCGCGGTGTTCCCCATCGGGGTGTCGGTCCCCGTCAGCAGGTGGACGGGGAGCTGCCCCCGGTACGCCCCCACCAGCGCCGCCCCCACGCACGCCGGCACCGCCGTCGGCGCCGCGAGCAGGGCGGGGGTCCACCGGCCGCCGGCCGCGCACACCGCGCAGACGAGGCCCGTCCCGAGCGCCAGCAGCAGCGTGGGGACGGCGGCGTGCCACAGCGCCAGGGCGCGGGCACCGTACGGGAGCAGGGCGGCGCGGCGCACGTCGTCGCTCTCCAGCCGGGCGGGCTCGACCAGTTGCGCGGCGGCCAGGTAGAGGAACCAGGTGCCGGCCACGGCGGACACCGTGCCGGCCGTCCCGCCGTGGCCGGCCGCGAAGACGAGGGCCGCGCCGCACGACGCGCACCACACGGCGGCCCAGCCGAGCCTGCCGGGTGCTCGCAACAGCCCGCTGAGGTCCCGCCACGGCATGACCAGCCAGGGCGTGCGAGGAGCCGGGATCCGCAGCGCCGGACGGGCCCTCCGACCGGCCCCCACGCGCGTCGCGGAACGCGCCTGGCGCAGGTCCAGCGAGAAGAGCGAGGCGCTGACGCGGTCGGCGACGGTCGCGCGCAGCCGGAGGGACTCCTGGGAGATCCCCGGTACCGCACGGACCGCGAGCCGTACGCACCCCGCGACGCAGCAGGCCCACAGGAGCGCCGCGAGGAATCCCCCGCCCGGCGCCCCGCCCACCGTCGCCTCGACGAGCGGCTGGACCGCCCAGCCCCACGGCGAGATCCACAGGGCCACCGTGTGCGCCCAGGGCGGAAGGCCGTGGACGACCGAGACGACCGGCAGCGCGCCGAGCACGGCGACCGCGCACCAGGCCGCCGCGAAGATCCTCCGGCCCCTCCGGGCCAGGGCCCGCTCGTACCGCACCACGAGGGCGCCCGACGCCGTTCCCAGGAGCGCCGTGCCGAGCCCGGCCCACGCCCCGGCGGCGGTGGCCGGCCCCCAGGCGCCCGCGGTCCCGGTGGAGAGCAGGAAGCCGAGCACGCCGCCGCCCAGGAGTCCGAGCAGCGCGGCCACGATCGCCGACGAGACCAGCCGGGGTGTCAGCAGGGGCCCTCGCGCCAGTGGTTGGGGAAGGAGCCAGGCCACGGTCGCGCCGTCCAGCAGGACGGGGCCGCGCCATGTGGCGCTGCGGGCCATGACCAGCGTCACGAGGGCGAGCAGCGCGGGCGCCCACAGCGGCAGGGCCTCCAGCAGCGGCGCGGGCCGGTCCTCCAGCGCTCGGGACCGCCCGAGCCGGGCGGCGGCCAGCAGGACCGGCGTTCCCCACACCCCGCCGACCAGGGCGAGGGAGTACACCAGGAAGGCGACGTTCCGGCGCTTCTCGGCTCGGTGGCGGCCGCGGACCGCCCGCAGGAACGTCAGGGTGGCGACGGTGCTCTCGTCACGGTGGACGTCGGTACGCACGTCAGCCGAGGACCCCGGGCGCACGCTCGTCCCCCGCCTCCTCCGTCGCCTGCCCGTGGTCCCGCGCGATCCCGTGGTCCAGCACGACCACGGAGTCGGCCACCGCCTCGGCGAGCCGGTCCTGGTGCGTGGCCATGAGGATGGCGGTGCCGCGCTCCTTGTGGCGCGCCAACCGCTCGGCCAGTTCGCGGCGCGCCCCGGCGTCCAGCCGTTGCTCGGGCTCGTCGAGGACGAGCAGTTCGTGCGGGCGGACGAAGGCCGCGGCGAGCAGCAACTGCTGGGTCAGTCCGGACGACAGCGCCGAGGGGAGCAGGTCCGCGTGGTCCGCGAGGTGGTGGTCCTCCAGTGTCTCGGCGACCCGGTCCCGGGCGCCGTCCCCGAGGCCGTGCGCCAGGGCCACCAGCATCAGGTGCTCCCGCACGGTCAGATCGGGGTAGAAGGCGCCGGGGTCCAGCACGGTGGCGATGCCGGACCGCGCCCGGGGACGGTCGCCGTCCAGTTCCTCGCCCGCGAACAGGACCCTGCCGGAGGTCGGACGTTCGCGTCCCGCCGCCAGCCTCAGCACCGTCGACTTGCCCGCTCCGTTGCTCCCCATGAGGGCGACGCACCGGCCCGGTTCCACGCCGAGGCTCACCCCCCTCACCACCGGGACCTCGCCGTAGGACCGCGTCACCCGGTCCATCTCCAACAAGGCCGTGGTGGCCTTCCCGGAGTCCCCCGTCCGCCGGTGCTCTGTCGTCGACATCGTCGACAGCGTAGACAGCGTGGGCGGGACGTGCCACGGACTTCTGCCGCCGCAGGGCCCGCCCCGCCGTTCCGCGGTCCGGTCCGCCGGGGTCGGAGGGGCGCGGGGGTCCGTGGCCGAGGCGGTGCCGGCCTCGTCCCGGTCGGCGGTGTCCCGCCCGCGCCGCGACCCCCGCACCGTCGCCGACGAGCGGCCGGCGGGCGGCGCCGGAACCGGCGCCGCCCGCGCGGTGGGAGGGCTCAGCCGGCCACGGCCGCCTCGACGATGCCGTCGTCCAGGCCGGCGGCGAGGTCGTCGCGCAGACGGGCGCCCTGGCGGAGCAGTTCCCGCTGGACCAGCGTGTGGTCGACATCGCGCGGGAGACGTCCGGCCCGTACGGCGAGGGCCGCGCAGACGCCCGCGGCCTGGCCGGTCGCCATCGAGATGGGCATCACCCGGTACGACGAGTGGGCGACGTGCGTCCCGGAGATGCAGCGGCCCGCGACCAGCAGGTGGTCGGTGTCGCGGGGCAGCAGGCAGCGCAGCGGGATGTCGTAGGACTTCCCGCGGGGCACCCGCTTCAGGACCGTGCCGGTGCCCTCCGGATTGTGGATGTCGATCGGGTAGGCGCCGTGCGCGATGACGTCCGGGAAGGTCCGCGCCGCGAGGATGTCGTCCCCGGTGAGCTTGTAGTCGCCCATAATACGGCGGGTCTCCCGCACACCGATCTGCACGCCGCTCTGCACCACGTACGACTGCTCGAAGCCCGGCACGCGGGTGCGCAGGAAGTGGTGGATCCGGTCCATCTGGCGGCGCGCGGCGTGCTCGGCGCGGCTCAGGTCCCACACGCTGGTGCCCAGCGCCCCGGTGACGCGTGTGCTGTTCACGCTCACTTCGTCGGGGTGCGGGGTGGCGAAGAACAGGACGTCCTCGCGCGGCAGGTCCAGCTCGCCCCGCTCCGTCGCCTCGCGGACGAGGTCCCACAGCCCGTGGACGCCCCGCCACTGGTCGGGATGCTCCCGGACGTAGTCGGCGAAGCGCGGCTGGAGGAAGTTCGCGACCCGGAACATCAGCGTCATCGGCTGGACGAGCCCGTCCTCCGCCCTGCCCACCTCGTACGGCGCGCCGGAGGCGGCGGCGATGTCGCCGTCCCCGGTGCAGTCCACGACGGCCTCGGCGTCGATCACCACGGGCCCCGACTTGGTCTCGAAGACGACCCTCCGGCCGTCGTCGAGCGGGAGCACCGAGGAGGCGAAGGAGTGGAACAGCATCCGCACCCCGGCCTCGTCCAACATGTCCATGGCGACGATCTTGAAGGTCTCCGGATCGAACGGCACGGTGTAGCCGGTGTCGACGGAGGGCGTGATGCCGCCGCCCCGCTCGATGAGTCTGTTCAGCAGTCGCCACAGGACGCCCGCGACCACCGGCTCGCCCTCGCCGTGGTCGGTGGGGAGCAACCGGGTGTCGTCCCCGGGGGCGGCCTGTCTCTTCTCGTTGTGGAACGACATCAGGGGCATGACCAGCGCCGCCGTCGCGTTGCCGCCGAGGAACCCGTAGCGCTCGACGAGGAGCACGTCGGCCCCGGCCTCCGCGGCGGCGAGCGCCGCCCCGATCCCGGCCGGGCCGCCGCCCACGACGAGCACGTCGGTTCTTCCTCCGAACCGCGCGGGCCGGGGCGGGAGGGTGACGGTGCGCTGCTCGGCGGGTCGGCTGGGTATCGGCATCGGTTCCTCCGGATTCCGCGCGCGTGCCCAGCTCACCGTCCGCTGGTGGCCGTGCCCCCGCTCATCGGCCGCCGGGCCCCGTTGAACCGTCGGTCCAGCGGGCCCGAGGCGGGGTGGGAGGAGGGTCGTCGCGCCTCGATGTCCTCCAATAGGGTACGGCAGCGTTCCCATGTTTGTCCGGAGAGATCACGCAATGCACTGACATGGGAATACATCTCCTCCTGCCGCCGGGGGTGTTCGTCCCACAGCCGGTCCACCTCCGCCAGCAGCAGCCCGGCCTGTTCCCTGACCACCCCGACCAGCGCCGGAGCGCCCATCCGCCGCGCGAAGTCGAACACCTTCCCGGCGTAGGGAAGGGGGAGGAACGGCACGCCGGCGACCGCCGCGAAGATCAGGAAGTGCAGCCGCATGCCGACGGCCAGGCTCAGGCGGTTCATGAACCCCAGGATCTGCCCCGGGCTGTAGACGCCGTTGAGGATGCGTCCCCGGTCCGGGGGCGCGGACATGTGGGAGAGGATCGCGTGCGCGTGGCGCACGTCCTGCCGCTCCATCGGCATGAACACCACGTGGGTGTCGAAGCGGCTGACGAGGAAGTCCGCCACCTCCGCGAGCAGCGCGTGGTAGTCCTCCACGTCGAGGTTCTCGGCCGCCCGGCCCGGTTCGCGCACCGACATGCCCACCAGCCGGACGCCGTTCGGGATGCCCTCGTACAGCAGCATCTGGTCGGTGAACTCCTCCGGGGGGAGCAGCAGCGCCGGGTCCGCCGTGACCGTGATCTCGCGATCGACGCCGGCCTCCTCCAGGACGAGCTTGGACTCCCCGTCCCGCACCACCACGTCGTCCATCTCCGTGATCACGGTGCGTACGGCGTGCCGGTCGTCGGGATCTCGCAGCGGGCCCGCGCCGACGGCGTAGGCGAAGGTGCGGACTCCGAGGGCGTGCGCCGCCTGTACCAGGCGCAGGTAGCGGCGCGCCTCGCCGTCGTACAGGATTCCGCCGCCGCCCAGGATGAGCAGGTCGAGGCCCGACACGGAGAGCATCATCCGGTCCTGGTCGAGGCTCTCCCAGCCCACCACCTCGTCGGCGGAGTCGTGGTGGGCCCTGGTGTGCTCGGGGTTCCTGCTGAAGACGATCAGCCGCGCCTCCGGGCGCCAGGCGCGCAGGTAGCCGAGCACGCACGTCAGGATGGACTCGTCGCCGATGTTGAAGCCGCCGTACGAGCCGAGCACGCCGATGCGCAGAACACGTCGGGGGGTGTCACCGGTCATTCCCGCCTCCCACGCGTCGGGGCCGATCCGGGCGGCGCGCCGAGACGGCCGTGGGGCCCTCTCGGCGAACCCCTCCCGAATCCCCTTGGCGGGGCCCCCCAAACACCGGGGCGCGGGCGCCGACCACCCGCCGGGGGTTCGGGGCCCCGGACCGACCCCGGAAGACCGGTCCGGAAGGCCCCCGGAGGATCACTGCCGTGATGTCGTCCCGGATCGGTCTCGTCGGGTGCTGTCGCCCCGCCGGCCGGCTGCGTATCCTTCACGGCGTTCCGGACGTTGGATCACCGTATCGACCAGGGAAGAGGTCGGCCGTGGAGCTCCGCAGCGCGCAGTGGTACGCGGACGGGGGCCGCGCGGCCCCCGTCCACCGGACGGAGGCGCGCCGCGGCGCGCGGGGCGGAGCCGTCACCGGCCGTCCGAGGAACGCCGTCGCCGGTGCCGGCCCGGCCTTCCTCCCGGGCGCCCGCGGTTCGGGGGTGAGCCGTGAAGCGCGCTGACCGGGGGGCGCGGCGTACCGGGCGCGGGCATCGGGGCGGCGATCCGCTCCCCGTCGACGCCGATCTGGTGGCCGGGCTGGAGGAGGCGGTGCCGGGCGCGGTCGCCGCCCGCGTCTCCGACCGGCTCTCCTTCGCCCACGACGCCTCGCACTACCTGCTCGTGCCGCAGGCCGTGGTCACCCCGCGCGGCGCGGAGCAGGTGGCCGCGCTGCTGCGCTTCTGCGCCGCCCGGGGCGTGCCGTTGACGTTCCGCTCCGGCGGCACCAGCCTGTCGGGCCAGGCCACGAACGACGGGGTGCTGGTCGACACCCGCCGCAACTTCCGCGGGATCGAGGTCCTCGACGACGGCGCCCGCGTCCGCGTGCAGCCGGGCGCCACCGTGCGGGCCGTCAACACCCGCCTCGCCGCCTACGGCCGCAAGCTCGGGCCCGACCCGGCCAGCGAGTCCGCCTGCACGATCGGCGGCGTCGTGGCCAACAACTCCAGCGGCATGGCCTGCGGCACCGAGCGCAACACCTACCGCACGCTGGAGTCGGCCGTCCTCGTCCTGCCCGGCGGCACGGTCCTCGACACCGGCGCGCCGGACGCCGACGAGAGGCTGCGCGCGCTCGAACCAGCGATCCACGCCGGGCTGGCCCGGCTGCGCGACCGCGTGCGCGGCAACCCGGCGTCGGTGGCGACGATCCGCCGGCTGTACGCCATCAAGAACACCATGGGCTACGGCGTGAACTCCTTCGTCGACCACACCCGCCCGGTCGACATCCTCACCCACCTGGTGATCGGCAGCGAGGGCACGCTCGCCTTCGTCGCCGAGGCGACCTTCCGCACCGTCCCCGCGCACTCGCACGCGGCCACCGGCCTGCTGCTCTTCCCGGACCTCGCCGCCGCGACGGGCGCGCTGCCGGAGCTGGTGGCCGCCGGGTTCGCCACCGTCGAACTCCTCGACGCCACCAGTCTGCGCGTCGCCCAGCGCGACCCGCGGGCCACCGGGGACCTGCGCGGCCTGGCCGTCCGCGACCACGCGGCCCTGTTGGTGGAGCACCAGGAGCCGACCGCCGAGGAGCTCCGGGACCGGATCGCGGCCTCGGCCGGCGTCCTCGACGCGCTTCCCCTGGCGACTCCGGCCGCGTTGAGCGCCGAGGCGGACGAGCGGGCCGCGCTGTGGCACATCCGCAAGGGCCTGTACACCGCGGTCGCCGGGGCCCGCCCCTCGGGCACGACCGCGCTGCTGGAGGACATCGCCGTCCCCGTCGACCGGTTGCTGTCCACCTGCACGGACCTCACCGGGCTGTTCGACCGGCACGGCTACACCGACAGCGTCGTCTTCGGCCACGCCAAGGACGGCAACGTCCACTTCCTGCTCAACGAGGACTTCGACCGGCCCGACCTCCTCGACCGCTACCTCGCCTTCACCGACGACCTGGTCGACCTCGTCCTGGGCCAGGGCGGCACGCTCAAGGCCGAGCACGGCACCGGGCGCATCATGGCGCCGTTCGTCCGCCGTCAGTACGGCGACGAGCTGTACGACGTCATGCGCGAGGTCAAGCGTCTGATCGACCCGCACGGGCTCCTCAACCCGGGCGTCCTGCTCAACGAGGACCCGTCCGTCCACATCAGCCACCTGAAGTCGACGCCGACCGTCGAGGCGGAGGTGGACCGCTGCGTGGAGTGCGGCTACTGCGAGCCGGTCTGCCCCAGCCGGGACCTCACCACCACGCCGCGCCGGCGGATCGTGCTCCGCCGCGAGATGGCCCGCGCCAGGGCCGAGGGGAACACCGACCTGCTCGCCCGGCTGGAGAGCGAGTACCGGTACGACGCCATCGACACCTGCGCGGTCGACGGCATGTGCCAAACGGCCTGCCCCGTGCTCATCGACACCGGTGACCTGACCCGTCGACTGCGCGCCGAGCGGCGCGGCCGGCTCGAACGGCGGACGTGGACGTCGGCCGCCCGGCACTGGGACGGCGTCACCCGCGCCGCCGCCGGCGCGCTCACCGTCGCCCGCGCCGCGCCCGACGCCCTGCCCGCCGCCGCCACGGCCGCCGGGCGGGCGCTGCTGGGCGAGGAGTCCGTGCCCGCCTGGTCCCCGGACCTGCCCCGCGGCGGGGACCGGCGCCGCCCCAGGCCGGCGAGGACGCCCGAGGCGGTCTACTTCCCGGCCTGCGTCTCCACCCTGTTCGGGCCGGCCGACCCGGACTCCGGCCCCGGCGTCCGCGACGCCTTCCTCGCCCTGTGCGAGCGGGCCGGCGCCGAGGTCCGGGTGCCGGAGGGGATCGCCTCGCTGTGCTGCGGGACGCCGTGGAAGTCCAAGGGGCTGACCGACGGCCACGCGGCCATGCGCGAGCGGGTCGTCCCGGTGCTGCGCCGGGCGACCGACGGCGGGAGGCTGCCCGTGGTGGTGGACGCCGCGTCCTGCACCGAGGGCCTGGCGGGGATGCTCGCCGAGGAGGGCGTCCGGGTCGTGGACGCGGTCGCGTTCGTCGACTCCGTCCTCCTGCCCAGGCTGCCCGCGGCCCGGCGCGTCCCCTCGATCGTCGTCCACCCCACCTGCTCCTCCGCCCGGCTCGGCCTCGATCCCGCGCTCCTGCGCGTGGCCGCCGCGGCCGCCGAGGAGGTCGTACGGCCGGAGGAGTGGAGCTGCTGCGCCTTCGCGGGCGACCGGGGGCTGCTGCACCCGGAGCTGACCGCCTCCGCGACCGCGGCCGAGGCCCGCGCCGTCCGACGCCACCGGGCCGCGGCCCACGTGTCGGTCAACCGCACCTGCGAACTGGGCATGACCCGGGCGACCGGGCACCCCTACCGGCACGTGCTCGAAGTCCTCGAAGCCGTGACCCGGCCGCCGGCGCGGCACGTGTGACCGGCCCCTCGCCGGAGGCGGGGCGCCGCGTCAGGCGAGGGGCCGGTCACGGTCATGCGGGGCGGTGCGCGACCTGGAGCAGGAGGAGGGCCGTGTCGTCGGTGCGCCGCCGGCTGGGGCGGGCACGGTGGAGGATGGCGTTGACCAGGTGTTCGGGGTCCTTGCCGGGGGTGTCGGCGAGGAGGCGGGCGAGGTCGGCGATGCCCTGGCCGATGTCGGTGCCGGGCACCTCGACCAGGCCGTCGGTGTAGAGGGCGAGGGTGGCGTCCGGGGGCAGGGCGGTGTCGACGACCGGGTAGTCGGCGTCGGGTTCGATGCCCAGGAGCAGGCCGGGCGGGACGTCGAGGGGGTGGGTGCGGCCGTCGGGTCGGCGCAGGAGCGGGGGCGGGTGACCGGCGTTGGCGATGGTCGCGCGGCGGTGGGCGAGGTCGATGTGGGCGTAGAGGCAGCTGGTGAACAGCCCCGAGTCGAGGTCGGCCAGGAGGCGGTTGGTGCGGCGGAGGACCTGGCCGGGGGGCGCGCCGGCGGTGGCGTGGGCGCGGATGGCGGTGCGGACCTGGCCCATGAGGGCGGCGGCCGCGACGTTGTGGCCCTGGACGTCGCCGATCACGGCCGCGGCGGTGGTGCGGGTGAGGCGGACGAGGTCGTAGAAGTCGCCGCCGATGTCCATGCCGCGGGTGGCGGGCAGGTAGCGGGCGGCGATCCGCAGGCCCGGGACGACGGGGAGCGTGTGGGGCAGCAGGGCCTGCTGGAGGCCGTGGGCGAGCTGGTGCTTGGCGTCGTACAGGCGGGCCCGGTCCAGGGCGTGGGCGATGAGCCCGGCCAGGGAGGTCAGCACCGCCCGCTCCTGGGCGGTGAACGGATGGGGGCGCTCGTAGGACAGGACGCAGCAGCCCACGGGCCGCCCGGAGACCATCAGCGGCAGGAACGCCCACGCCTGCTTGCCGGTCGTCCCCGATATGCCGGGGTGGAGGCGCTCCAGTTCCTCGGGGGAGGGGAAGAAGGCGGGGGCGCCGCTGCTGAGGACCTGGGTGGCCGGGAGGGCGGAGGAGCCCAGGGGGGCGCCCTGGAACCGTTCGAGCACCGCGCGGTCGTAACCGCGGTGGCCGACGATGCTCAGCCGGCTGGCGTCCGCGGTGTACAGGACCAGCCCGTCGGCGCCGAAGGCGGGCACGATCTGGTCGGCCACGAGGTCGACCACGTCCCGCACCCCGATGGTCTCGGTCAGGGCGGCGGCCAGGTGCATCAGTTGGTACAGCTGCCCGACCCGGGCCGGTGCGACGGTGTCGGTCGTCCCCCGGGGCGGTGCCGACGAGGGGCGGGGGCCGGTGCCGGCGGGGGTGATGCGCACGCTGATGCCGCTGGCGTCGGGGTAGAGCAGGAAGTCGAGCCACCGGTCGGGCGGTCGGCACGCGGTGTAGGAGACGGGCTGACGGCTGACGACCGCGGCGCGGTAGCGGTCCTCGTAGACCGGGTCGTCCAGCCAGGGCAGCGCCTGCCACGGGCGCGTGCCCAGCAACTGGTCGGCGCCGCGCCCCAGCAGTTCGGCGGCGCCGCTGCTGAGGAAGGTGATCCGGCCTTCCAGGTCCAGGGCGACGCAGCCGCCGGGCAGGCGTTCGGCGAAGTCGGCGGCGGCCTGCGCCGACTTCGGCCCGGCGGGGCGGCCGGTGTCGACGGTCAGCTCGCGCGGCCGGTCGGGCGGGGTGATCGGCCGGCCGTCGTGGGCGGCGTCCTCCAGCAGGTGGGCCAGGCGCCGGCAGCTGGAGGCGATGTGGTCCCGCTGCCTGGGGGTGATCCGCGGCGGGTGGGTGCCGGGCCACAGCAACAGCAGCGCGCCCTGGGGGCGGGTGGTGGCGACGGGCGCGGCGGCGAGCGCGAAGCGGTAGGGCAGGGCCACCGCCGTGTGCGGGTAGTCGCGGGTCATGTCCTCCTGGCCGCCCACCCACACCAGGCGGTCCTCGCGCACCGCGTCGGCCACCGGGAACGGCGCGGCCGGCGCGACCACCCGCCACGGCGCGATGAACTCGACGGGCGCCCCGGACAGGATCGTCAGGCGCAGCGTCCGCTCGTCCGGGGTCAGCAGGTACAGGCCGGCCGCGGACGCGCCCGTGGTGCGCATCGTGTCCAGGAAGGCCGCGTCCAGCGCTTCGGTTCCGTTCGTCACGTCACCGGTGTCGGCCATCGGGCGTCCCTCGCCGGGCCCGGCCGGACGCGTCCGCCGCACGGCACCGGCGTGTCGCGCTCGTCCGTCCGGGCGGCGGCGCTCCGTGCCGCAAATACCACACATCATCCATATTGGGACAATATTCCCAATCGGCAACGTTGGCGCGACAGGGGAAGCGGACCCGGGGCGACGGACAGGCCCGCGGACGCGAGGCGTCCGCGGGCCGTGGATCACTCGGAGGCGCGCATCACCTGTAGGTGATGTCGGAGGCGGTGTACAGGCAGTTCACGCCGTCCGGGCCGCTTCCGATCTTGGTGGGCTCGCCGCTGGTGACGCCCTTGTACCGCTCGCAGGGCACGATCTTGCGGCTGGAGTCGCCGACGATCGTGACCCTCGTCAACCGGGCGGTGTCCCCGTAGTTGGAGTTGATGCCGGCCAGCGACTTGCCGGGGGCGGTGACGGTGACGTTCTCGATCACCACGTGGCGCTGGTACTGCTTGCTGCAGTTGCCGCAGGACCGGTAGAGCTTCCCGAAGTCCTCGACCTGGAAGTTCCTGATCACCATGCGGCCGGGGCCGTTGTGCTGGAACACCTTGTCGGACGCCTTGCGGGCGCCGCCGCCGTCGATGGTCATCGTCTGGGAGGCGGACGTGCCCTTGAAGGTGGCCGCGTCCTCGCCGACGTCCTCCCACCAGACGTTCTGCAGCGTGCAGGTGCCCTTGCAGTGGATGCCGTCGGCGGCGGGGGCGCCCAGGATCACGTTCTTGAGCACGGCGCCGTCGGCCAGTTCGAAGAGCGGCCCCTGGTCCTCGTCCTGGCCGCCGGAGCCGAGGTCTCCGCTGCCGTAGTAGCGGACCATGCCGCCGTCCCTGGTGCCGCTCACCTTGATCGTGCTGCTCACGGCCTGCTGGCCGGTCGGCGAGGGCCAGGAGGCCGCCGTGGCGGAGGTCCCGCTCGCCACCGCGGCGGGGAGGGCCAGGGCTAAGGCCGAGAGAAGGACGGTGCCGGCCTTGGCCGCGCGCCGCCGGTTGTCGGTGAATGCCACGATGCTCCTCTTCACTGTCGTGGGGGGTATGCGCTTTCGCATGAGTGAAGTGCTGCAGCGCCCCGAACTTAGAGAGCAAGCGCTTTCATGTCAATGCTGTGAACACTCCTTTTCGGTCCGGTGACCGGGTGGTGCCCCGCGACGTGCCGGAACCCCGCACCGGGGGTGCGGGGTTCCGGGGGTGTCCGCGCGGCCGGACGAGCGGCCGATGGTCAGCCGATGGGCAGACCCGCGTAGTTCTCGGCGAGTTCGGCCGCGGCGTGGGGGGACGCGGCGATGCGGTCGAGCTGGGAGATCTGCAGGCGGGTGTCGAAGTCGCTCTGGTCCGGGTCGGTGTGGAGGGTGGTGGTCATGAAGTACGAGAAGTGCTCGGCACGCCAGATCCGGCGCAGGCAGGTGTCGGAGTAGGCGTCGAGCAGTTCGGTGGAGCCGGTCCGCCGGTGGTGCTCGAAGGCGCGGGCCAGGACCGTGACGTCGGCGGCGGCCAGGTTGAGCCCCTTGGCGCCGGTGGGCGGCACGATGTGCGCGGCGTCCCCGGCCAGCAGGAGCCGTCCGTGGCGCATCGGCTCGGTGACGAAGCTGCGCATCGGCAGCACGGACTTCTGCGTGATGGGGCCGCGCGCCAGCTTCCAGTCGCCGTCGACGGCGAACCGGGCGTCGAGTTCGTCCCAGATCCGCTCGTCCGGCCAGTCGGCCGGGTCGGTGCCGTTGGGCACCTGGAGGTACAGGCGGCTCACCCGGGGGGAGCGCATGCTCAGCAGGGCGAACCCGCGCGGCGAGTGGGCGTAGACCAGCTCGTCGTTGGAGGGCGGGACGTCGGCGAGGATCCCCAGCCAGCTGTAGGGGTAGACCCGCTCGTAGGTCCTCCTCACCCCCTCGGGCACGGCGGCGCGGGCGACGCCGTGGAAGCCGTCGCAGCCCACCACCCAGTCGCAGGTCAGCGTCCGCTCGCTCCCCCGGTGGGTGTAGCGGATGACGGGCCGGTCGCCCTCGGCGCCCTCCACCGCGAGGGCCCGGGCCTCGAAGTGCAGCGGGGCGCCCTCCTCGAGCTGGAGGGCGATCAGGTCCTTGACGACCTCGGTCTGGGCGTACACCCACACCCGGCGGCCACCGGTGAGGGCGGGGAGGTCGATCCGGTGGCGGCGCCGGTTCCAGCTCAGCTCGATGCCGTCGTGGACCAGGCCCTCGCGCTCCAGGCGGTCGGCGGCGCCGCACTCCCGCAGCACGTCGACGGTGCCCTGTTCGAGGATCCCGGCGCGCTGCCGCCGTTCGACGTAGGCGCGGTCGCGGCTCTCCAGGACCACGCAGTCGATCCCGGCGTTGTGCAGCAGACGGGCCAGCAGCAGCCCGGCCGGGCCGCCGCCGATGATGCCGACGGTGGTGCGCATCAGCGGCTCTCCTCTTCCTCTTCTCCCGCCTCTCGCAGGACGCGGTCGGCGATGGCGAACGCGGTGTTCGCGGCGGGCACTCCGCAGTAGACGGCCGTCTGGAGCAGCACTTCCCGGATCTCCTGCGGGGACAGGCCGTTGCGCAGCGCGGCGCGCACGTGCAGGGCCAGTTCCTCGTGGTGGCCGCGGGCGGTCAGCGCGGTGAGCGTGACACAGCTGCGGGTGGCGCGGCTCAGACCCGGACGGGTCCAGATCTCGCCCCACGCGTAGCGGGTGATGAAGTCCTGGAACACCTCGGTGAAGGCGTTGGCCCGGGCGGCGGCACGGTCGACGTGGGCGTCGCCGAGGACGGCGCGGCGCACGGCCGTTCCGGCGGTGCGCCGGGTCGCGTCGTCGGAGTCGCCGGCGGAGGCGTACAAGGGCGTGAGGTGGCCGAGCAGGGCCGCCAGGACGGGGCCGGGCCGCTCGACGTTCGCCAGGTGGGAGGCGCCGGCGACCTCGGTGAGGCTCGCGCCGGGGATGTTGTCGGCGAGTTCGCGGGCGTGGGCCGGCGGGGTGGCCGGGTCCTCGCGGCCGGCGACCACCAGGGTGGGCGCGGTGACGCGCGGCAGGTCGGCGCGGAGGTCGTAGGCGGCCAGCGCGTCGCAGCAGGCGGCGTACGCCTCGGGGTCGGCGGCGCGCAGGTCGTCCACCAGGGCCTTGGCGGCGGGGGCGTCCCGGAAGGCGGGGGTGAACCAGCGGGCCGGGGTGGCGTCCGCCACCGGCGCGGTGCCCTCGGCGCGCACTCGCGCGGCCCTCTCCCGCCACGCCTCCGGCTCGCCGAAGCGGGCGGAGGAGCAGACGACGGCGAGGGAGGCGACGCGGTCGGGGTGGTGGACGGCGAGCCAGGTGCCGACGGCTCCGCCGATGGAGACGCCCGCGTAGGCGAACCGCTCGACGCCGAGGTCGTCGGCGAGGTTCAGCACCAGCCGTGCCAGGTCGGCGATGTCCGCGCCCGCGCCGATCAGGTCGGCGGGCGAGTCGCCGTGTCCGGGCAGGTCCCAGCGGATCACCCGGTGGTTCCGTGCCAGGGCGGGGACCTGGGGGTCCCACAGGCGCAGGGAGGTGCCCAGGGAGGGGCCGAGGATCAGCACGGGCGCGCTCGTGGCGCCGTCGATCCGGTGGTGCGGTGTGCGCCGCCCGTCCGCTGGGGTGGTCATGGGGTCCCCTCCTCGTTCCGGTTCTCGTTCTGCTCGCCGCCGTGTTCGCCGCCGTGTTCACCGCCGCGGTCGCCGCCGGGGCGGGCGAGGGCGCGGTCCACCAGGGCGCCGGCGAAGCCGGTGTACGCGGCCGGGTCCGCGAGGTCGCGCAGGCGCTCGGCGGGCAGCGCGTCGGTGACGGCGGGCTCCTCCGCGAGGGCCCGTTCGAGGCCGATGCCCTCCTCCACGGCGCGGCGCGAGACGCGGTCGAGGGCCTGCCGGGCCCGACTCCGGCCGATCTCGGCGGCCAGGACGGCCGCGAGGCGCTCGGTGACGACGAGGCCGCCGCCGGCGGCCAGGTTCTCCGCCATGCGGCGCGGGTTCACCCGCAGGCCCGCGACGAGTTCGGCCGCGTCGCGGGCGGCTCCCCCGGTCAGGCGCAGGCACTCGCGCAGCGGCTGCCACTCGGCGTGCCAGGCGCCGGCGGGCCGTTCGTCCTCGGCGGCGAGCGACGCGTACAGGACGGAGGCGAGCGCCGGCACCTGGCGGGCCGCCGCGGCGATCAGCGTGGCCCGCACGGGGTTGGCCTTGTGCGGCATGGCGGAGGAGCCGCCGCCACGGCCCTCGGCGACCTCCGCGGTGTCGGTGCGGGACAGCACCAGGACGTCGGCGGCGAGCTTGCCGAGCGCCCCGGCGGCGAAGGCGAGGGCCCCGGCGAGGTCGGCGATCGGGGTGCGCAGGGTGTGCCAGGGCAGGACGGGTTCGGCCAGTCCGGTCTCGGCGGCGTACGCGGCCGTCAGACGGGCCGCGAGTCCGTCGGACATCCGGCTGCCGTCGGCCTCCGCGTAGGCGCCGAAGGCGGCCAGGGTGCCCGCCGCGCCGCCGAGTTGGGCGGGGAGCGCGGCGCGGACGGCGGCGAGGCGGTCGCGGGCGTCCAGCACGAGCGAGCGCCAGCCCGCCGCCTTCAGGCCGAAGGTGGTGGGCACCGCGTGCTGGGCGAGGGTGCGGCCGGGCATCGGCGTGTCGCGGTGCCGGGCCGCGAGGTCGGCCAGGGCGACGGCCGTGGCGTCCAGGTCGGCGAGGACCGGTGCCAGCGCCCGGGAGGCGACCAGCATCGCGGCGGTGTCCACGATGTCCTGGCTGGTGGCGCCGCGGTGGACGTAGGGGGCGGCGTCCGGGGCGCGCTCGGCGACGGCGGCGGTCAGCTCGGCGACGAGCGGGATGACGGGGTTGCCGCCGGAGCGGGCGCGCAGGGCCAGGTCGCGGGCGGCGGTACCGCCGCGCCGGCCGTACTCCGCCGCGGCGGCGGTGACCGCCTCGGCCGCCGCGGCGGGGGCCAGCCCCACCGCGGCCTGGGCCCGGGTCAGCGCCGCCTCGGCGTCGAGCATCCCGCGCAGGTACGCCGTGTCGCCCGTGGCCTCCTCCACGGCCGATCCCGCCCGGCCCGGGGAGAGCAGGCCGGTGTCGGCGAAGGCGTCGGCCGGGGGGACGGCCCACTGGTCACTCGAAGGCAAGGAAGACCGTCTCCTCGTGCGTCCCGTCGCCCTGCAGCCGGATGTCGAAGCGGAGCACGCGATCCCGCTCGGGGGTGGCCAGCAGCGTGGCCCGGCGGTCGGGTTCCAGGGCGGCGAGCAGCGGGTCGGTGTCGGTGCCGGGCGCGTCGGGCAGGTAGACGCGGGTGTGGAGGTGGCGCATCAGGCCGCGGGCGAAGACGATCACCGACAGGTAGGGCACGCCGCCCGGCGGCAGGGTGCGCAGCGCGTAGTGGCCGTCGGCGTCGGTGGGGACCCGGCCGAAGCCGGTGAAGTCCACGCCGTTGCGGCCCAGGAAGCCGCCGGTGACGGGGTCGCGGCGGAGCGAGCCGGGGGCTCCGGAGCGGGAGCCGTCGGGGGCGGGCTGCCAGAACTCCAGCAGGGCGTCGGGGACGGGATCGCCCGCGCCGTCGTACACGTACCCGTGGACGGTGAGGGTGTCGGGCCGACCGGCCGGCGCGACGTTCTCCCCGTCCGGGAAGGGCAGGGCGTAGCCGTAGAACGGGCCGACGGTCTGCGAGGGGGTGGGAGGCAGGGACATGGTCAGCGGCCCTCTTCGATCCAGGTGGCGGCCGGTCCGTCCAGGACGATGTCCCAGCGGTAGCCGAGCGACCATTCGGGGGTGGACAGGTCGTGGTCGTACGTGGCGACGAGTCTTTGGCGCGCGGAGTCGTCGGTCACCGACTGCAGGATCGGGTCGTAGGGGAAGAGCGGATCACCGGGAAAGTACATCTGCGTGACGAGCCGCTGGGTGAACGCCGTGCCGAACAGCGAGAAGTGGATGTGCGCCGGGCGCCAGGCGTTGGTGTGGTTGCGCCAGGGGTAGGCGCCGGGCTTGATGGTGACGAACTCGTACTCGCCCCGGTCGTTGGTCAGGCACCGGCCGACGCCGGTGAAGTTGGGGTCGAGCGGGGCCGGGTGGTCGTCGCGCTGGTGGGCGTAGCGGCCGGAGGCGTTGGCCTGCCAGACCTCCACGAGCTGGCCGCGGACGGGGCGGCCGGCGCGGTCCAGGACGCGGCCGGTGACGCGGATGCGCTCGCCGAGGGGCTCGCCCTGGTGCTGCCGGGTGAGGTCGTGGTCGAGGGCGGTGACGTCGGTGTGCCCGAAGACCGGTCCGCTCAGTTCGGCGGCCTCGGGGTCGTCGACGGAGACCAGCGGCCGGGTGGGGTGGCGCAGCACGCTGCTGCGGTAGGGGGCGTAGTCGCGGCGGGGGTGGTCCTCGGCGGGGGCGCCGTCCGCGAGCCGCTCGGCGTACGCCTCGCGCTGCTCGGCGATCTCGCGGCTGATGTCGTCCTGGGTGAGGGGACGCGGGGTCGCGGCGTCTGGGGTCATGGCTGGGTCCTCGGGGATGCGGTGCGGTGGCCGGCGCGCGGCTCGGGTGCGGACCGGGCCGGCCGGAGGGGGCGGCGGGGGCGGGTCACCGTTCCAGCACCAGCGCCAGGCCCTGCCCGACGCCGATGCACAGGGTGGCGACGCCGGTGCCGGAGCCCGCGGCGGCGAGCTGGTGGGCCACGGCCCCGGCCAGACGGGCGCCGGAGGCGCCCAGCGGGTGGCCGATGGCGATGGCCCCGCCGCGCGGGTTGACGACGGCCGGGTCCAGCTCGGGCCACTCGGCCAGGCAGCCCAGCACCTGGGCGGCGAAGGCCTCGTTCAGCTCCAGGACCGACAGGTCGTCGAAGCCCTTGCCCGCCTTCGTCAGCGCCCGGCGGACGGCCTCCACCGGGCCGAGGCCGAAGTACCGGGGCTCGATGGCGGTGACCGCGCTCGCGCCGATGCGGGCCAGGGGTTCGCGGCCGGTGGCCTTCAGGCCGTCCTCGTCGGTGAGGAGCAGGGCGGCGGCGCCGTCGTTGAGCGGTGAGGCGTTGCCCGCGGTGACCGTGCCGCCGTCCTTGCGGAAGGACGGCTTGAGCTTGGCCAGGGCCTCCAGGGAGGTGTTGTCGCGGATGGCCTCGTCCCGTGCCAGGTCCACGCCGTCGACGGGCACGACCTCGGCGTCGTAGAGGCCGTCCTGCCACGCGCGGGCGGCCTTGCGGTGGGAGGCGAGGGCGAACTCGTCCTGCCGCTCGCGGGTGATCTCGTGCTTGTCGGCGATCAGCTCGGCGCCCTCGCCGAGCGGCACCGTCCACTCCGGTGCCATCCGGGGGTTGACCATGCGCCAGCCCAGGGTGGTGGAGTACAGCTCGGTGTGGCCCGCGGGGAACGGCCGGTCGCTCTTGGGCAGCACGTACGGGGCGCGGGACATCGACTCCACGCCGCCGGCGACGACGACGGAGGCGTCGCCGAGCGCGATGGCGCGGGCGGCCTGGACGACGGCCTCCAGGCCGGAGGCGCACAGCCGGTTGACGGTCACGCCGGGCACGGTGACCGGGAGGCCGGCCAGCAGCGCGGCCATGCGGCCCACGTTGCGGTTCTCCTCGCCGGCGCCGTTGGCGTTGCCGTAGTAGACGTCGCCGATCCGGGCCGGGTCCAGCTCGGGGGTGCGGTCGAGGAGCGCCCGGATGGTGTGGGCGGCCAGGTCGTCGGGGCGGACGCGGGAGAGGGCGCCGCCGTACTTGCCGACGGGGGTGCGGACGGCGTCCACGACGTACACGTCGCGCAGGCTCATGACAGGGTCCCCTCCAGGACGTGGACCTCGGCGGCGGTCTTCTTCCGGATCTCCTCGACGCCGACCCCGGGCGCGGTCTCCACCAGCACCAATCCGCCCTCGGTGACGTCGAACACCCCCAGATCGGTGACGATCCGATCCACGCACTCCCGCCCGGTCAACGGCAGGGTGCACTCCTCCACCAGCTTCGGACCGCCGTCCTTGGCGGTGTGCGTCATCACCACCAGCACCCGCCGCGCGCCGTGCACCAGATCCATCGCCCCGCCGATCCCGGTGATCATCTTGCCGGGGACGGCCCAGTTGGCCAGGTCGCCGCGGGCGGAGACCTGCATCGCCCCCAGCACCGCCACGTCGATGTGCCCGCCGCGGATCATCGCGAACGACAGCGCGGAGTCGAAGAAGCTCGCGCCGGGCAGGACGGTGACCGTCTCCTTGCCCGCGTTGATCAGATCGGGGTCGACCTCGTCCTCGCTCGGGTAGGGGCCCACGCCGAGGATGCCGTTCTCCGACTCCAGCACCACCTCGACCCCGTCGGGCAGATGGTTGGGGATCAGCGTGGGCAGGCCGATGCCGAGGTTGACGTAGGAGCCGTTCTCCAGCTCGCGGGCCGCGCGGGCGGCCATCTCCTCCTTGGACCAGGCCATCAGGCGCGCACCGTCCTCTTCTCGATCTTCTTGTCGGCGGCCTGCTCGGGAGCGAGGACGACCACGCGCTGGACGAAGACGCCCGGCAGGTGCACCGCGTCCGGGTCCAGCTCGCCCGGCTCGACCAGTTCCTCCACCTCGGCGATGGTGATCCGGCCCGCCATGGCCGCCAGGGGGTTGAAGTTCCGGGCCGATCTGGCGAAGACGAGGTTGCCGTGCCGGTCGCCCCTCGCCGCGCGGACCAGGGCGAAGTCGGTGCGGATACCGTGCTCCAGCACGTACTCCACGCCGTCGAACTCGCGGACCTCCTTGGGCGGGGAGGCCACGGCCACCCCGCCGGCGCCGTCGTACCGCCAGGGCAGGCCGCCGTCGGCGACCTGGGTGCCCACCCCGGCCGGGGTGTAGAAGGCCGGGATGCCGGCCCCGCCGGCCCGGAGCCGCTCCGCCAGGGTGCCCTGGGGGATCATCTCCACCTCGATCTCCCCGGCCAGGTACTGGCGGGCGAACTCCTTGTTCGCGCCGATGTAGGAGCCGGTCACCCGGCGGATGCGGTGCGCGGCCAGCAGGATCGCCAGCCCCGACTCCATCGCGCCGCAGTTGTTGGACACCACGGACAGCTCGCCGACGCCGGCGTCGTACACCGCCTGGATCAGCGCGTTCGGCACGCCGCAGAGCCCGAAGCCGCCCACCGCCAGCGACGCGCCGTCGCGGATGTCGGCCACCGCCTCCGCGGCCGACGGGACCACCTTGTCCATCCTCGCCTGTTTCCTCTCCGGGGGACGGCCCGGCCGTCACCGTTGTTCGCTGAGTGAACTTTAGTTCAAAATCACTCCGCGGCTGAGTTTGCCCCCGGTTGGCGAGGCTGTCAACGCCTTGAGCAGGTACGGTTTCGACGCACGCCCACCCCGCTGGAGTCCCGCATGACCTCTCCTTCGGCCGCTCCCCGCACCGAATCCGCGCCCCCCGAGGCCCTCGGCCCGCTGATCCGCGGCCTGACGGTGCTGCGCGCGCTGGCCGCGGCCGGCGGCAGGCAGCCCGTCAGCGAGCTGGCGCGGACCACCCGGCTGGCGCGCGCCACCGTGGACCGGGTGCTCAGCACCCTGGAGCACATCGGCCACCTGCGCCTGGAGGGCCGGGACGCGGTCCTCGCCCCGCGCCTGATGGAGCTGGGCAACGCCTATCTGGCGTCCTCGCGGCTGCCCGACGAACTCGGCCCGCTCGCCGACGCGTTGGCCGACGAACTCGACGAGTCCGTCTCCATCGCCGTCCCCGACCTGGACGGCGTGCGCTTCGTGCACCAGGCCACTCGGCGCCGGGCGATGTCGCTCACCTTCCGCATCGGCGACCTGCTGCCCGCCGAGCGCGTCGCGGGAGGCGCGCTGTTCGCCGCCGACTGGACGGAGGAGGACTGGGAGAGGTGGCGGCTGCGCCGCGAGGCGGACCCGCTCGACACCGGCTTCCCGGTGGTGCCGCCGGGGTACGGCACCGCCCACGCGACGTTCGCCGAGCGCACGGCCGCCGCCCGGGAACACGGCTGGGCACTGGACGACCAGATGATCGAGCCCGGTCTGGTCGCCGTCGCCGTCCCCGTCCGGGGCCCGTCCGGGCGGCAGGTGTGCGGGGTGAGCGTGGTCAGCCACACCAGCCGGCACAGCGCCGCCTCGCTGGCCGACGCGGTGCTCCCCCGGCTGCGGAAGACCGTGGCCGCCATGGAGGACGCCCTCCAGGCCCCGCCGCCCGCGGCTCCTCCCGTCGGGGAGACCCCCGCCTCCCGGCTGCGGGAGTCCAAGCGGGAGATCGGGCCGGAGTTCGTCCAGTCACTGGCCCGCGGCCTGTCGGTGCTGACCGCCCTCGGCCGCGGGTACGACGGGCTGCCCCTCACCGCCGTCGCCGAGGCCACCGGTCTCCCCCGCGCCACCGCCCGGCGTTCGCTGATCACCCTGGAGCACCTGGGGTACGTGGTGGGCACCGGACGCCTCTTCCGTCTCACGCCCCGCGTCCTGGAACTCGGCTTCACCCCGCTGTCCGGCCTGACGCTGTCCCAGATGGCCGGGCCGCACCTGGAGGCGCTGGTGGGACGCGTCCACGAGTCGGCGTCGATGTGCGTGCTGAGCGGCGACGAGATCCAGTACGTCGCGCGCGTCCCGACCGTGCGCATCATGAGCGTCAACATCACCGTCGGCACCCGCTTCCCGGCCCACGCGACCTCCATGGGCCGGGTCCTGCTGGCCGGGCTGCCCGAGCCGGAGCGGTCCGAGCGTCTCGCCCGCCTGGAGCTCGCGCCCCTGACCCGACACACCGTCACCTCGCGGGAGCGGCTGGCCGAGATCCTGGCGGAGGTGGACCGGCAGGGGTACGCCCAGGTGGACGACGAGTTGGAGGAGGGGCTGCGGTCGATCGCCGCGCCGGTGCGCGACGGCACCGGACGGGTGATCGCCGCCGTCAACGTCTCCACCCACAGCGGACGCGCCCCGGCCGAGCGGTCCCGCGCGGAGCTGCTGCCGCCGCTGCTGGAGGCGGCCGCGGCGCTGGAGGCCGACCTGCGGATCGCCGGGCGCTACGCGCGGATCGCCACGGCGTAGGGCGCCGGACTCCGCCCGACCGGCCCCCGTCGACCGCCGTTCGGGGGCCCGGCGCACCCGTCCACGAGGGCTCCGGCCCGACACCTCCGACAGCGCCGGCCGGGCGAACCGCCCCGCCACCGACGGCGGCGTCCGGTCGCGCGACAACACGGCCCTCCGGGCGCCCCGACCGTCGAGCACGGTCCGCGCGGAGCGAGGCGCCACGGCCCGGCCGGCACCCGGACGCGCGCCCGGATCACCGGCTTCCGCCCCACCCGCACGGCCCTCGCCGACAACACGCCGTGGATTCCTCACGGACGCTCTTCGAACCCCCCACGGCGCAAGATCACAGGAGGAGCCCGCGATCGTCGGCTCCCCCCTCACCCCCCACACCAGCGCACTCTTCGAGGAGTGATCGTGAACGGCGAGAAATCGCTCCGTCGCCGCCTCCTGCTCGCCGGCACGGCCGGCCTGATCACCGCCGGCGCCCTGCCGGGCACCGCCAGGGCCAGGACCCCGAGCGTCGTCGAACCGGACATCGACGACACCCGACAGTGGAACGCCCGACCGCCCCAGGGCGACATCACCGTCCTGGGGTACAGACCGAGCGGGATCGTCGTCCACCACACGGTGAGCACGAACACCTCCGACTTCTCCCGCGCCCAGGCGCACGCCCACGCCCGCTGGGTCCAGAACCTCCACATGGACGGCAACAGGTGGATCGACACCGGGTACCACTTCCTCGTCAGCCGGGGCGGCTGGATCACCGAGGGGCGGCACGACAGCCTGCGGACCCTGTACGGCGGAGGCTCCTTCGTGCTCGGCGCCCACACCTCCGGGCAGAACTACCAGACCGTCGGCATCGCCAACGAGGGCTCCTACCACGCGGGCGCGGTGCCGCCGCGGGCGCAGTGGGACGTCCTGGTGGTCCTGTGCGCGTACGTGTGCGCGCGGTACGGCATTCCGGCGAGTCGGATCCACGGCCACAAGGACTTCAACAGCACCCTGTGCCCGGGGGTGTTCCAGGACATGCTGCCCCAACTGCGCGCCGAGGTGGCCGCCCGGCTGGGGTAACGGTCGACGCGGTCGGGACGCGGAGCGGGGGCCGCGCCCCGCCGTCCCGCCCTCCGGGCTCCCGGGGCGCGGAGGGGTCCGGGCCGCCCCGCCGTCGGCGTCGGGCCCGGACCCCTCTCCGTCCGTACGGCGGGCCGGCCCGCCGTACGGAGGATCACTTCACCGTGCAGGCGGTTCCGTTGAGCGTGAACCGGGTCGGCTCGGCGAAGGCGCCTCCCGAGTGGGTGCCCTGGAAGCCGAAGGACCGGCTCGCGCCGGGCGCGATGGTGCGGTTGTGGTCCGTGGGACGGGCCGTCACCGTGCCGCCGGCGGTGGAGACCGTCGCGTTCCAGGCGTTGGTGATCGACTGTCCGCCGGGCAGGGGGAAGCTCAGCTCCCAGCCGTCGATCGCGGTGGAGCCGGTGTTGGTGACGGTGGTCTCGGCGGTGAAGCCGTTCGACCAGGAGTTGGCGGTGTACGTCACCTCACAGGCGCCGGGCTGCCCGCCCGTGGGCGGCTCGTTCCCGCCCCCGTCGTTCCCGCTCCCGGTGTTGACGGACGAGGAGAAGGAGTCGACGGCGAGGCCGGCGCCGCCCTGCCAGGGCTCGAACCCGGCCTGGACGCTGGTCAGGTACCACGAGCGCTGGGCCATGCCGCGCGCGACCGTCTCGTCGACGAAGTCCATCACGTCGAAGCTCAGGCTGCGGAGGGCCGACGGGGCGACGAAGGAGATGACGTTGTTGGAGCCGTTGCTGCCGGTCCACACCTCCCAGGTGCGGCCGCCGACGGTGGCCGTGCCGACCCGCGAGCCGATGGGCTGGATCGGGCCCACGCGGTTCAGCCAGATCATGATCTCGGTCTGGTTCACCCCGTCCCGCTTGGGCGTCGGGTCCAGCCAGATGTCGTAGGAGGCGTTGTAGACGGCGTTGTCGACGTAGGTGTACGAGATGCTGCTGGGCGCGCTGCCGATCGAGTCGATCCGCAGCGGCAGGTTGGTGCCCGGGGAGCAGTTGGTGTAGTGGCAGCCGTTGTAGATCGACGGGTACGACTTGGGCGCCCCGTTGGTGGGGACGGACCCGTCGGCCTGGGTGATCCGGAAGCCGGTGCTCGTCACGTTGATGCACTGGGTGGCACTGGTGCCCCAGCGGTTGTTCTGCACCACGTACCGGCCCTGGACGGTGGTGGTCCCGTACTGACTGCAGATCAGCTCGTCCGCGTGGGCGGGCGACGCCGTACCGGCCACGGCCGTCAGGGAGCCCACGACCAGCGCCAGGGCCGGCACGGCCGAGCGCACTCGGCGGAGGAGACGTGCGGTGAGCCTCATGATGTCCTTTCGCAGGAGCGGGGGGAAGGGAGGCTCTGGGAGCGCTCCCATCACTGCGCGGCGGACTCTACGAGCATCCCGCGAACATGACAAGACCGGCTGCGGGGGCGACTTCCCGCCGCGCTCCCGCCTCCGCCTCTCTCCGCCCCTTCTCCGACCTTCCCCCGACCCTTCTCCGGCGCCCGCGTCCGGCCGCGGGCGACTCCCGCCCCGTCCACGAATTCCCCGCCCGGCGCCGACCGGGTTCGGGCAGCATGGTCACGTGTCGATACGGAGACGGACAGCGCCCGCGGAATCGCAGGCGGACGGCGACCCCCTGCTGGAACACGCCCTCGCGGATCTGGCCTGGTACGCGCGGACGCGGGATCGCTCCCGCCGTTGGCACTGGACGGTCGAGTTGAGCGCCCTGCTCACCGGGGCCGCCACCGTGGTGGCCGCGGGTCTTCAGGCACCCGCCGCCGTCACGGCCGTCACGGCCGGGGCGACGGTCTTCATCGGCGGCTTCCGCCAGGTCTTCAACCACGCGGAACGCCACGTCCTGGCCGCGGAGGCATGGTCGAGACTGCACCTGGCGATCCGGCGCTACCGGCTCGTCCCCGAGGACGAGCGGGACGAGGCCGCGCGGCAGCGCCTGCTGGAGGAGATCGAGGCGGTGGCGACGACCGAACTCCGCGACTGGGCCGCGGGCCGCCGCGGAGCGCAACCCCCCGCGCCGCTTCCGGGCGGCCGACCCGTGCCGTAGGCATCCGCCCGCGGGCAGTCGCCCCGACGGTATTGGATCGCCTGTTCCAAAACTGCTACGCTCCCGCCATGGCGCGACCGAGGGAGTTCGACGAGGCGCGGGCACTGGACGCGGCGATGCGCACCTTCTGGGAGAAGGGCTACGAGAGCACCTCCACCCAGGACCTGTGCGAGGCCACCGGACTGGGCCGCAGCAGCATCTACAACACCTTCACCAGCAAGCGCGACCTGTTCCTGCGGTCGCTCGAGCACTACGTCGACACCATGACCGGCACCCAGGTGGCGGTGCTGGAGGACGAGAGCAGCCCTCCCCTCGAACGGCTCCGCACCCTGCTCGACCTGATCGTCGACGGCGAGATCGAGAACCGGAGCGACGGGCGCGCCATCGGATGCCTGACCGTCAACACCACGGTGGAGCTGTCCGGTCGCGATCCCGACGTCACCCGACTGCTGGAGCGCGACCTGGCCCGGCGGCTGGCGGCGTTCCGGGCCGTGATCTCCGCCGGTCAGCGCGGCGGGGACATCGCCTCCGAGCGGGACGCGGACGCGCTCGCCCGGTTCCTCAACGCCGTGATCGGCGGCATGCGGGTGTCGGCCCAGGGCGGTGCCGACCGCGCCACCCTGGAGGCCATCGCGGCGACGACCTTGGACGCACTCGCCGCCTGAGCACGAACCCCGTCCCCGCCGGAGCCCGCTCGACCGCACCCCCGTCTCGACCGTACCCAAATTCTGAACCGATCAGTCCAAAACGGAGGAACGATTCATGCCCCGTGCGGTGTACCTCCTGGCCCTGGGCGTATTCACCATGGTGACCAGCGAGTTCCTGGTCGCCGGGCTGATGCCGCAACTGGCGGCGGGCCTGGACGCGACCATCCCGCAAATCGGCTATCTGATCACCGTGTTCGCGGTGGCCATGGCCGTCGGAGGTCCGCTCCTGACCGTGGCCACGCTGAGGATGCCCCCCAGAGCCGCGCTGCTGCTGCTGTTCGCCCTCTTCGCCGCGGGCAACGTCCTGGCCGCCACCGCGTCGACCTACGGCGTGATGGTGGTGGCGCGCGTCGTCACCGGAACCGCCTCCCAGGCCTTCTTCGGCCTCGCCGTCTCCCTGTGCGCCCGACTCACCCGCGAGGACGCCCGCGGCCGGGCCGTGGCGGTCGTCATGAACGGTCTGACGCTCGGCACCCTGCTCGGGCTGCCGGCCGCCACGCTGATCGGCGACCGGCTGGGCTGGCGCGCGGCCTTCTGGGCCGTCACCGCCCTGGCCGCCGTCGCCGCGCTCGCCACCGTGGTCGGCGTGCCGCGTCCGGAGCGCGCGGAGGGCGACGGCGGGAGCCTCCGGCAGGAGGTGCGGGTCTTCGCCAACCCCCGGCTGTGGCTGGTGCTCTCCACCAGCACCCTGATCATCGGCGCGACCTTCTCCGCCTTCAGCTACTTCAACCCGATCCTCACCGAGGTCACCGGCTTCGACACCGGCACCGTCCCCCTGCTGCTCGTCGCCTACGGCGCGGCCACCGTGGTCGGCAACACCGTCGTCGGACGCCTCGCCGACCGTCACACCGTGGGCGTCCAGGTCGCCGGTCTGGCCCTCAACGCCCTCTTCCTCACGGGCCTCGCCCTGCTGGCCCACGCGCCCCTGCCCGCCGTGGTCCTGATGCTGGGCATCGGACTGGTGGGCGTCACCATGAACCCCGCCATGGCCACCCGTGTCCAGCGCACCGGCAACGCCCGACCGCTGGTCAACACCGTCCACGGCTCCTTCATCACCCTCGGGATCATCATCGGGTCCTCCGTCGGCGGCCTCCTCGTCGACGCCTTCGGGCTGCGATCGCCGCTGTGGCTGGGAGCCGCGCTGGCCGTCCTGGGCCTCGCCACCCTGCTGCCCGACCTCCGTCCCCGCACCGCCTCCCGGCCCTCCCCCGACCCCGTGCCCTCCCCCGACCCCGTGCCCGCGCCCCTCGCGGTGGAGCGGCGGGAGACGGTCTGAGGGCCGGCCGTCCGCGGAGGAGGGTCGCTCCTCCGCGGACGGCTCCTCACTCGCCCTCTCGGTCGGGCCGGATCTCGCGGACGACACGGGCGGGGTTGCCCACCGCGACGACGTTCGCGGGCAGGTCCCGGGTGACGACGGCCCCGGCGCCGACGACGGTGTTCTCGCCGATCGTCACACCGGAACGGACGACGACGCCGCCCCCGAGCCACACGTTGTCGCCGATGGTGATCGGCTCCGCCGCCTCCCACTTGGCGCGGCGCTTCTCGGGGTCGACCGGGTGGGTCGGGGTGAGGAGTTGGACGTTCGGGCCGATCTGGACGTCGGCGCCGATGGCGATCCGGGCGACGTCGAGCATGACCGCGCCGAAGTTGACGAACGTGCCGGGCCCGATGGTGATCCGGTGGCCGTAGTCGACGTACAGCGGCGGCCGGACCTCCGCGCCCTCCCCCAGCTCGCCCAGCAGTTCGGCGAGCACCGCCCGCCGCCCCCGGGGGATCGGCGGCCGGGAAGGTGTTGAACCGCTCGCTCAGCTCGGCCGCGCGCTGGAGGTCGGCGGCCGGCTCGGGATCGTCGGCGATGTAGAGCTCCCCGGCGAGCATGCGTTCCTTCCGACCGGTCACGGTGGGTCCCTCCGGTCGGTGCGACGGGTCGGTGGCGCAGCGACCAGTCTGGCGGCCGTCGCGCCGTCGCGGGTCCACGGGGCGTCGGCGTGCAGTAGCGTCCCGCCATGCCGAAGATCGAACGTTCCGACGCCACCGCCCGTCCGCCCTCCTCCCCGCGCGGGGTGCGCTCCGTCCGACGTCCCCGGACATCGACCGCGGCGGTGGGCGCCGTGTGCGCGGCGCTGCTGGTGTCGGGCTGTTCCTCCCCCGACTCCCCGGAGGCGGCGGAGAAGGACCCGTCGGGGCTGCTGACCGCCCTGGCGCACGCGGCCCCCGGGAGCGAGACGGCCGGGACCATCGCCTTCACGAACAGCGCCGAGTTCCGGAAGCTGTACGAGGACGATCCGAAGTGGTTCGGCTTCACCGATCCGCTGGGAAGCCCGGTGCTCAACCCGCCGTACCAGGCGCCCGGGGACCACGGGTTCGATCCGGCGGACGTGGACCTGTCCCTGCTCCTGGGGTACCGGACCGGGCTGCTCCTGGGCTCCTTCGACGCGGAGAGGACCGTCTCGGAGTTGAAGGCCGACGGGTACCGGCAGCGCGAGCGGGACGGCCGCACCGTGCTGGTGGCGCCGGACGAGGAGCGGCCGGGGCCGGATCTGTTCCTGGAGGTGTCGGACCGGGAGATCGCGTACGGAAGGCGGGCGGAGGACCTGGACCGGGTCGACGCCGACCGCGAGGGCTCCCTCGCGGAGGACCCCGAGTACCGGTGGCTGAGCGACTGTCTGGGGAAGGTCTACCGGGCGGACATCACCCACCGGGGCGACGGGGAGACCGTCTCGCTCGTCGCGATCGGACAGGTCGCCGGGGCGCCCGGCGGGACCTCCGGGGTGATCTGCGCGCCGCTGGAGGACGAGAGGACCGCCGAGCGGGCCGCCGAGGCGCTGGAGGAGGTCGTCGAGGAGGAGGCCGACCGCTACCGGGGGTCGGAGGTGACCGTGGTGCGGGGCGATCGGCCCGGGGTGAAGGTGACCGTCCCCGACCGCCCGGAGCACCGGCGGGCGGGCCGGCTGCTGACCGCCGACCTCAAGCTGCTCATGGCGCTGGACGCGCTGTGACGCCGGGCCCGCCGGTCGCGGGCCGCCGCGCGGGCGTGCGCCGTCGACGTGCCGGCGGGGGTGCGCCCCTCCCGTCCCTCCCGCCCCTCCCGCCCGGCGGCGGCTCCGCGCCCCGAGGGGGACGGTCCGTCAGGCGGTCGCCGCGGCGGGGACGGAACCCGGCGAGTGGGGATGCCCTGTCCGCTCACCGCCCCGAGAGCGCATCATGGACATATGGCGCGAAACGGAGGTTCGGCCATGTGGGAAGTCGCGACCATCGGCAAGCCGGACGAGCGGCGCGACTTCCCCCGTGGCCACCTCGACGCCCTCCACCTCTCGGGGCTGGACTTCGCCGTGGCCACGTTCGAACCCGGCCGGCGCCGCTCCGAGTCGGTGAGGCCGATCGCCGGGACGGACAGCCGCCGGGTCCACCACGACGGCTACGCGGTGCGGGGGCGGACGCGCATCCGCAGGGACGACGACCGGGAGTCCGAGGTCGGACCCGGCGGCGTGTTCGTGTGCCCGCCGGGGCACGACGCCCGGATCGTCGGCGACGAACCGGTCGTGGTGCACGACTTCGCCGGCTCCATGGCCCGGCAGTACGCCACGGCACAGCGGGAGGAGCACCCCATGACGTTCGTACAGATCATCGAGTACGAGACCACGCACGACGAGGAGATGATGCGTCTGTGGGACGAGTGGACGCGGATGACGGAGGGGAAGCGGACCGTCGCCCGTGAGGTGCACGGCAAGGACCGCGAGAACCCCACCCACTACGTGGACATCGTGGAGTTCCCCTCCTACGAGCAGGCGATGAAGAACAACGACCTGCCCGAGACGCAGCGCGTCGCCGAGCGGTTCCGGAGCCTGTGCAGCAAGGAGCCGCGCTTCGTCAACCTGGAGGTCGTCGAGCAGATGCCGTGAGACGCGCGGCCACGGGCGCGGGGCGCGGAGGTACGGCCTCCGGCCCCGTCTCGTCCGTTCCGCGCCTCGTCCGTCCCGCGTCTCGTCCGTCGACCGAGGGGCGCCGGCCGGGGGCGTTTCGGAGCCTGGCGCACTGGGAATAATTATCACTCTTTGTCGCTCTTTCAGCGCCTTTCGCCCGACCAATCAGCACATCCTTGTCCCCCTTGCGTGGATCATCACGGAGTGCCCAGCGATCCACGACCACGAGGGGAAGACAGGCTGTGGACAGAAGACGGTTCCTCCAGGCGACGTCACTGACGGGGGGCGCCCTGCTCCTCCCCCACCCCGGCGCGTCTCCCGCCCGGGCCACACCGGGCGGCGGACTCCCCCCCGTCGACCACCCGCTGCACCTCACCCCGATCGCCGACCCCGACGCCATCCCCCGGTTCGTGAACGAACTGCCGCGGCCCTCGCGCATCAACCTGCCGAACGGCGGGAACCGGACCCTCGTCATGAGCCCGACCTGGCAGGACGTCCTCGGCGGCGGGCCGGGACCGAGGACGCCGGTGTGGGGCTTCGGGCAGGCCGGGGGCCTCGGCGGCACGTCCGTGACCTGGCCCGGCCCCACCATCGTGGCCCGCAAGCACAGGCCCGTGCGGATCCACTGGGCCAACGCCCTGCCGTTCGAGCACCTGCTTCCGGTGGACACCACGATCCACTGGGCCTACTCCCACACCCACCACACCATCGCCGACCACGGCGTGCCCACCGTGGTCCACCTGCACGGCGGACACACCGGCCCGGACGACGACGGCCACCCGGAGGCGTGGTACACGCTCGGCGGCGCCACCGGACCGCGCTTCACCGGGACGCGGTTCCGCTACGACAACGACCAGGAGGCCGCCGCCCTCTGGTACCACGACCACACGATGGGCCTCACCCGGCTCAACGTCTACGCCGGCCTGGCCGGGTTCTACCTCCTGCGCGACGACCGGGAACTCGCGCTGATCGAGCAGCACCGGCTGCCCGGCGGGCCCTACGAGCTGGAGCTGATGATCCAGGACCGGACGTTCCACCCGGACGGGCGGCTGGCCTACCCCGACATCCCCGACACCTCGTCGGAGTGGCCGGGCGGGCCGTCGATCCGGCACGAGTTCTTCGGACAGGTGATCACCGTCAACGGCAAGGCGTGGCCGTACCTGGAGGTGGAGCCCCGCCAGTACCGGCTGCGGCTCCTCAACGGGTCGAACTCGCGCTTCTACCGGCTGTCGGTGGACGGGCGGTGGCCGTTCCCCGTCACCCAGATCGGCGCCGACAACGGCTTCCTCCACCGGCCGCACCGGCTCGACGGGCCGCTGGTGATCTCCCCCGGCGAACGGGTGGACCTGGTCGTCGACTTCCGGGACCACCGGGGGGCGGTCCTCGAGCTGACCAACGACGCCCCGACGCCCTTCCCGAAGGGGGCGCCCGTCGCTCCGCCCGCCGACAAGGTCCTGCAGTTCCGCGTCGACCGGCCGTACGACAGGAGGGTCCCCGAGCCGCGGCTGCCCGAGGCGCTCCGCGGGGCGCCGTACCGGGTCGCGGGGACCCCGGCCCGGACCCGCCGGCTGCTGCTGCTCGACGGCAGGGACGAGTTCGGGAGGCCGAAGCCGCGCCTGGGCACCGTCGAGCACGGCGCGCTGGGGTGGGACGATCCGATCACCGAGAACCCGCGGGTGCGCACCGTCGAGGTGTGGGAGGTGTTCAACACCACCTACGAGACCCACCCGGTCCACCTCCACCTGGCGCACTTCCAGGTCCTCGGCCGGGCTCCCTTCACCGCCACCCGGGACCCGGAGACCGGCGCGCTGTCCGACATCCGCGTCGGCCCGGCCCAGCCGCCGGACGCCGGCGAGCTGTGCCCGAAGGACACCGTGATGGCGCCGCCGGGCCGGGTCACCCGGATCAAGGTGTGCTTCGACAAGCGCGGCGTCTACGTCTGGCACTGCCACATCCTGGAGCACGAGGAGCACGAGATGATGCGCAACTACGAGGTCGTCTGACCGGCGTCCGACAGCGGGACGGCACAGGACGACGGAACGGCACGGGGCCCTCTCCGGTTTCGGAGAGGGCCCCGTGCGGTGTTCCGCGCTCCCCGACGGGGAAGCCCGACGGGAGAGGGCGTCAGGCCGCGGACGGCTCCACGGCCGCCGCGAGCTTCCTCAGGACCTCGGTGACCTGCTCGACGACCTCGGCGTCGTCGGCCGGGTGGGTCTCGGAGAAGCGGCCGATCGAGTTGGGGATGGACAGCTTGACGTCCTCCAGGACGGTGCCGCCCGCGATGCCCACGGCCTTGCGGGCCTCGTCCTGCGCCCACACGCCGCCGTACTGGCCGAAGGCGGTGCCGACGACGACCACCGGCTTGCCCGACACGGCACCGGCGCCGTAGGGGCGGGACAGCCAGTCGATCGCGTTCTTCAGGACGGCCGGCATGGTCCCGTTGTACTCGGGCGAGAAGAGCAGGAGCGCGTCGGCGGCGCCGGCGGCCTCGCGCAGCCGGGCGGCGGCCTCGGGCACCGAGCCCTCGACGTCGAGGTCCTCGTTGTAGAAGGGGACCTCGGCCAGCCCTTCGTAGACGGCGAGCTCGACGCCCTCGGGGGCGTGCTTGGCGGCGGCCTCGGCGAGCTGGCGGTTGTGCGAGCCGGCACGGAGGCTGCCGACGAGACCCAGGATGCGAACGGCCATGGGGGTGATCTCCAAACGTGATGACCGGCGAGAGCTAAGCGGACCGTGGTCCGTATGGCTTTCTAACACGATAACCGGACCGTGGTCCATTTTCTTCCCGGCCGGTACCCTGTGAGCTTGTGACCCCCTCCGCGCCGCTCGACGACGAACGGACCGGCCGACCGGCACTGCCCATGGCCGGTCAGACGCCACCCATGCGCGCGGACGCGGCCCGCAACCGGACGCGCCTGCTGGAGGCCGCCGCCCGGTTGGTGGCCGAGCGCGGAGCCGAGTGCCTGACCATGGAGGCCGTCGCCGCCGCCGCGTCGGTCGGCAAGGGCACCGTCTTCCGCCGCTTCGGCGACCGCACCGGCCTGATCATGGCCCTCCTGGACCGTTCCGAACGCCTCTACCAGGAGTCCTTCCTCTCCGGCCCGCCGCCCCTGGGCCCCGGGGCGCCTCCCGTGCGACGCCTGGAGGCGTTCGGCGTGGCCACGCTCAGGCACCTGGCCGCCCACCGGGAACTGCTGCTGACCGCCGAGCCGGAGGCGTGCCGCCGCCTCGACTTCGCCCCCCGCCACGCCCGCATCGCCCACGTCACCGCGCTGCTGCGGGAGGCCGGCGTCGACGGCGACACCGAACTGCTCGCCGAGGCCCTCGTGAGCTACCTCGACGTCGCGCTCCTCCACCACCTCACCGAGCGGCGCGGCATGTCGCTGGACCGCCTGGAGGCGGGCTGGCACGACCTGGTGGCCCGCGTCACCCGCGACTGACCTCGCGCCCCGGCCGTCTCGTCACGGCCACCGGCGCCGGGTCACGGCCGTCTCGTCACGGCCACCGCGACGGCAGGGGCCGGAGCGCGGTCGCCGGACCCGTACGGGCCTGCCCACCTCGGCCCGTAGTCCCTCCCCGAACGGCAGCCGCGCCCACATGGCGCCGTGGAACCGTCCCGCCCGTACGCGCTCGCGGGGGCGAACCGGCTCCCCTCGGGCGTCAACGCTCCGCCGAGGGCTCGAGCCACCTCGCGTCGAGGTCGGCGCACTCGATCCTGACCGACGAACCGCTCAGCGCGAACTCGTGGGAACAGCCGCCCTCGACCGGCAGGATCTCGTCGAGGAGCACGGTGCCGTACCCCTCGTCCTCGTCCCACGGATGTTCGTCCTCGACGATGTCGACGCGACGCACGCCCGTGTACTCGACGACGAGTCCCGAGACGTGCTTCCAGGGGTTCGGGGAGAAGACGAGCCGCAAAGCCCCCACGTCCATCGCCGACATCCCGATCTCCGACAGCCGGAGGTCCTTCACACAACGCTCGCCGGGGAAGTCGTAGTGCGCGGGATCCGTCGCGAACCTCCTCGCGCCCTCGGGGAGTCGATCCCGGAACTCGGCGAGCCGCCGCAGGTATTCGCGGGGGTCCGTCCAGAACCCGCGGTGGCTCTCCTCCCACCTGGCCACGACGTACTTCACCGGACCACTCCTCCCCCGCGGCGACGACCCCGGTCCCGGGGACCTCCCGGAACGCGCCGCGCAACCGCTTCGGGAACTCCTCGGAAGCGCCGACGACACCGCTCGGAGCGCATCTCACCGACGACACCGATCCTGATCACGCAGCACACGCTCCTCCGAACAAAGCCGAGCGCCCGGCCCCCGCGGGCCGACCTCTTCGCGGAGTCGTTCCCGCTCCCTTTCCCCGTGTGCCGCATTTGTCGGACCGTCGGCTCCACGCCGCCAAGCCCCGTCGCCGCAGTCCTCCTCGGGCACGAGGCCGAGGGGCTGTTCGGCGACCCGCCCACCGGTTTCGACCGATCCTGATATGCCCTCAGAAACGAGGCGGAGCGGACCGTCAACGCGCTCGAGGGCTTCCGGGCCGTGGCCATCAGGTACGGCAAGAGAGCCCGTGTCGTCCAGGGCACCGTCACTCTCGCCGCGATCGGGCTTTGGCTGAGGGAAGGATCTGTCCCCGGTACCGCCCCCACCAGGCCGGGGACACGCTCAACGCCCATATGTCGCCCGCTTGATGGGCCTCTGGGTCGTCGACACCGTGGCCGTCGTCCCCGTAAGGGTCGGGGTCGTCGATGACGAAGACGCGGGCGCCGGACTCGGGCACGCGATAGCGGTGGACGTCCCCCGAGAGGTCGTCGGGCTCGACCGTGCACCCCAGAGAAAGGATCACGGACCGCACTTCCTCAAACCGGACGCGGGGCGTGAACTCTCCGTACTCGCGTACCAGGGACGGCGGCACACAGTGGCCGTGGACCAACCGGTGGACCTGCACACTGATCCCGAAGCAGGTCATGGGCCCGTCGGCGTCCGAGAAGGAGAGTTCGACCAGCCCGTAGTCCCGGCGCAGCAGCCCCTGACCGGGATCGTCGAGGTAGTCCGGCCCCACTGTGGCCTCCCATGCGTCGGGCCCGGATCCGATTCCGATCCCGAGGACGTCGCAGGACGTGGCGACGTGGGCGTAGAAGTCCAGATCGGACACCCACTGATCTCCTTGGTCGGGGGCAACGTGTGGACCAAACCGTAGCGAGGGCACGAGTCCGGAGCCGTGGAGCGGCGCAGACACCGCGTCAGGATCGGCCTGTGCGGACAGCACCCGTCCGGGACCAACCGCTCCACAATCGTCACGCCCCAGGATCGCGGAGCCGGGTGAGACGACTTCTCAATCCGCGTTCGAGGTCTCGAACCTGCTCGAGTCGGACCGGTGACGACGCGCGGGGCGGGGCTCGGGTGAGGAGCCGGAGAGCGGGAGAGTCTTCGCCGGTGGCGAGCGGCCGGCCACGCCAGGACCTCTCCGCCACCCATCGGCGCGGGATCACTGCGCCCCCTTCCGACCGGGTGTTCTGCGCGCGATGTGCGGGGTGGTGCGCAGGGTGCGCCGACAGCAGCGTGGGCTCGACGCCGTCGCGCTCCCGGACTGATGCGGCCACCACACATACGCCCCAGCAGCGACCCGAGGGTGTCGGTGATGCCGAACCGCTCACGGTCGTCGACCTTCTTGCCCGTGTCGCACCCCTGGATCTTGCAACGACGCCGGTGCGACATTCGACCCCTATGATCGGGAATATGGCGATTCAGCGGATGGATCACGTCGGCATCGTTGTCGACGACCTTGAGGCTGCCACGGCGTTCTTTGCCGAACTCGGCATGGAGTTGGAGGGCGAGGCACCAGTCGAGGGACGTTGGGTGGACCGTGTCGTCGGGCTCGACGACGTCCGAGTCGACATCGCGATGATGCGGACCCCGGACGGTCACGGCCGGCTTGAGCTGACGAAATTCCATACGCCGAGGGCGGTCGGCTCCGAGCCGGAGAACGCGCCGGCGAACACGTTGGGCCTGCGCAGCATCATGTTCGCCGTCGAAGGCATCGAGGACGTCCTTGCCCGCCTGCACACCCACGGCGCCGAACTCATCGGCGGACTGGAGCAGTACGAGGACGGCTATCGGCTCTGTTACGTCCGCGGCCCCGAGGGCATCATCGTGGCGCTGGCCGAGCAGCTCGACTGACGGCTGCCGCAGGGGGCGTTCGCCCAAAGAAACATTCGGGCACGGTAGCGGCAAGATCCGCGGCAAGTCCGCCGCCCGTCAACGAGCCCGGCCCCTCGAGGACATCAAGCCCGGCACTTCTCGAACACGTTCTGGTACCGAGGGCGTCGGTCCAGGTGCGGGGGGTGTGGACGTAAGCGGTCCGTTCCCCGGCCGGGTCACGTTCGGTCGTGAAGACGGTTCCGGACACCGGGCCGTCGGCGTCCCCTCCGGTCGCGGGCCGCGGTTCCCCGATGCCCGCGTCGGTGATCGCCGGGCCGAGGAACCCCGGATGCGCGGGCGTCGCGGCATCCGCATCGGCGCGCGGGGTCCGCGCCCGCACGCCCTCGACGGCGGAGACCACCGGCACGGCGCCGTCGAGCACGTGCAGCACCCGTTCCACGATCGCGAACGGCACCACGGCGGGCTGGACGGCGATGCCGCGCCGCCGGTCGAGCGCCGGGGAGTCGGTCCGGCCGGCCTCGCCGACGCCGACACGGGTCAGAATTCCGAGGCCGAGTGTGCGCACCGGGCGTCATGTCCTTCGGGCGGGTGACGGGGTTCCTCGCCGCTGGGACACGACGGTCGCCCTCGTCCCCGCCTCCTGGGTTCGCTCGGCCGCGTCCGGCGAGTGCGGCGAAGGGTCACCCGGGGCCCGCCGCCTCCGGCTCCCGGCCCGCACGGCGTGCTCGCCCCGTCGTCGCCTCGCCCTCGCCACGTCCTCTCGCCCGTCCCGATCGGGTAGTGTGTGGGCACCTCGACAGCAGACGTCCGCGGGAGGTGAGACCCATCAACGCCAGGTCAGGCCGGGTGCTCTCGCCTCGTGTCGTCGCGGTTCCCGTCGCGTAGGCGGCCGGGAGAGAGCGCCCCTCCGGTATCCCGAGAGGCTCCTGTGTCGCTTTCCCCCTCCTCTTCTTCCTCCCCTTCTCCTTCCTCTTGCCCGTCCCCGTCCGATGTCGCCGCCAGGCTCCGGGCCTCCGGCTGCGTCTTCGCCGACGACGAGGCACGTCTGCTGCTCTCCACCGCCCGGACGCCGGACGAGCTCGCCGCCATGGTGGACCGGCGGGTCGCCGGACTGCCCCTGGAGCACGTCCTGGGCTGGGCGGAGTTCCACGGGCTGCGGATCGCCGTGGACGCCGGGGTGTTCGTACCCCGGCGTCGCACCGAGTTCCTCGTCCGGCAGGCCGCCGGCCTCGCCCGTCGGGCCGCGGGCCGGCCCGTGACCGTCCTCGACCTGTGCTGCGGTTCGGGGGCGTTGGGTGCCGCGCTGGCCGCCGCCCTGACGGAGCACGGGGTGCCCGTCGAACTGCACGCCGTCGACGTCGACCCGGCCGCGGTGCGCTGTGCCCGCCGCAACGTCGCCCCCTTCGGCGGCCGGGTGTACCGGGGCGACCTGTACGGGCCGCTGCCCGCGGCGCTGCGCGGCCGGGTCGACGTCCTGCCGGCCAACGCGCCCTACGTGCCCACCGGGGAGATCGGGCTGCTGCCCGCGGAGGCCCGCGTCCACGAGCCTCGGGTCGCCCTCGACGGCGGCGCGGACGGTCTGGAGGTGCAGCGGCGGGTGATCGCCGGGGCGCCGGAGTGGCTGGCGCCGGGCGGCTCGCTGCTGGTGGAGACGAGCGGACGCCAGGCGCCGCTGACGGTGGAGGCGGTCACCCGCGCCGGGCTGGTGCCGCGGGTGATCGCCTCCGAGGAGTGGGACGCCACCGTCGTCGTCGGCACCCGGCCCGCCTCCGCGGACTGAGCCGGGCGGGGCCGGGACCGGTACGTCGTCAGAACGGGGGCCTGCGGTCGTGCTGCTCGGCGGCCAGCCTGCGCGCCTCCTCGTGGGTGGCCACCGAGGGCGGGGAGCCCTCCAGCGGCCTGCGGGCCGTCTCCTTCATCAGCGCGACCGCGACGACTCCGACGAACGCGGCGGCCATCGTGTAGTAGGCGGGCATCAGGTCGCTGCCCGTCCAGTCGATCAGCGCGGTGATCACCAGAGGCGTGGTGCCGCCGAAGAGCGAGGTGGACACGTTGTAGGCGATCGCCAGCGAGCCGTAGCGCACGGGCGTGGGGAACATGGCCGGGAGGGAGGCCGACATGGTGCCCAGCAGGCACACCAGCGACAGACCGAGCAGGCCCATGCCGGTGGCCACCGCGATCAGGCCCCCCTGTTGGACCAGCAGGACGGCCGGCAGGGAGAACAGCAGGTAGCCGAGCATGCCGGTCATCAGCAGCGGCTTGCGGCCGTAGCGGTCGTTGAGCCGGCCGACCTGGTTGATGACGGCCATCATCACGACCATGGTGCCCAGCAGGGCCAGCAGCCCGCGGGCCTCGCTGTAGCCGAGCTGGTCGGTGAGGTAGGTCGGCATGTACGTCAGCAGCATGTAGTTGGTGATGTTGTACGCGGCGACCAGTCCGACGCACAGCAGCAGCATCCGCCACTGCTCCGCGAAGATCCGCTTCACCGTCCGCTTCGGCACGCTCTCCGTCGCCGGCTCGACGCCCGCGGGCTCGGGGCCGGTGGCGTGCTTCTCGATCTCCTTCTGGAAGGCCGGGGTCTCCTCCAGCTTCAGCCTCAGGTAGATGCCGACCGCGCCGAGCGGGCCGGCGGTGAGGAAGGGGATGCGCCAGCCCCAACTCGTCATGTCGGCGTCGCTGAGCACCAGCTCCAGCACGGTGACCAGGCCCGCGGCGGCGATGTAGCCGCCCAGGGTGCCGAACTCCAGGAAGCTGCCGTAGAAGCCGCGCTTCTTGTCGGGGGCGTACTCGGCGATGAAGGTGGCGGCGCCGCCGTACTCGCCGCCGGTGGAGAAGCCCTGCACCAGCCGGAAGAACAACAGCAGCAGCGGGGCCCACAGGCCGATGGTGTCGTAGCTCGGGATGAGGCCGATGCAGAAGGTGCCCAACGCCATCAGGATCATGGTCAGCGCCAGGATCTGCCGGCGGCCCACCCGGTCTCCCAGCGGCCCGAAGAACAGACCGCCGAGCGGCCGCACCAGGAAGGCCACGGCGAACGCGGCGAAGGACGACAACAGCTGGGCGGTGTCGTCGCCGCCGGGGAAGAACACCTCACCGAGGGTGACGGCGAGGTAGGCGTAGATGCCGAAGTCGTACCACTCCATGGCGTTGCCGAGAGCTGCCGCCTTCACCGCGCGCCGAACGAGTCCCTCCTCGGTGACGGTGATGTCGCTGCGGCGCAGCGGCGGGTTCCGGCGCCGCCTGATGGCCCTGCGCAGGTGGTGGTGGCGTGTGGCCGAACCCGTTTCGCGATCCTCGCTTCCCATGGCTGGACGCGTACCCGCACGTGGGAGGGCATGCGCGGTGCATCACCGGGTCGGGTGGGAAGCGGCGGGAGGGCCGGGCGCCCCGTGCGGGGTGCCCGGCCCTCCTGTCGGATGGCGCCGGTGGTGCGGGTGGCGCCGGCGGTGTGTCGGACTACTTGACGGTGCACGCCTTGCCGTTGAGCGAGATGGCGGTGGGGTTCGCCGCCTGGCTCCCGGCGGTGCCGTTGAAGCCGAAGCTCACCGTGCCGCCCGTCGGGATGGTGCCGTTCCACTGGACGGGCTTGGCGACGACGTTCCGCCCCGTCTGGGTGATCTGGGCGTTCCACGCCTGGGTGATCTTCTGGTCGTCCGCGAAGGACCAGGTCAGCTCCCAGCCGCTGAGCGTGACGGTGCCGGTGTTCTTCACCGCCACGTTGCTGGTGAAACCGTTGTTCCAGCGGTGCGAGGTGTAGGTGACCTCGCAGGACGGGGTCTCGCCCGGCTCTCCGGGGTCCTCGCCGCCGCCGGGACCGAGGTCGTCCACGTAGGAGGCGATCCAGGCCAGCGGGGCGTTCCAGTTGATGGTGATCTCGTTGGTGGCCCAGGACTCGATGTCGTCGATGTAGCACATCGCCGGGGCGCAGCCCTTGAGCTTCTCCTGGGCGACCGGGTCCTGGATGTCGACGTTCGGGCCGCCGGCGACCGAGCCCGGCGCGGGGTTGGGCAGGTCGGGGTCGAGCTGGTGGGCCCAGAACCGGTGGTGCTGGTTGCGGGAGTCCCGCTCGCCGTAGCCGGTGACGTAGGACTGGTTGAGCGGGTTGCGGCCCAGCAGGTAGTCCAGGCCGCGCAGCACCGCGTCGCGGTAGACGCCCTCGCCGGTCAGGTCGTGCGCGGTGGCGAGGACCACCATGTTGTTGAGGACCTGGCTGTTGGAGCCCCACACGTAGTGGTTGTTCTCCGGGGCGTAGGGCACGCCGTAGGCGGCGCCGCGGGAGTCGGCGGCGTAGCCGTCGGCGGCCTCGGTGACCAGCTCGCGCACGGCCTTGAGCTGGGCCTCGGTGAGCTTGTTGGGCACGGTGGCCAGGCTCAGGGCGCCCAGGCCGGCGGTGGAGCCCCAGGAGAGGCCGCCGCGCGGGAAGACGGCCTCGGCGTCGCCGTGCAGCGGGGAGTTCAGGACCTCCTGGCGGTAGGTGTCCTTGCCGGTGGTGATGAACAGCTCGGCGGCGGCCCAGTAGAACTCGTCGCCGACGTTGTCGTCGCTGTAGGCTCCGCCGCCGGTGCCGTCGTTGGGGTCGGCGAGCTTGTTCGGGTACTTCTTGGCGGCGGCCCAGGCGGTCTCGGCGGCCTTCAGGCACCGGTCGGCGAAGGCCGCGTCGTGGGGCTTGAACAGGCGGGCGCACTGGGCGGCGGTGGCGGCCACGTTCAGGGTGGCGGCGGTGGACGGCGGGTGCAGTTCGCGCGGCTGCGGGTCCTGGTCGGGGCGCATCGGCAGGCCGGTCCACGCCTTGTCGTGGATCTTGTGGTGCGCCATGCCGGCGAACTCCTCGCCCGCGGGCACCATCATCTTCATCATGAAGTCCATCTGCCAGCGGGCCTCGTCCAGGACGTCCGGGACGCCGTTGCCGCGCTCGGGCACCCGCAGCTTTCCGTCGCCGAGCTTCTCGCCGTCGGCGTCCTCGGCGGTGAGGGTGCGCTCGTAGGTGGACATCACCTGGGCGACGGAGATGCCGCCGTTGACGACGTACTTGCCGTGGTCGCCGGCGTCGTACCAGCCGCCGGAGACGTCGAGGGTGTAGTCGCACACCCCCGGCTGGCACGGGACCTTCGTGTCGCCCTGGTTGGGCGCCACGCCCACGTGGCCGGCCGGGCGCGCGTACTTCTCGCCGACGAGGTCGGCGTCGATCTCGATGCCGCTGCGGTTGTGGTAGAAGTACGCGAGCGCGTCCGAGCGGAGCGACCCGTACAGGTCGTCGCCGATGTCGAAGGGCTCGCTGGTCTCGCCGTCGATGGTGACGGTGTAGCCCTCGCCGGCCTCGGTGAAGTCGCCGAAGTCGAAGGTGTGGACGTGCTGCCGGGAGGTCGGGTCGACGCCCTTGGGAGTGGTGGTGCCGGTCGCCTGCGTGGCGCCGGACGCGTCCTTGAGGGTCCAGGTCAGGGGGCTGGTCTTGTCGGTGACGAAGGTGCCGCTCTTGGGTCCCTCGGTGAGGTAGCCGACCTGGTTGACCCGGACGGGCGACCCGGTGTCGGGCTCGTACACGGGCGGCTCGGCGCCGCCGGTGAGCGAGACGTCGTCCACGCAGAAGGTGTACGCCTCGTCGCTGCCGCCGATCTGGAAGGCGAGCTGGGCGGCCTCGTGGTCGGCCTTGGCGGTGAAGACGTGGGTGACGGTCCGGGCCTCCGTCCCCACCTGGTCGGCCGAGGAGTGCTCCGTGGTCCAGGGCTCGGCGGCCATCTGCACGTTGGTGCGGATGGTGATGGGCGCGGTGGCGCTCGCGGTGAAGCTCAGCTCGTAGCCCTCGCCCGCGGTGAGGGGGATGTCGTTCTGCCCGACGATGGCGTCCCACGGGTTCTCCGTGCCGGCGGGCACGTCGGCGCACAGGCGTCCGTCCACGATCTTGCCGGGGCTGTTCTCCGTCCACCACCAGCCGGTGGTGCCTGCCGAGAAGTCGCCGTTGGTTATGAGTTCGGGCCCGTCGGCGGCCTCGGCCGCGACGGCGGGCGCGGTGAGGACACCGGCCAGCAGTCCGGCGGCGGCCAGCGCGCCCAGGACGCGGCGTCCGCCGCGGCGTGGGCGGCCCGACGCGTGGGGCTGGCGGGGCGGAAGTGGTGTCACAGTTCGGTCCTTCCGGCGGGGGGTGAAACGGATGGGGACGACGCGACGGCATGCGGGGCGGCGCCCCGACACGATAGTGGGAGCGCTCCCATGCATCGTGGGGGGCACGGCAGGCGGCGTCAAGACGTGTGACAGGACGAACGGCTGTTCCGCACGGGCCGGCCCCGTCCCGCGGCGACCGGCCGGCACGAGAGCGCCGGGCCGCCGGGAACGGGGCCGGGTTCGGGGTGGGGGTCGGAAGTCGGGGTCGGCGGGGGATCGAGGGGGGGCCGGGTGGGCCGGGACGGCGGTCGGGGTCGGGTCGGCGGATCAGCCCAGGGAGGCGGTGACCCGGGGACGGGAGGAGGGCCGGGTGCCGGGCACCGCGGTGGGACGTCGGCCGCTCACGCGCCGCCGTACGCCGCGCACCAGTCGCTCCGCCGTGAAGGCGGCCCCGTAGACGAACCGCATGGAGGGGCCGAACGACGGGGCCGTGAGCAGCCCGGCGAAGAACAGCCCCGGCACGGAGGACTCGAAGCGGCCGTCCACCTCCGGCGCCCGGCTGGTCCCCGCCAGCCGCAGGCGGTTGCGCACCAGCGGGTCCAGCAGGCTCAGCCGCCCGATGTCCGGGACGAAGCCGGTGGCGGCCACCACGTGGTCGGTGTCCAGCGTGGTGCTCGTCCCGGCGGCGGTGTCCAGCGTCAACCGCACTCCCCCGCCCGCCGGGATGGCCGCCCGCAGCCGCTGCCCGAGCAGCACGGGGATCTTGCTCTCGACGCGCTCGCGCAGCCACCAGGCGCCGGCCGGGCCCAGGGCCGTGGCCGCGATCCTGGCCCGCAGGGCGCCGGGCAGCCGGCGGACCGCCCAGGGGGCCTCGGACCACACCCAGCTCGGCCAGCCGGTCCCCAGTCCGCAGTGCGGGTCGAGCAGGGAGCGCAGCGGGGAGCGCTCCAGGGGCTGCGGCGGGGTGTTCCAGTTGACGTGGTCGGCGCGGGCCACCACCCGGGGGTGGGCGCCGCACTCGGCCAGCAGCGCGGCCGTCTCCAGGGCCGCCTGCCCGGCGCCGATCACCGTCACGTCCCGGTTCCGGAACCCGGCCAGGTCCCGGTGGTGGCTGCTGTGCGAGGCCAGTTCGCGGGGCAGCGCCCGCAGGGCCTCCGGACGGTGGACGAAGGGCATCACGCCGATCGCCAGGGCCACGGTCCGGGTCGTGATCGTCTCGCCCTTCTCGGTCTCCACCAGGAAGCCGTCCGCCTGGGGGCGTACGGAGGTGACCGTGTCCTCCTCGACCCGCGGCACGGTGCGCTCCCCGAACCACAGGCCGTAGTCGGTGAAGACGCCGATCGGCAGCGGTTTGCCGTGCTCGGCGCTCAGGCCCCGCGTGGCGCAGTAGGCGGCCAGGGTGTGCTCGCCGGCGGGGTCGGACAGGTTGGAGGACCAGGGTTCGGACTTGAGGAACATCCCTTCGGGCATGTGGTCGCGCCAGGAGGCCATCGGGCGGCCGAACGTGCGCAGGTGGAGCCCGGCCGCCGCCGCGTGGGCCGCGATCGACAGTCCGTAGGGGCCCGCGCCCACCACTACCAGGTCGTACATGGTTGGTTCCCGCTCTCTCATCGTCGTGAGGGTGTCGTGCCGTTGTCTCCGGCGTGTTGGTGGGCACCGGAGCGTTCCGGCCGCGCGGCTCCCCCGGGCGCCGGCTCGGAGCGCCGCTGCCGGGGCGGCCCCAGGACGCGCCGCCGCGTCCGCCGCAGGGCCTTCCGTCCGCCCTGTCCCAACCAGGTGGTGGTCATGGCGAGGAAGGGGGCCGGGTCGTCGGTGGCGAACCAGGCGGTCTCCGTCTCCCGCCGGCCGCCCGACTCCGAGGACGTCCGGCCGCGCCGGGCGGCGAACGGCCGGGCCGTGGTGGGCAGTGTCACCAGGGAGGAGAGCAGGGCGTAGTTCTCCGCGACGAAGACACGGCCCGGCACGGGCGCGGACGGGGTGACGGTGCGTCCGGTGAGGTCCAGGTGCAGGGCCCGGACGACGTCCAGTCCCGCCCGGTCGGTGAACAGCCTGAACTGCGCGCCGGGGCGGGGGTTGAAGTCCAGCAGTTGGTAGGTGCCGGTGGCGGGGTCGAACCGGAAGTCCAGGTCGAGGATGCCCCGGTAGTCCAGGTGCTCGGCCAACCGGTGGGCCGCCGCCTCGACATCGGGGTTCGGCAGCCACCGGCCGACGGCCGTCAGCCCGGCGCGCACCGGCCAGGAGTGGTCCTTGCGTCCGGCGCCGCCGATCAGGCAGGCCGCCCCCTCGCCGAAACAGCCGTGGAAGAACCAGTCGGTTCCCCGGCCGCCGGGGACGAGGCGCTGGAGCAGCAGCGGACTGCCCGCCTCACCGCTGCGCGCGTACAGGGCGCGCGCCTCCTCGGCCGCGCCGACCACGGTGGTGCTGCGCAGTCCGCTGCCGTGGGGCAGCAGCCAGGGGCGGCTCCACTTGGCGATCAGGGGGAACCCCAACTCCTCGGCGGCGGCGGCCGCTTCCGCGGCGCCGCGCGGCACCACGGTCGTCGGGTGCGGAACGTCCAAGCGCGCGCAGAGTTCGGCGAGTTCCGCCTTGTCGGCCACCCGCTCCGGAAGTCCGGGCGGTTGGGCGGGCAGCAGGAAGCGTCCGGAGAGGCGGTCGGCGAGGCGGGCCGTGGCGATGGCCCCCATGTCGTCCATGGGGATCAGCACGGCGGTGCGTCCGATGCGGTCCGAGATCTGACGGAGCGTCCGCTCCAGCCGGTCGTCCGACATCCCGTCGGCGACGGCCGTCTCGCCCGTGCGGTGCGTGCCGTACGCGCCGTCCGTCGGCAGGTGGTGTCCCCGGTACAGGTACCGGGAGCGGCCGATGGGGCAGTGCGGGGAGTCGACGACGGCGTGGACCTCGACACCGGCGCGGCCCAGGGACCTGATGGCCCCCAACGTGCCGTGGTGGAAGGGGTTCCGGTCGAGCCGTAGCAGCAGTACGGGTACTTCGGTGTCGAACGGTGGCGACATGGTTCGGTTTCCTCGGTTTTCCTGACGGTGTTTCGGGAGACCTCGTCCGCGGTCTCGCCGATTGTCGGGTTCTTAACGTTGACAGCGCGCACGGTTTTCGTCGCCCGGCTCGTCCGAGTGAGCGACGAAAATCGCGAACGGGTTATCGGAAAGCAGTCGGGCGGCTCATTCTGCAGATCCTCCGATTAGTGTCGGAACGGAACGGGCGCGGGGGCCGAGAAAAACGGCAGGCCGTTTCCGGCGACGCAGCAAGGAGGCACGCATGCCCCATCGACACCGCAGGCCGGGCGGGTCCGGCCGGCACCGCAGACCGACGGCGCCCCGGCGACGCCGCCGGCTGACGACCGCCTGCGTCGGAGCCGTCACCGCCGGAGCGCTCGTGGCGGGCGGTGCCGTCGCGACCCACACGTGGCAGGACGACGGCGCGAAGCCGCTGCCGAAGGTGTCCCCCCGCATCGCCCTGGGCGCCTTCCTGGGCGCGGGCTCCGACGGGGTGCGGCGGACGGCGGAGCTGAGCCGGTGGCTCGGCGGCGCGCGCGTGCGGGTGGGGCACACCTACATGCCGGGCGACACCTGGGAGCGCATCGAGGGCAACCGGGACTTCCTGCGGCCCTGGGCCGAGTGGCGGCGGGCCGAGCCCGACCGGATGCTCGTGCTCAACGTGCCGATGCAGGCGCGCAACGAGGCGGGGCTCCCCGACCACGAGGTGCGCCACCTGATCCGCCGGGGGGTCGACGGCCACTTCGACCGCCACTTCCGCACCCTGGCCGAGCACCTCGTCGCGCTGGGCGTGCCCGACACGGTGATCGTGCTGGGCTGGGAGATGAACGGCGTCACCTACACCCACCGCTGCGCACCGGACCCGCAGGGCTGGAAGGAGTACTGGAGGCGCATCGTGGCCACCATGCGGTCGGTGTCCGGTCAGAAATTCCGTTTCGATTTCGCGCCCAGTCGCGGAAGGGACGCCATCGGCTGGACCGAGTGTTATCCGGGCGACGACGTGGTGGACATCATCGGAATGGACTCCTACGACCAGCCGCCGGGCGAGGACTTCGACGACCAGGTGAAGCAGCCCTTCGGCCTGCAGCACCAGGTGGATTTCGCCAGGGAACGCGGAAAACCCATTTCCTATCCCGAGTGGGGACTGTTCCGCAGGGGCGACAACGCCGAGTACGTGCGCCGCATGCTGGAGTGGATCGACCGGCAGAAGCCGCTCTACCACACCATCAGCGACTACTGCCCGCACGGCGTGTGGCGGTGTTCGCAGAACCCGAAGTCCTCCGCGGTCTTCCGGGAGATGCTGACCCCCGACGGGCGCCGGCCCGGACGCCCGGGGTTCTGCGTGGACCTGGGCGGCTGGTTCGGGGGACTGTTCGGCGACCGGCGCCTGTGCGTCGACTTCTCCTGGGGGCGGAGGTCCTAGCCCGGGTGCGGGCGGCCCGGGTGCCGGGGCGCGGTGTGCCCTCACCACGCCCCGACCAGGCTCGCGCACCGGCGGTACGTCCGGTGCCACCAGGCGTCCGGGCTCGGATCCCGGCCCCGGAGCTCCTCGGCCAGGCGGGAGCGGGCCCTTCGCAGGTCCGTGTGGAGCCGCAGCGCGGGCTCCAGGGCGGGGTGGGCCAGCAGCAGCCGCCGGTTGACGACGGTCTCCGGCCGCCAGTGGAACTTGTACGGTTCGGTGCCGCGCAGCAGGCTCAGCACGCCGCGGCCGGTCTCCGCCGCGTACGAGGAGTCGTGCCGCAGCAGCATCACCGCGATGTCGGCCCTCGCGCGCAGGTCGGGGTGGGCGCCGTAGAGGTAGCCGCCCACCAGGCCGGGGGAGAGCAGCAGCACGTTGGCGGCCATGACCCGGCCGTCGATCCGGTACTCGGTGAGCCGGGCGGCGCCGTCGCCCGCCATCGCGGTGAGGGCCCGGATCAGGTGCTCGGCGAACCGCGGCCTGAGGTGTTCGGGGGTGATCCCGCGGTCCCGCCACTGCAGGACGTGCAGCCGGAGCAGCGTGGCGACCGCCGCGGGCACCTCCCGTCCGGGCACCACGCGGTGCTCGATGCCCGCCCGGTCGAGCCGGCGGAGCTTGCCCCGCGTCCGGCGGGCGCCGGCGGCGGACATCCGGGCGACGAGGTCGCCCACCGGGAGGCCGGGGAGTTCCAGGCACACCGAGTCCGTCAGCCTGCGCCGGGGGCCGGGCCAGTGGTCGTACAGCAGCTCGGCGCGGCCTCCGGGACGCACCTCCCGCAGGTCGACCACGGCGGTGCGGGCCGCCCGGTGCAGGCCCCGGGCGAGCGCGGCGGCCGCCTCCTCGGCGCAGGAGTCGTCCAGCAGCACGTCGCAGAAGTCGGTGATGGCCCCGCCGAGCGGCACCAGGACGGGCAGCGGACGGAACGCCAGCATCAGCGGGGCGGCGCCGACCAGTTCGCCGGCCCGGTGCACCAGCACCAGCCTCAGCCGCCCCGGAACGCCGTAGGACAGCCACCACGAGTACAGCCAGGCGTGCCGCTGGAAGGGGGTGGCGGCACCGCAGCGGCCGTGGAGGTCGTCCCACCGCGGGGCCAGGCCGGCGAAGCGCGCGGGATCGCGGCACAGGGTCACGCGCAGGGGGACGGACGCCGTCGCGCGGTGCGTCGGGGCAACGGTCGTCGGCGGGTCCGCCGTCCGGTGCGCCGGTCCGGGTGCCCGCGGGGTCGCCCGAGTGGTCATCGGACGGACCGCCGGTTGCGCCGGCGGCGCTCTCCCTGCGGCTTCCCCGGGGCGGGGGTCGAGGGGGTGCCCATGGCGGCCGGGGCGGGCTTGGTCGGGGCGGGCTTGGTCGGGGCGGCCACCGTGGCGACGGGCGCGGGCTTGACCGGCGCGGCCACCGTGGCGACGCGGCCGGGCGACGGGGCGGGGGCCGCGGGTTGTTGGGCGTCCCGGTCGTCGTGGCTCGCGGGGGCGGGGACGCCGGGGCTCTGCGGGACCTCCGGCTCACGGCGGCCCCGGGGGGCGGCGAGACGGACGAGGGAGCCGACGAGTCCGCCGGCGCACAGGCCCACGGCGGCGGAGAGCGGTACGGAGGGCGAGGTGGGTTCGGTGGGGTCGAAGGCCGGCGCGAACAGCGACAGCTGCACCCCCGTGCTGCCGGTGGCCAGATTGCCGCTCCTGGCCAGGGCGTTGGCGACGGCGTTGGAGACGGCGGCGGCGCGGTCGGGCCTCGACGCGATTCCGGTGATCTCCACCATGGGGGCGTCCGGGGAGGTCGCCGACCGCACGCTGGCCCTCAGCTCGTCCACCGACATCCCCGCCGCCGCCCGCGCCTCGGTCAGGACGGCGCTGTCGGTGGCGACGCGGCCGTACGCCTGGGCGAAGCCGAGGGCCGTCGCCGAGTCCGAGCCCGCTCCGGGCACCACGACGACGTAGCTGGTCGCGGTGTACTCGGGCGTGGCGAACAGGCCGTACGCCGCCCCGCCGGTCAGCCCCAGCAGGGCTCCCAGGGCCGGCGGCCCCCAGGCGGGCAGGGCGGAGCCGCGCCACGGGCGCCATGAGCGCAGCCGGTCCAGCGGGCCGGGGCGTCCGGACGGTGCGGTGGTTCGGGTCGTGCGCGACGTGGTCAAGACGGGGTTCACCTCTTCGTGGGTGCGGATGTCGGTGCGGGCGTCCGCGCGGGTGTTCCGGGCGTGGACGGCGCGGGCGCGGGGACGCGGGCCGAGGCGCGGGCGACGGCACGTCGGTGGAGTTCCTCGTAGAGGGTCGTGAGCCGGTCGGCGCTGCGGGCGACGTCGTAGTGGCGCACGGCCTCGCACACCGGCGCGCGGCGCATCCCCGCGGGCACCGCGGACGGCTCCCGCAGGGCGGTGACCAGGTCCTGGACGCCGGGCCCGACGCGGTGCGCCCCGGGGGCGTGGTCGGGCGGCAGCTCGTCGATCGCCGGGCAGGTCACGTGGAGCACGGGCAGTCCGGCCGCCAGCGCCTCCAGCACGGCCAGTCCGAAGGACTCCTCGGCCGACGGCGAGACGAAGACGTCCATCGCGCTCAGCAGGCCGGGGATGTCCGGGCCGTCGCCCTCGCCGGCGGCCACCGCTCCCCCGCACTCGCCCAGGAACAGGACGCGGTCGGTCACGCCGAGCCCGGCGGCCAGTTCGCGCAGCCGGACGCGCTCCGGGCCGTCGCCGACCAGCAGCAGGCGGGCTCCGGGCAGGTGGGCGACGGCCCGCACGGCGACGTCGAAGCGCTTGCCGGGGACCAGCCGGCCGACGCAGCCGACCACCAGGTCGTGGGCGGGCAGCCCCAGCCGCGCCCGCACGGCCGACCGCGCGATGGGGTCGAAGCGGAACCGCGCGGCGTCGATGCCGTTGGGCACCAGGCGGATGCGGGAGCCGGGCACGCCCCAGCGCCGCAGCCGGGCGGCGACGGTGGCGGAGACCGCGACGGTCGCGTTGCCCAGGCGCTCGGTGGCCAGGTACAGGGCGCGGACCCCCGGGGTGAGCGGACGTCCCTCGATCATCTTCTCGCCCAGGGAGTGCTCGGTGGCGATCACGGTCCGCACCCCCGCCATCCGGGCGGCGATCCGGCCGTAGACGCAGGCCCGGTACAGGTGGGTGTGGACGACGTCGTAGCGTCCGGCGCGGATCAGGTCCACCAGCCGGGGCAGGGCGGACAGGTCCCGGTTGCCGTTCATCCCCAGGTGGGTGACGGCGGTGCCGTCGGCCTCGATGCCCTCGGCGACCGCGCCGGGGTTGGTGAGGGTGACCACGTCGCAGCAGAGCGGCAGGTGGCGCAGGAGCAGCCGCAGTTGCTGCTCGGCCCCGCCCGCGCCGAGCCCGGTGATCAGGTGCAGCACCCTCATCGGCCCGCCCCCGTCCCGGTGCCCGCCTCGGGGCGCGCCCGGAGTGCCGGGGTCACCGTCCGGCCCCGGTGAGGGGGGTGCCGGTGGTCGGCGTGGTGGGCCCGCTGGGCAGGGCGCGGCGGCGCAGCGGGTGCAGCAGCCGCTTCGCGTACAGCCGCAGCGCGGTGTCCTCCTCGCCGACGTGGACGCGGGGCAGGGCGTGCGTCCCGGTCAGCGGGCCGGGGTCGATGGCGCAGCCGTACTCGTAGCCCGCCTCGCGCACGGCCCGCACCGCGCGGTGGTCGATCGTGCCGTACGGGTAGCAGAAGCCCCGCGCCGGGCGGCCGGTGATCTCCTCCACCAGCGCGCGGCTGCCCTCGGTCTCCTGGCGCAGGGTCTCGTCGTCGGTCCGGGTCAGGTCGCGGTGGAGCAGCCCGTGGGAGCCGATCTCCATGCCGGCGCCGACCGCGGCGCGGATCCCGGCCTCGGTCAGCAGCGGCTTGCGGGGGCCGAGCGGGTCCCACTCGTTGCTGCCGCCGAGCCGGCCGGGCAGGACGAACACGGTCGCGGTGCAGCCGTGGCGGCGCAGCAGCGGGACGGCCTCCTCGATGAAGTCGGCGTAGCCGTCGTCGAAGGTCAGGCCCACCAGGCCGGCGCCCCGGCCGGCCGCGCGCTCGCGCAGCAGCTCGCCCACCCCCACGCCGCGCAGGCCCCGCCGGCGCAGCCAGCGCAACTGGCGGTCCAGCCGGCCGGGCGAGACGGTGATGTTGTAGGGGTCCTCGGTGTGCTCGGCCACCGAGTGGTACATCAGCACCCACGGGCGCACCGGCCTCAGGCGGGGAAGCGAGGCGGTCGGCGCCAGGGGAACGGCGACGGGGACGGGAACGTGTGCCGGGTCAGCGGACATGACGGAACCTTCGTGTGACGGCGGTGAACAGCGTTGCTACTTCGGGGGCCCGGACGGCGAGCGCCGCGGCGGTGAACGCGGCCGGGACGACCAGGCCCCCGGCCAGGGCGGTGAGGAGCGGGGAGTCGATCAGCGGCGCGGCGGCCCAGCCGGCCGCGCCGGCGACCGTCGCGGCCAGCGCCAGGCGGGCCAGGCCGGCCGTCACCCTGCGCACCTTGATGGGGAGCATCCGGGTGCGCAGGCCGCGCAGGAGCAGCAGCGCGGTGGTGGTGATCCCGGCGGCGTTGGCCGCGGCGATGCCGTGGACGCCCCAGTACGGGGCGGTCAGGGCGCCGGCCGCGATCGTCAGCAGCAGACCGACGGCCATCGCCCCGGCCGGGTACCAGGTGGGCCGGCCGGTGGAGAAGAACGGCCGCACCAGGGCGCCGGCCAGGCAGTGGCCGAGCAGTCCGACGGCGTAGACGCGCATGACCGAGGCCGTGGCCGCGGTGTCGGCCGCGTCGAAGGCCCCGCGCTGGAAGAGGAGTTCGATGATCTGGGGGGCGTAGGCGACCACGTACGCGGCACCGAGCAGCACCACCAGGGCGGCCAGCACCAGGTCGCGCTCCACCCGCCGCCTGGCCCGCTCCGTCTGGCCGTCGGCCATGGCCCGCGCGACCAGCGGGAAGGTGACCGTGCAGAGCAGCAGGGAGAAGGTCATGGGCAGTTGGGCGACCTTCTGCGCGTAGTTCAGGTGCGAGATGGCGCCGGGCGGCAGCGAGGAGGCCAGGAAGCGCTCGACGAGCACCTGGGACTGACGGGAGAGGGCGAAGACGGCCACCGGCGCGAGGACCGTCCCGGCCACCAGGGCCGCCGCGCGCGGGGCCCGGGCCCCGCGCCGGTCCCTCGCGCGCCGCGAGCGGACGGGCAGGTGCCGCACGAACGCCGGGAGTTGGGCGAGGACCATCGCGAGGCTGCCCGCGGCCACCCCGAACGCGGCGGCGCGCACGCCCCACCGGTCGTGCAGGAAGAGCACGGTGGTGATGATGGTGAGGTTGTACGCGACGTAGATCGTCGCCGGGGGGACGAAGCTGCGGTGGGCGCGCAGGGCCGCGCTGAAGTATCCGGCGGTCCCGAAGCCCAGCACCGTCAGGGCGGTCATCCGGGTGCAGACCACCGCCAGGCCGGGGTCGGCCAGGCCGGGCGCGAGCGCGCGCACCACCAGCGGGGCCAGGAGCGCCACCGTCCCCGCCGCGCACGCCAGGGCCAGCAGCAGCCGGGGGAGCGTCGCCGCCAGCAGGGCCCGTACAGGGTCCTCGCCGGTCTCTCCGCCGGTCTCCTCGGCGTCTTCCCCGGTCGTCGGGCGGTCGCCGGTCCGGCCGGCGGCGCGGCGGGACAGCGCGAGGCTGAACGCCGGCACCAGCACCAGCGCCATGGCGTCCTCGATGAGGATCGTCGCGGCGAACTCCGGGATCGTCCAGGACACCAGGAACGCGTCGGTGTCGCTGCCCGCTCCGAACAGGTGGGCGACGGTCTGGTCCCGCAGGAGGCCGAGGAAGGAGCCCACGGCGGTCAGGACGGCGGTGGCGGCGGCGGCCCGCGCGACGAACCGTCCGCCCGGCGCGGAGCCGGAGGACTTCCGGGGCCCCGGAGGCGCGGTGGGCGGCGAGGAGGCGTGCGGCCCGGGGGGCGGCGGGGGCGCGGTGGGCGCGGTGGTCATCGGACGTCCCCCTTCTCCTCCGCGGCTCCCCCGGCGCGCGTGCCGGACGGGGTCCCCGCCGGTTCGCCCGCCGCGGCGGCGGGCGCCAGCGCCCACCAGGCGACCAGGCCGAACATCACGGCGGTCAGGACGGTGGAGGGGCCGCCGATGTCGGCGTACAGGAAGTCGACGCAGTTCAGGACCAGCAGGCCGACCGCGATCAGCCCGCAGTCGACCCCGCGGTCGGCGGCGGGGCCGGCGGCCCGTTCCGCCGCCCGGGCCCGCCGCAGCCGCCGCACCCCGAACACCAGCAGCGCCGCCCAGCCGCCGACCACGGCGGTGACGCCGACCAGGCCCTGCTCGGCGAGGAGGAGCAGGTACATGTTGTGCGGGGACAGCAGCGGCTGCCGCCGGAAGGCGTGTCCCGCCCCGGCGGTGTCGCTCGCCGCGGACAGCGCGAGGGAGGCGTGGGCGTCGCGGTGCTCCGGGAAGCCCTTGGGGCCCACCCCGGTCACCGGGTCCCCGCGCCACATCTCCACGGCCGCGGCCCACATGGCGTAGCGGTCGATCACCGACTGGTCGGGCGCGTCGGCGACCCGGGTGATGCTGCTCGCCCGCTCGGCGACGAGCTGCGAGCCGACCCCCGCGCCGCCGACGAGGACCACCCCCGCGGCCGCCACGGCCGCCAGCGTGCGCAGCGCCGACCGCGTCCCGGCCAGGAAGAGCACCACCGTGCAGGCCGCCGCGGTGGAGATCCACGCCCCCCGGCTGAAGGAGAGCGCCAGCGGCACCAGGAGGACGGCGGCGGCGGTCAGCGCGACGGGCCGCACCCGGCGGGACGCGCCCGGGGGCGGGGCGAGGCCCACGGCCAGGGCGACGACGATGCCGCAGGAGACGGCCGTCGACATCCCCATGACGTCCAGCGGGCCGAAGGTGCCCACGGCCCGGACGTCGCGGCCCTCGTAGGAGGCCCCGGTGCCGGTGAGGTACTGGTGGACCCCGACCGCGCCCTGGATCAGGGCGACCACCACCAGGGCGGCGGCGAGCAGCCGGACGTGCCGGCGCGTCCGCAGCACGAGCACCAGCGCGGCCGGCACCAGGACGAAAACCTGCGCCAGGCGGACGAAGCCGGCGAACGAGGCCGCCGGGTCGTGGGAGGCGACGGTCGACAGCGCGAACGCGACGGCGGGGGCCGCCAGGACGACGGCGGCCGTCCGGTCCAGGGGCCGCGTCCGGGCGCGCAGCGCCAGGACGGCGCAGCACCCGACCAGGACGGCCGACGCGGCGTCCGCGAGGGTGGCGCCGCCCGCCCCGGCCGCGTCGGCGGGGGCGCGGTCGGGGACGGGCACGCACACCAGCAGGACGGTGGCGAGGGCGGGCAGCACCGGCCAGTGGGCCGCCGCCAGGTCCCGCGGCCCCTGACGGGTCCGGCCCTCCGCCGGCGGGGCCGGAGCCGTGATCGCCGTGGTGGCCGAGGTCACCTCAGCTTCCTCCGAGCCGGAAGACGGAGCCGGCGGTGTGCAGCAGGATGCGGACGTCCTGCCACAGCGACCAGGTGTCGATGTAGTGGTTGTCGAACCGCGCCCGGTCCTCGATGGAGGTGTCGCCGCGCAGTCCGTGCACCTGGGCCAGTCCGGTGATCCCGGCGGGCATCCGGTGGCGGGCCGCGTAGCCGGGGTGGAGTTGGCTGAACCGCTGGACGAAGTAGGGGCGTTCGGGCCGGGGGCCGACCAGGCTCATGTCGCCGCGCAGCACGTTCCACAGCTGGGGGAGCTCGTCGAGCGAGGTGCGGCGCAGCAGGTGGCCCACCGCGCTCATCCGCCGGTCGTCGGCGACGTTCCAGCGCGTCGCCGACTCGTGCTCGTCGCGGGGGCGCAGGGTGCGGAACTTCAGCACGGTGATCGGGCGGCCGTCCTGTCCGACGCGCTCCTGGCGGAAGATCACGCCGGGGCCGTCGGCGCACCGGACGGCGAGCGCGCAGGCCAGCAGCACGGGCGAGACGGCCACCAGGGCCGCGGCCGCCACCACGACGTCCAGGGCGCGCTTGCAGCGCAGTCCGCCGGATCTGCGGGGCGGCGGGTCCAGGCGCCGACAGGCGAAGCCCCACAGGTGGTCGCTCCCCCGGACGGGCCGGGCGACGGAGAGCGGCCCGGCGTCCGGGACCGGTCCGCTGCCGACCAGCCACACGGTGCAGCCCAGGTCCGCGAAGAGCGGGAGGAGCGCCGCGGTCTCCGGGTCCGCCCAGGGGTCGCGGGTGAACACCGCGTCCCGGACGGCGTTCTGGATGGCGGCCCGGACGATGTCCTCCTGCCCGGTGAGCACCGGCACGCTGACGTCCTCGGCCAGGAGCGCGTCGGCCGGCGCGCCGCCGGGCTCGACCACGCCGACCGGGCGCAGTCCGTACTCGGGGTGCTCGTGCAGGGCGGCGGTGACCCGCCGTCCGGTCGGTCCGGCGCCCACCACCAGGGTGGAGCGCGGCCTGCGGCGCCCGATCCGGCGCCGGCCGAGGTGGATGGCGCCGCGGGCCGCGCAGGCCAGCGCCGTGTGGACCGCCACCGCGGCCGCCAGGGCCGTCCAGCTCAGGGCCCGGTCGGGGTGGACGGCGGCCAGCACGGCCGCCGCCGCGCACCAGGCGACCGCCGTGCGGCCGAGGAGGGCGGGCAGTTCGTCGATCGCGGAGGCGGCCAGGGCGGTGCGGTACAGGCCGCCGTGCGCGTTGAGCGGCACCAGGACCGCCGGTACGAGGGCGCAGACGGCCGCGAGGACGAGCGAGGCCCCCTCTCCGTCGGTCGGGGCGATCGCCGCGGCGGCCACCGCGACCGCCACGAGGCAGTCGGAGGCCGCCGGCAGGGCGCCGGCGGGGCGCCGGCGCCGTCTTGGCCGCGGATCGGGGGGCAGTGGCCGGGGCGCCGATCCGCGCGGCGGGACGACGGACGTCGCCGTGCGGGTCTTGGGCTCCGGAGGGGGCAGGACCTGGCTCGGGTTGGATGTGGATGTCCCGGTGTTCTCCGTGGTCATCGCCTGGTGCGCTCCGTGGATTCGGGGTGGGGAGAAAGGGCGGACGGATCGTCGAGCGGGTGGGGGGATGGCTCGGGAAGCGGGGGGACGACGGAGGGTCCGTCGACCGTGTGGGGGAACGGCCCGAGGTACGGAGGGGCGGACGGTTCGGTGGCAGGGGGGAGGGGAGGCTCGGAGGGCGGGACGGCGGAGCGTTCGGCCAGCACCTCGTCGTACAGCCGCGCGACCTCGGCCGCCGTCCGCCGCACGTCGAAGGCGGAGCGGACGTGGTCCGCGGCCCGCCGCCCCAGGTCGTGCCGGAGCCGGGGGTCGGCCAGCAGGCCGGTGAGCGCGCGGGCCAGGGCCGTGGGGTGCTCCGGCGGCACCAGGCAGCGGGCGGCGTGGCCCGGGGGGAGGCTCTCGGCCGCGCCGGTCACCTCGGTCGTCACCACCGGGCGGCCGCAGGCCATCGCCTCCAGCGGGACCAGGGCCATGCCCTCCCACCGGGAGGGCAGCACCACCAGGTCGGCCGCCGCGTACCAGGGCACCGTGTCGTCGGCGGCCCCGGCGAACAGCACCCGCCGGGGGGCCGCCGCGCCCAGCTCCCGCCGCTGCGGCCCGTCGCCGACCAGGACCAGCCAGGCGTCGGGGACGCGGTCTGCGACGTCCGGCCAGGCCCGCAGCAGGACGTCCTGGCCCTTCTGCCGGCACAGCCGGCCGACGCAGACCGTCAGCAGGGCGTGCGGGGGCAGTCCGTCGAGCGCGGGCAGGGCGGCACGCGCGCGGGCGCGGGCGTCGGCGTCCGCCGGGCGGAACCGGTCGGTGTCCACGCCGTTGCGGATCACCGCCCAGTGGGCGCGCACCCCCGCCTCCAGGCCGTGCCGCCGCTCGTCCTCGCTGACGCACAGCACGCGGTCCGCCCAGCGGGTCGCCAGCCGCTCCCAGTACAGCGCGAGGCGGGCGGTGGCGCCGCCGACCGCGTCGAAGGACCAGGCGTGCGGCTGGTGGACGGTGGGGACCCGGCCGCGCAGGGCGAGCCGGGCGGCCAACCCCGCCTTGGCGCTGTGCGCGTGCACCAGGTCGGGGCCGATCCGCCGCACCAGCCGGGCGATCCGCACGGTCTCCCCGTACAGGCCGGGGCCCGGTTCGCGGGACGCCTGCCAGGGGACCACCTCGGCACCGGCCGCGGCGGCGTCCCGGCCCAGGGTGCCGCCGGGCGGGCAGGCCACCACGGTCCGCAGTCCCGCCGCGGTCTGGGCGCGCACCAGGTCGACGACGACCCGGGGGACGCCGCCCTCGACGGGTTGGGACAGGTGCAGCACCGTGCGCGGCGCCGCTGTTCTCTCGTTGTCAGGCACGCTGGAATCTCCGTACTGAGGAACCGACTCGGCTTCACTCCCCCGTCGTCGGGGCGTGGTTCCTCAGCGGCGCGCGTCGGCCTGGAGGAAGAGGGCGCCCAGTTGGTAGCCCTCGCCGCGCGTGGTGAAGCGGAACGCCAGGGAGTCGCCGCCGCGCGTCAGGGCGGGCGCGATGCCGTAGACGTCGGAGTCGTAGCCCAGGGTGTTGTGGTGGGCCGGCAGCCGGCCGGGGCCCGGGCGTCCGTGGTCGGTGATGGTGGAGTTCATGAGGTCGTCGGCGGGGTTGGCCGCGTCGCGCACCCGCATCGCCGGGGCGTTCCCGGCGCGCACGGTCAGGGACTCGTCGTCGTATCCGCGGTCGCCGTCGTAGGCCACCACGCCCAGGGAGCCGGAGGCTCCGGGGGACACCGGCAGGTTCCCCACGGTGATGTCGAGGTCGGGCCGGTCCGAGGCCAGCGCCTCGTAGCCGTCCATGATCACCAGGTGGCGCAGCGGCTCGTTCGGGTGGCTGTAGGCGGCCACCAGCGTCCAGCCGCCCCAGGCGCCGGCGGACGTGCGGCCCTTGGCGACGTTGATCTGGCCGACGGTGTAGTAGCCGCCGCCGGACCGCGCGACGAGGTCGGTGACGTCGGCGGACGCGGTGTAGCCGTCCATGAGCCGGGTGCGGCGGTGGCCCACGACGGTGTCGGCGAGGACCTCCTTGTAGCGGCCGCCGGGCTCGGCGATCAGCACCCGTCCGTTGTCCTCCGGCGGCTTCTGCTCGCCGACGCGGAGGTTGCCGCCCCAGTACAGCCGGGCGTGGGTGACCCGCGCGCCGGCGGGCAGGCGCAGCTCCGCCTGGCTGGAGTTGTAGGTGTTGGGGTCGTCGTCGACGTCGATGTACGTCATCTCGTAGTGGCCGTTGACCCCTCCGGCCTCGCCCTGCTGGGCCGTCGCGCAGGGCGGGGCCCCGACGACGACGGCCGTCCGGCAGGTGGCCGAGGAGTTGGCGGCGCGTGCGATGCCGCCGTGCAGTGTGGCGCGGTAGCGCTCGCTGAACGGGATGCGCGCCGCCTCGCCGGGAGCGGGTGCGGCGGCGGTCGGCGGCAGTGCCATCGCCAGGGCTGCGGACGCCAGCGCGCACAGCATTCCTCGGCTGGTGAGCCCCAGGGAAACACGCATGGATCTTCTCCGATCGATGCCAACCAAATCGGAGCAAACCATGACAGAGCAGAACACCTCTCCTGACGGAGACGCGCGGGGAGTTGGGCCGAGAGTGTGATCATCCCGAAGGGGGCACCGGAACAGGCGGCGACGGCAATATCAGCCCGGCTTCGGTGCGGGCCGGAATGGTGATCCGAATAAGCCTATCGAGTGATCATGCGCATCCCCCCGCATGAACCCTCGTTGGGCCAGGTGTCCCAATCACACACCTGAAAGGAGATGGGCGATGATCCGCATCGCCAAGGCCGCCGCTCTCGCCGCGGCCGGCAGCGTCCTGGTCCTGGGAGGCGCCGGCACCGCGTCGGCCACCGACGGCGCCCAGGCCCAGGGGGTCGCCATCGGCTCCCCCGGCGTCGCGAGCGGCAACGTGATCCAGGTCCCGGTTCACGTGCCCGTCAACGCCTGCGGCAACTCGGTGAACGTCATCGGCCTGCTCAACCCGACCTTCGGGAACCACTGCGTCAACAAGTGACCCGAGCGGTCACGGCCGTTCCTCCTCCACCACCGCCCTCGCCCGGGCGGGGTCACGGGCCGGGCTCCGCGGAGACCTCCTCTCCGCGGGGTCCGGCCCCGTCCGTGCGCCGTGCGGCCGTCGGTTCGTCGTGCCGCCGACTCCGTCCGCACGAGGGCCGCGGCACCGGCGGAAGAGCCGGTGTGGGCGGGCGTCCCCGGCACGCGCGACGGTCCGGGGCGTCCCCGCCGGGCCGTACGCGCCGGAGGGCGGTCACGGACCGCCCTCCTCCTTCTGCTCCCGGACCTCGTCCGGTTGGCCCGAGGCGCCCTGTGGCAGGTTCGTGCCCCTGGGCGGGTCCACCTCCACCGGGGGGATCCACGGCCCGCGCTCCACCTTCTCGCCCGGCTGCAGCCCCGGGACCGGCCCCTCGGCGATCTCCGGCTGTTCGACGTCGCTGCCCGCCACGGCGTGGATGTCGCCCTTGCCCAGCGGCGACGGCCGGTCCTCCCCGTTTCCGGGTTCCTCCCAGTGCTCCCTCCCCGTGCCCGGGTCCCCGCCGCCCTCGTGCGGCACGGCGTTCCCCGGGTTCCGGGTGCGCTCGGCCGCCTCCGCTATCTCGCGGGCGCGCCGCTCGCGCTCGGTGTCCTTGTCGTCCTTGGCGTCCCTGTCGTCCTTGTCCGCGCCGGTCATGACCGCGCTCCTCTCCCAGAGTGCTCCCTGATGACGGATCGTGCCGACGCCGCGCGGGTACCCCGCGACCATGGGAAACATTCTGGTGGGCACCTGCTCGTGGACGGATCCCGCACTGGTCGCCAGTGGCTGGTACCCCCCGGGCGCGCGGGGCGCGGAGGGGCGGCTGCGGTACTACGCCGAGCGGTTCGGACTGGTCGAGGTCGACGCCACGTACTACGGGCTGCCCAGTACGCGCAACAGCGCTCTGTGGGCGGAGCGCACACCCGACGGATTCGTCTTCGACGTCAAGGCGTTCTCCCTGCTCACGGGCCACGCCACCCGGCTCGGTTCGCTCCCGGCGGATCTGCGTCCCAACGGCGCCAAGGGCGCCTGGGTGCGGGCCGGGGCGCTGCCGCCCGCGACCGTGGGAGAGGTGTGGCGGCGCTTCGCGGACGCGCTGGAGCCGCTGCGCGCCGCGGGACGGCTGGGCGCGGTGCTGATGCAGTTCCCGCCGTCGCTGCGCCCCGGGGCCGCCGCCGAGGACTTCCTGGACCGGTGCCTGGGGCGCGCGGGCTCACTGGGCTGGCGCACGGCGGTGGAGTTCCGCAACCCGCGCTGGTACGCCCCCGAGCGGAGCGCGCAGACGGCCGCCCTCGCACGCCGGCACGGGGCGGCCCTGGTGGCCGTGGACTCCGCCCGGGACCTGCCCTCGTCCGTTCCGCCGGTCGCCGTCGCGACCACGCCGGAGCTGTCGGTGGTCCGGTTCCACGGCCGCAGCCCGCACTGGGGCACGGGCGGCAAGGAGGACGCCTACCGGCACCGCTACACCAAGGAGGAACTGGTCGAGTGGATCCCCCGGATACGGGCACTGGCGGAGCGGACGGAACAGGTCCACGTCCTGTTCAACAACTGTTGCGGCAGCGCGGCGGTCGACGCCGCCGAGACCATGAGCGGCCTGTTGGAGTGATGCGCGATGGGCGAGTCGGCCGGAAGGACGGACGTGAAGGAGCGGGATGCCGCCACGGTGCGCGCGCTGCTGGACCGGTACGGCCGCACCTACGCGCAGGACGCGGGCATCCGGCTGCGGAACACCCCGGTGCCGCTGTACCGGCTGCTGGTGCTCTCGCTGCTGCTGAGCGCCCGCATCCGGACGGACACGGCGGTGGCGGCGGCCCGCGCGCTGTTCGACGCCGGGCTGGGCGACGCGCGGCGGATGGCCGAGTCCACGTGGCGGCAGCGGGTGGACGCGCTCGGTGCGGGCGGTTACCGCCGCTACGACGAGCGGACGGCCACCCAGCTCGGTGACGGCGCCGAGCTGCTCCTCCAGCGGTACCGGGGGGATCTGCGCGGGCTGCGCGAGGAGAGCGGCGTGGCCGACCGGCTCCAGCGGTTCCCGGGGATCGGCCCGACCGGGGCGGACATCTTCCTGCGGGAGGCGCAGGGCGTCTGGCCGGAGTTCGCCCCGTACCTCGACCGCCGGGCGCGCGACGGCGCCCGGCGGCTGGGGCTTCCCACGTCCACGCGCGCCCTGGCCCGCCTGGTGTCCGAGGAGGACCTGCCGCGGCTGGCGGCGGGCCTGGTCCGGGCCGCCCTGGACGCGAAAATCGCCGACGAGGTGCGGGCCACGGCAGCGGAATCCTGAATTCCCTTTCTTTTTTCGCTCCCTTCTCCGCGCCGTTCCCCTCCGGCTCACGCCGTCGTGCGCCCCGACCCGGTGTTTTCCCGTGGTCGCCCGGACCCGGTAAAGGCCGCCCCTTGCCGGAATGTCACGGCCCCGTCTATGTTTGGCGCGCTCGTCAACCGAATTCTGTGAATGCTCAACCGACGGAGCGCCGGAAGTACCCCGACGTACGACGGCGTAAGGGGAGGGACCGGCCGTGGCCGGACGTGGACGTCATCGCCGCTACAAGCCCAACGCGGTTTCCCGGGCATCGCTGACCGTCACCGCGAGCGGGGCGGGAATCGCCCTGCCGCTGATCGGGGCCACAGCCGCCCATGCCGCTCCGGAGGAGATCTGGGACAAGGTCGCGGCGTGCGAGAGCAGCGGCAACTGGAATATCAACACCGGGAATGGCCACTACGGCGGATTACAGTTCAAGCAGAGCACCTGGCAGGAATTCGGCGGCACCGCCTACGCTCCCCGCGCCGATCTGGCGTCCAAGGAGGAGCAGATCGCCGTCGCCGAGAAGGTCCTCGACGGGCAGGGCCCGACCGCCTGGCCGGTGTGCTCGTCCCGGGCCGGGCTGACCCGGGACGACCAGGGCTCCGCGACCGTCCCAGCTCCCCGCTCCGAGCAGGCCACGTCCCGGGAGAAGTCCCAGAAGTCCCGGGAGAGGTCCCAGGAGAGACGGACCGACAAGGACACGGGGAGGGAGCGGGAGGGCGAGAAGCCGCGCGAACGGCCCGACGAGTCGGGTCGGGCGTACGTGGTGGCCGGTGGTGACACGCTGTCGGGGATCGCCGACGAGCAGGACGTCCGCGGCGGTTGGCAGGCGCTTCACGAGCGCAACCGCTCGGTGGTGGGCGACGACCCCGACCTCATCTTCCCCGGACAGCGGCTCCAGTTGAGCCGGACGGGAACGGCGGAGAGGCCGGCCCCCGAGGCCGAGCGCGGAACGCGGCCCCAGGACCGGTCCGAGAACCGGGAGAAGCCGAAGCCCCAGGAGAAGCCCAAGGCCCAGGAGAAGCCGAAGGCCGAACCCCAGCAGAAGGTCAAGGCCCAGACCAAACCGGAGAAGACCGACCGCAAGCCCGCGAAGGCGGAGGGCTCACCGGCCTACACCGCCCCCGTCTCCGGCGTGGGCCCCGGTACCGCGTACCGGCAGTCGGGCGGGAGTTGGTCCAGCGGCTACCACACGGGGGTCGACTTCCCCGTGGCCACCGGCACGTCGGTGAAGGCCGTCAGCCGCGGCCAGGTCGTCTCGGCCGGCTGGGGCGGCGCGTACGGCTACCAGGTCGTCATCCGGCACGCCGACGGCCGCTACAGCCAGTACGCCCACCTCTCGGCGATCTCCGTGCGCACCGGTCAGCAGGTCAACGCGGGCCAGCGGATAGGCCGTTCGGGCTCCACCGGCAACAGCACCGGTCCGCACCTGCACTTCGAGATCCGCACCGGCCCCGGTTACGGCTCCGACATCGACCCGCTGGCCTACCTGCGCTCCCACGGCGTCCGGATCTGAGCCCGCAACGCCTCCAACGCCTCGGCCACCGGGGGTCGTTCGCGGCTTCCCCGGCGTACGCAGGCCAGCACGCGCCGGTAGGGCGCCGGATCGCCCCTCAGGGGTACGCGGACGACGCCGCCGTGGCCGGCGGTGGAGACCAGCCGGGGCACCAGGCAGACGCCCAGGCCGTGGGCGATCAGGTCCAGGACGCCCTGCCACTCGTCGGCGTGGTGGGTGATCCGCGGCGCGAACCCGGCCGCGGTGCACAGGGCCAGGATCAGGTCGTTCTGGTCGCGGTGCGGGGCGATCCAGGTCTCCCGGGCGGCGTCGGCGAGTTCGGCTTCCTCCCGCTCCGCCAGCGGGTGACCGGCCGGCACCACCAGGTCCTGCGGGTCGTCCAGCAGCGGTTGCCGGTCGAACCGCGGATCGTCCGCCGGCGGGCTGTCCGCGAGCGGGGTGAGGACGCCGATGTCGGCGCGGTCGGCGAGCAGCAGCCGGTGGCACTCGGTGGTGGTGACCACCTCCGCGACGCGGACCTCCCACCGGGGGTGGGCTCGGCGCAGCAGGACCGCGGCGGGGGCCAGGAGGGTGCCGACACTGCCGGCGAAGCCGCACATCCGCACGGTGCCCAGGTCGGGGAGGCCGGCGGGCCGCAGGTCGGCGCGGGCCCGCTCCCAGCGCTCGAACAGGGCGTCGGCGTGCTCCAGCAGGACGTGGGCGGCGGGTGTGAGCCGGACCCGTCGGCCGTCCCGCTCCAGCAGGTCGGCGCCCGTCTCGCGGGCGAGTTGCCGGAGCTGCTGTGACACGGCCGACGGGGAGAGGCAGAGCGTCCGCGCCGCCGCGTTGACGGTGCCGTGCTCGGCGAGCACCCGGAGGGTGTGGAGCAGGCGGAGGTCGATCATGCGGTTCTCCCGCACGGTGTCGTGCGGAAATCCGCGATGGACCCCGGCGGCTCCGTGCCCGGACGCTGGGGCGTATGGAACCGCGGAACCCACCCCTCTCCCATCGGGTGCCGGCGCCCGTGCTGGTGCTCGGCAGCGTCTTCTCCCTCCAGCTCGGCCAGGCGCTGGGGAAGCACCTGTTCGGCTCGGTCGGCCCGATGGGCGTGGTGGCGCTGCGGTTGGGGTTCTCCGCCGTGTTGCTGTGCTCGCTGTGGCGCCCCCGGCTGCCCGCCGGCCGCCGCGACCGGCTGGTGGTGGTGGCCTTCGGCACGGCCATCGCGGGGATGAACGTGATCTACCTCGCCCTGCGTCACCTGCCGCTCGGCATGGCCGTCGCGCTCCAGTTGCTCGGGCCGCTCGCCGTCGCGCTGCTGCTGTCGCGGCGGGCGCGCGACCTGCTGTGGGGTCTGTTGGCGGGTGCGGGCCTGTTCCTGTTCACCGGGCCGTCGTTCGCCGGCGCGGCGGGTTCCCCGTCCCCGGCCGGTGTCGCGTTCGCCCTGGTGGGGGCCGTGGCGATGGGGGCCTACCTGCTGCTGAGCCGGCGGGCCGGGCGGCTCGCGGCGGACGGCTCGCCGCTCGCCCTGGCGGTGGCCTGGGCGGCGCTGCTGTGGGTGCCGGTCGGGGTGGCCGAGAGCGGCGCCCGACTGGCGCGTCCGCACGTGCTGCTGCTCGGGTTCGCCGTGGCGGTGCTCTCGGCCGCCGGCCCGTACACGCTGGAGTTGGTGGCGCTGCGCAGGCTGCCGCCCCGGGTGGTGGGCGTGCTGCAGAACCTCGAACCCGTCGTCGCCGGGCTCGCGGGGCTGGTCGTCCTGGGCGAGGTGCTCTCCCCCGTCCAGTGGGCGGCCGTCGGCTGTGTGACCGCCGCTTCCGTGGGAGCGGTGGTCACCCAAGGTCGCGCTTCTCCAGGGGGCGGGTCGCCGGGCCCTGGAGGACCGAGCCGTCGGGGGCGAAGCGCGAGCCGTGGCACGGGCACTCCCAGGCCCGCTCCGCCTCGTTGAAGTGGACCAGGCAGCCCAGGTGCGTGCAGCGGGAGGAGACCGCGTGGAGCTGCCCCGCCTCGTCGCGGTGGACGGCGCAGCGGCGGCCGTCGATCCTCACCAGCGCGCCGCTGCCGGGGGCGATCTCCTCGACGGAGTCCACGTGGGTGGAGCGCAGCCGGTCGCCGACGAAGTGCTTGGCGACGGTGGCCTGGAGGCCGATGAGCGAGGGCGCCTCGCGCGGACCCGGCAGCCGCCGCGGGTCGTACAGCCTTGCCCACGGCGGGAGTTCGGCGTCGGTGAGGTACGCGGCGAGCAGGCGCCCCGAGAGGACGCCGCTGGTCATCCCCCAGCCGCCGAAGCCGGTGGCGACGTAGGTGTGCCGCGCGCCGGGGTGGAACGGGCCGATGTACGGCACCCGGTCGGTGGAGTCGTTGTCCTGGGTGGCCCAGCGGTGGACGACGCGGGCGTCGGGGAAGCGTTCGGCCACCCAGGCGCCCAGCCGTTCGAAGCGTTCGACGACGTCGGCCGTGCCGGGCAGGAACCGCTCCCCGGTGACGATGAGCAGCCGCCGGCCCTCTCCGTAGGGGGCGGTGCGCACCGAGCGGGTGTTGTCCTCGGGCGTGATGTACGTCCCGGCCGGGTCCTGGTCCTCGGGGATCGAGGCGGCGATCACCAGTTCGCGGTGCGGCTCCAGCCGGGAGAAGAGCAGCGCCCGGTCGAAGACGGGGTAGTGGGTGGCGACGACGACCGCGCGGGCGGTGACCGTGGCGCCGTTCTCGGCGGTCACCCGGCACGGCTCGCCCTCCTCCAGGCCGACCACGCGGGTGCGTTCGGCGATGCGCCCGCCGCGCCGCACCAGGTCCTCGGCGAGCGCCAGCAGGTACCTGCGGGGGTGGAACTGCGCCTGGTCCTCGACCCTGACCGCGCCCCGCACCGGGAAGGGCAGCCCGGTGTCGGTGACGTAGGAGGCGGGCAGTCCCGCCTCGGCGGCGGCCTCGGCCTCGGCACGGACCTTCTCGTCCTGTTCCTCGGACTCGGCCCAGGTGTAGGCCGGGACGCGCTCCAGGTCGCAGTCGACGCCCAGTTCGTCGGCCACGGCGGCGACGTGCTCGACCGCGTCCTGCTGGGAGCGCGCGTACAGCCGGGCGCCGTCGACTCCGTGCCTGCGCCGCAGGTCGTCGTAGATCAGGGAGTGTTGGGCGGTGACCTTCGCGGTGGTGTGGCCCGTCACCCCGGCGGCGATCCGGTCCGCCTCCACGACGGTGACCTCGCGGCCGGCGCGGGCCAGTTCCCAGGCGGTGCACAGGCCCGCGATGCCGCCGCCGACCACCACCACGTCCGTGTCGGTCTCGCTGTCGGGCTCCAGCGGCGGGTGGGTGATGTCGGGGGTGACGGGCGCGGTGGCCAGCCAGTACGACTCGTGCTGCGCGGACGCTTCGCTCACTTCTTCCCCACTCCCCCTCGGTCCGGGTGCACGCCGGTTCCCTCGCCCTCTCCGGACGGGCCGACCTCGCCCACGCCCTCGGGCGCGCCCGCCTGGTCCTCGTCGTCCGCGCCCCTGAGCTGTCCGATGTCGCGGTCCTCGTCGACGGTGTGGACGGCCGACTCCTCCGGACCCAGCCCCTCGGCCGGGGACTCGTGGGAGAACACGTCCTGGTTGGCCTCCCGGTCCTGGAGGGGGTCGTCGCTGAGCTGACCGGTCTGCTCCGCCGGGGGGCCGTAGCCCGCGGAGGTCTCCCCCACGTCGGGTTCCTCCTCCGCCAGCCGCCGGTCCAGGGACTCGCCCTCGACCTGCTCGGCGTAGGTGGTGCCCCACCGGTCGGCGGCCACCGGACGCTCGCCGGGAACGGGCATCTGCTGCGGGTCGTTCATCCACTGCTGCTCGGGCGTGCCGTTCTGCAGGTCCGGGATGCCCTCGTCCTCCGGGTTGCCGCCGGGGTCGTCGGGGCCGTCCAGCACCGAGTCGCCGGGGCTGGGGCCGGTGGCGGGGGCGTCGTCGGGCGGGAGGCCGGGGGTCTCGTCGTCCGTGGCGGTGCCGCCCTCGTCGGTCAGCTCGGGCTCGTCGCCGTTCGCTCCGGTGGGCTGGTTCTCGTCAGGCGTCCTGTCGGCCATGGTCGGTCTCCCTCCGAGTCCCGGTGTCGATCGGGGACGTACACGCGTCGGTGATCCGATCGGTCCTCATCGCCCCGCCGGTACCCGCCGCTTCCCTGCGGAAACGCGACGGTGTTCCGGCCGTGCGCCGATCCTCCCGTTTCGGAGACGGGGGCGGGGGTACTCCGCCGCCCGCGCCCGGTACGGGGGAGACCGCGGAGAGTGACGTGCCCGGTGGGCAGGACGTGGCCGCCGGAACGGCACCGGGCGCTCCGGACCGCAGACGAGCAGGAGGACCCAGGTGACCTTCAACCCCTTGGAGCAGCGCGGCATCCCTCTGGACCGCCAGATCCGCAACTGGCGGGAGCTGAACGTCGACCAGATCGACCCCAACCACGCCGACCCCTACACCCGTTGCCGCATCATCACCATGAACGGCATCGAGGTCGAGGCGATCATGTTCAGCCACCACTTCGCGCGGGTGTGCCCGGACATGGACGTCAAGCGGCAGCTCGCCGAGGTGCGCTACACCGAGCAGCAACAGCAGAAGACGGTCAACTGGATGCTGCCGGGCGTCTCGTCGGTGTTGGAGACGACGATCGCCTACGAGCAGGTGGCGGTGGACCTCACCGCCTGGGTCGCCCGGATGGAGCCCGACCCGTACCTGAAGCAGGCGTACCAGTTCGGCGTCCTGGAGGACTTCGACCACCTGTACCGGTACTCGAACCTGTACGAGATGGTCGAGCACCGCAAGGCCGAGAAGATCGTCGACCAGCTCACCGAGGTCATCCCGGGTCGACCGACCAAGTACCACCACCGGCACCCGGTGGACAACGTGCGCGACCCGTACGACAAGGACCGCACGGACCCGCTCTCCAAGCTCCACGCGCTGACGATCATGTCGGCCGAGCAGCAGACCATGAACTTCTACATGAACGTCGGCCCCCAGTACATGGAGCCGATCGCCCGGCAGCTGTACCAGGAGATCGGGCTCATCGAGGAGGAGCACGTCACGCACTACGAGTCCCTGGTGGACCCGGGCGAGACCTGGTGGGAGCGCCTGGTCAACCACGAGTACAACGAGTGCTACCTGTACTACTCCTTCATGGAGCAGGAGAGCGACCCGAAGGTCAAGGCGGTCTGGGAGCTGCACCTGAACATGGAGCTGGAGCACCTGCGCATCGCCTGCGACCTGATGCGGCGGTACGACGGCCGCGAGCCGGAGGAGGTCCTGGCGCCGCGGTTGCCCAACGTCCTGACCTTCGAGCCCAACAAGGAGTACATCCGGGAGCTGCTGGCCACCCAGCTGGACCTGACGACGCTGGGCGCCGGCTACGTGCGCGAGGCGCACGAGCGCTTCGAGCGGATGCAGGAGCAGATCCACGGCGGCGAGGAGCCGCCGAGCGAGCGGGTGATCGACGAGCACCGGGAGACGTTCGGACGCGAGTACCGGCTGAGCACCGAGGGCGAGCACCCGGACGTGTCGCTGCGCGAGCGGGTCTGACCCCGTTCCCGCCGCCCCGCCCTCTCCACCGTCCCGCCCCTCCGCACGGCGCCGGGCCGCCGCTCCCCTCCCCGGGGGCGGCGGCCCGGCCGCGTTCGGGCCGGCGGCCGGTCGTCCGGCGGGTCAGCTCTTGCCCATGGCCTTGCGCACGGCGTCGCGGGTGCGGTCGACCACGGCGGCCAGCGGCCCCACGGCCAGGTTCTCCGCGGCGGTCTCCGCCCCGGGGTGCGGGCGGGTGGGCGCCATCGCCTCCGCCGCCTTGACGGCCGTGGCCATGGCGCGGAGCCTCGCGGGCTCGGTGTCGTGGGCGATGTGGTTGAACTCGTAGCGCTCCTCGGCGCGGGCGTGCTCCTCCACCTCGCGGCGCAGGATCTGCAGGCGGGGCGTGAACGTCGGGTCGTCCGGGTCCATGTCCTCCATGGCCTTGAGGGTCTCCTTGGCCTTCCTCTCCTCCGCCAGGCGCTGGTCGACCACGGCGTCGCCGCCGTCGATGTTCCGCCGGGCGTAGGGGTGGACCACCTCCTCCTCGGCGGTCTCGTGCACCGCCAGCATCCTCACCAGACGGTGGAAGGCGTCGCGCCGGGCGTCCCCCTGGGCCGCCTCCACCTCGTCGAAGAGGTTGCGGATCTCGCCGTGCTGCCGCATCAACAGCGCCACCACGTCGTCGTCACCGCCGATGCCGCTCCTCTTCGCGTCCCGCTGCTGCGCCATGTGTGGAGTTTCCTTCCGTGCATTCGTCATGGATCGACCGCCGTCCGGAGCGCGTCCGGCGCGTTCGGGGTGTGCTCCGCCACCGTGTCCGGTCACACCGGGTGCGGGTCCCCTGCGGTACCCGTGACCACCTCCGGGAAACCCCTCGTTCGTTTCACCGCGCGGGCCGGGGGTACTCACACTGCCGTGACCAGGGACGGAACCGCCGGGGGACTGACCATGGGGGTCGAGGAGGAGTTCCTCCTGGCCGACCCGACGACCGCACGCACCGTGCCCGGTGCGCAGGCGGTGCTGCGACGCGTGCGCAAGGACGCCGCCACGGCCGACGGCTCCGGCGTCAAGGCCGAGTTCCTCGCCACCCAGGTGGAGTCCGCGACCGCGGTGTGCACCACGTTGGAGGAACTGCGCGACCGGTTGACGGCCGACCGCGCCCGTCTGGTGGACGCCGCCCGCGAAGAGGGCCTCCACCTGCTGTCGAGCGGTACGGCCGTGGTGAGCGACGGACGGCCGCCGGTGGCCGAGGGAGAGCGGTTCCGGCGCATCTCGGAGGTCTTCGCCGACGTCGTGGACGACTACGAGGTCTGCGGCTGCCACGTCCACGTGGGCGTGCCCGACCGGGAGACCGCGGTGGCCGTGGTCAACCGGGTGCGCCCCTGGCTGCCGACGCTGCTGGCCCTGTCGGCGAACTCCCCCATCTCCCACGGTCGCGACCACGGCTACGCGAGCTGGCGCATGATGGAGCAGCGGCGCTTCCCCACCTCCGGGATGCCGCCCCGCTTCGCCGACGCCGCCTCCTACGACGCGGAGGTGGAGCGGCTGGTGTCCTACGGCACGCTGATCGACGACCGGATGAGCTTCTGGCTGATGCGCCCCTCGCCGTGGCTGCCCACGGTCGAGTTCCGGGTCGCGGACGCGGCCGCCACCGTCGACGACGCCGTGCTCCAGGCCGCCTTGGGGCGGGCCCTGGTGCGTCGGGCCCTGGCCGACCTGGAGGCGGGGCTGCCGGAGCCGGAGCTGGACGACCGCGCCGCCGCGGCCGCGGTGTGGGCCGCGGCCCGGTACGGGCCGGCGGGCGACGCCGTGGACCCGCTCACCCACGTCCGGAAACCGGCCGCGGAGCTGATCGACGCCCTGTTGCGGCACGTTCGACCCGCTCTGGAGGAGACCGGCGACACCGAGACCGTGCGGACCCTGCTGGCCGCGGTGCGCCGGGACGGCACCGGAGCCGACCGCCAGCGGCGCGCCTGGGAACGCGGCGGGCCCCTGGCGGTGGTGGAACTGCTGGCGAGCCTGACCGACGCGAGGGAGCACGAGGACACATGACCACCACCCCCCACACCCCCACCGTCACGTCCGCCGCCGACGCCGCCGCGCTCCCCCGGCCGCGCGGCGAGCTGAGCGCCACGGTGCTGGACGCCCTGGCCTCCCCGCCCCCCGGACGGCTGCCGGCCTCCCTCGGCCGGGCGCCGGCGGACGCGGACCCCTACGGCGACGACCTCCAACTGGCCCTGTACGTCTGCTACGAGCTGCACTACCAGGGCTTCGCGGGCGTGTCGGCCGAGTGGGAGTGGGACCCGGCCCTGCTGCGGCTGCGCGCCGAGCTGGAGCGGGTCTTCCTGGACGCGCTGCGCCGCGACACCCTCACCGGCACCCCCTCCGACTCCGACGTGACCGCCGCGCTGGACCCGCTGCTGGTGGAGCCCGCCGAGGGCGGCGGGGTCTCGGACTTCCTGCTGCGCGAGGGCGCGTGGTGGCAGATGCGCGAGTACATCGCGCACCGCTCGATCTACCACCTCAAGGAGGCCGACCCGCACGCCTGGGTCATCCCCCGCCTCGACGGCCAGGCCAAGGCGTCGCTGGTGGCGGTGGAGTACGACGAGTTCGGCGGGGGCCGCGGCGAGCGGGTGCACGCGCGGCTGTTCGCCGACCTGATGGCGGGCGCGGGTCTGGACCCGTCCTACCTGCGCTACCTCGACGACGTGCCCGCCCCGGCCCTGGCCACGGTGAACCTGATGTCGCTGTGCGGGCTGCACCGGGCACTGCGCGGCGCGCTGGTGGGCCACTTCGCGGCGGCCGAGATCAGCACCGCCCCCAGCGCGCGGAAGATGGCCCGGGCGCTGGAACGGATGGGCGCCGCGCCGGAGTGCGTGCTGTTCTTCACCGAGCACATCGAGGCGGACGCCGTGCACGAGCAGGTGATGCGCCGGGACGTCATCGGCGACCTGTTGGAGCGCGAACCGGGACTCGCCGCGGACGTGGTGTTCGGCATCCGGGCCACCGAGCTGCTGGAAGGGCGGTTGGCGGACCACCTGCTGAACGCCTGGCACCGGAACGCGAGTTCGCTGCGGCGCCCGCTCGACGCCTGACGCCTCGTCGGGAGCCCGTCGGAGGACGCCGGAAAACCGGACGCCGGAACGGTGCGTCCGGTGTCAGGATGGCCTCCGTCGCGAAGTTCCGTGGAGGGAGGCCGGGTCGGGGTACGCGCTCCAAGCGGTCGTCGCACACGAGGAGTCGTTGCGCGCCGCCGCGCGCGAGCTGCCCACCGGCCGACCGGCACACCGAGGACCGGCTCTCCCCCGACGACGGACCGCGTCCGTGACCCGTCACCGCCGCGCGGGGACGGCGCGCTCCCACGGTCCCCTCTCCCGTTCCGGACCGGCTCCCCGCGCCGGGCCGACGAGGAACGCGAGCGCGTTGCGGGGGCCGGGGCCGGCCGACGCCTTCGGGATGCCCCTCGCGCCGACGACCGCGGGGCGGGAACGGGAGAGCGGGGTGCCGGGGTGAGCGACTGCGTGTTCTGTGCGATCGGCCGGGGCGGGACCGACGCGGACCTGGTCGCGTACCGGTCCGGGAACGTCCGTGTCGTCCCGGCGCTCCTGCAGCGGGAGAACAACCCCGGCCACACGCTCGTCCTGCCGGTGCCCCACGTGACCGGCCTGGACGGGACGCCGCCCGGCCTCCTGCGGGAGGTCTTCGAGGTCGTCGCCCGGGTGGTGGCCGCCGTGCGGGAGGCGTACGGGGCCACGGGAAGCACGGTGGTGCAGAACAACACCGCGCCCGGCCGGGTCCTCCACCACCTGCACGTCTCCGTCGTCCCGCGGTTCGAGGGCGACGCGTTCCGCATACCCGAGCCCGGCCTGTCGGAGGCGCCGCGGGAGGTGCGGCTCGCACGCGCCTCCGCGCTGCGGCGGGTACTGGCCCGGGGGGCGTGGGACGGAGACGTGTCCCGTCAGTCGCCGTCCCCGTCCGTGTCGGCCGTCCGGGTGCGGCGCTCCTTGCGACGGTGGCTGGTGTCGCACCACGGGTAGCGCCGGCTGCGACGGCAGGCGCACACGGCGACCACGAAGCGGTCGGAGCGGACGGTGCGGCCGTCGGGGAGGTCCACCTCCACCGGGCCCTCGACGAGCACCGGCCCCTCGGGGTCGATCACCACGCGCCGGGCGCGTGGCCGTTCAGGGTCGGTCGGCACGGATCACCACCAGTTCCTCGGTGCGCCGGCCCGGAGGTATCAGCCCCCGCGCCTCCAGCCAGGCGGCCCGTTCGCGCAGCACCGGACCGAACGGGATGAGGCTGCGGGCCACCACCGCGGACTTCAGCCCCTCCTCGCGCAGCAGGGCGAGTGTCGTCTCGATGCCGCACAGTTCGGAGTGGACCAGGAGCAGGGCGCCCCCGGGCTCCAGCAGCGAGGGCGCCGCCGCGCACAGCCGGTCCAGGACCGCGCGGCCGTCCGGCCCGCCGTCCCAGCACATGGCGCGCCCCCGCCGGGGCGGTTCGGGGTTCGGGGAGGGCACGTACGGGGGGTTGGCGAGGACCACGTCGAAGCGGCGGCCCTCCTCCGCCTCGGCCACGGCGTCGGCGAGGTCGCCGCGCCGCACCGTCATCGGCAGCCGGTGCAGCCGGGCGTTGCAGCGCGCGGCGAGCACGGCCCGGGGCGAGGCGTCCAGCGCCACGGCCTCGGACGCGCCCATCCGCAGGGCGGCCATGGCCAGCACGCCGGTGCCCGTGCAGAGGTCGAGGACGCGGGAACCGGGGGCCAGCGAGGCGTCCTGGAGGGCCTGCCTCAGCAGCCAGGTGTCCTCCTGCGGCGCGTACACCCCGGGGGGCCTGATCAGCAACATACTCACCGCGTACCTCTTTTGCCGCGTCCCTAACGCGCCTCCTCGCCGCCGCCCTCCCGCTCCCCCGTCCCGGCGCGCCGCGCGGCCGACTGAGTCGCCCGTACGGGGGTACCCGGCCGATCCCGAGCAGGAGGTGGAGATCCATGAAGGCAGTGGTCTGGCACGGTCGGCGCGACGTACGGGTGGACGAGGTGCCCGACCCGGTCGTGCGCGAGCCCACGGACGCCGTGGTGCGGATCACCTCGTCCGGGCTGTGCGGCTCGGACCTGCACCTGTACGACGTGCTGACGCCGTTCATGACGGAGGGCGACGTCCTCGGCCACGAGCCGATGGGGATCGTGGAGGAGGTCGGCTCCGAGGTGGAGCACCTCTCCCCCGGCGACCGCGTGGTGATGCCGTTCCAGATCGCCTGCGGCACCTGCTACATGTGCTCCCAAAACCTCCAGACGCAGTGCGAGACCACCCAGAACCGCGAGCACGGCACGGGCGCCTCCCTCTTCGGCTACACCAAGCTCTACGGCGCGGTGCCCGGCGGGCAGGCGCAGTACCTGCGGGTGCCGCAGGCGCAGTACGGGCCGATCAAGGTGCCCGAGGGGCCGCCGGACGACCGTTTCCTGTACCTGTCGGACGTGCTGCCGACGGCCTGGCAGGCCGTGGCGTACGCGGACGCGCCCAAGGGCGGCACGCTGGTCGTGCTGGGGCTGGGGCCCATCGGCGACATGTGCTGCCGGATCGCCCTGCACCAGGGCGTGGGGCAGGTGATCGGGGTGGACCTGGTGCCCGAGCGGCTGGAGCGGGCCCGGGCGCGCGGCGTGGACGTGCTGGACCTCACCGAGCACGACGGTGCCGGCGCGGTCGCCGACGCCGTCCGCGACAGGACCGGCGGGCGCGGCGCCGACGCCGTGATCGACGCGGTGGGCATGGAGGCGCACGGCAGCACGGCGGCGGCGCTGGCGCAGAAGTCGGCCGGGCTGCTGCCGAAGAAGGTCGCCGAGAAGCTGATGACCACGGCCGGCGTGGACCGGCTGGCCGCCCTCCACCTGGCCATCGACGCCGTGCGGCGCGGCGGCACGATCTCGATCATCGGCGTCTACGGCGGCATGACCGACCCGCTGCCGATGCTGACCCTGTTCGACAAGCAGATCCAGCTCCGCATGGGGCAGGCCAACGTGCGGCGCTGGGTGCCGGACATCATGCCGCTGCTGACGGACGACGACCCGCTCGGCGTGGACGACTTCGCCACCCACCACATGCCGCTGGAGCGGGCGCCGGAGGCGTACGAGATGTTCCAGAAGAAGGCCGACGGGGCGGTGAAGATCGTCCTGCGTCCCTGAGGGACCCGCCGGGGCCTCGCCCCCGGCTCCGCCCCGCCACCGGGCGGGGCCTTCCGATCGGGGCGGCGCGGGCGCACCGGGCCGTCAGCGCCCGCGCCGTCCCTCCCGCTCGCGTCCGCGGCGGGCCAGGACGACGACCAGGTCGATCACCCCGATCAGGGTCAGCGCGGCGCAGATCCAGGCGATCGTGCTCAGCGAGTCCGAGCTGGGGCTCTCGTTCGGGCCGGCCCGTACCGCCCACAGGGCGAAGAAGACCGTCCCGGCGAGGAAGACGGGGGTGTAGAGGACGGACAGCAGCAGCCTCAGTTTCAGGGCGCTGCGGGCCGTCACGGGTTCGGTACCGGTGCGCGACCGGCCGGGAATCCGCATCGTCGACACACCTCCTGTGGCTCGTCCCGTGGCTCGATCCGGTTCGGCCGGCCGGGTACCCGGCGCCGTTTCCCGCCATGCCCGGACGTCCTCGCCCGTCGGCGCGGCACTGTTGCCCCGGACGCGACGGGCTGTCAGGGTTTCGTCGTCCGGCAGTTCGAGCGTCCCCGTCAGGCCACGGAGGCTCCATGCCCGTCGTCCCCGTCCGCGTTCCGCGCCCTCCCCGCTTCCGCCGTCCCCGGCGCCGCGGTGCCGTCACCGCGGCCCTGTCCCTGGCCCTCTCACTGGCCCTGCCGCTGCTGTCGCCGTCCGCCGTCGCGGCCGACTCCGGCCGCGAACCGCCCGCCAAGAGCCCCGTGGCGACGGGCCGCGGCGGGGCCGTCTCCAGCGTCAACCCGTACGCCTCGCGGGCCGGGCTGGACGTGCTGCGCGCGGGCGGCAACGCGGTCGACGCCGCCGTGGCGACCGCGGCGGCGCTCGGTGTCGTCGAGCCCTACTCGGCGGGCATCGGCGGTGGCGGTTACCTGGTCTACCACGAGGCCCGCACCGGGCGGGTGCACACCATCGACGGGCGGGAGACCGCGCCGGCCGCCATGGGGCCGGACGCGTTCGTCGACCCGGCCGATGGCAGACCGATCCCCTTCGACGAGGCGGTGAACTCGGGACTGTCGGTGGGCGTTCCGGGCACCCCCGCGACCTGGGAGGCGGCCCTGGAGCGCTGGGGCACCGTCCCGTTGGCGAAGGCGTTGCGGCCGGCCACCTCGATCGCCGAGCGCGGCTTCGTCGTGAACGAGGAGTTCCGCGCCCAGACCGCGCTGAACGAGGACCGCTTCCGCGACTTCACCTCCACCGCCGAACTGTTCCTGCCGGGCGGCGAGCTGCCGAAGGTGGGCTCGGTGTTCCGCAACCCCGGCCTCGCCGACACCTACCGGCTGCTGGCCCGCGAGGGCGCCGACGCGCTCTACCGGGGGCCGCTGGCCCGCGAGATCGTCCGCACGGTCCAGCGCCCGCCCGTGGCGCCCGGCGCGGACCGCACGGTGCGGCCGGGGCTGATGACCACCGCCGACCTGAACCGCTACCGCGTGCTGCACCGGAAGCCGACGACGGTGGAGTACCGGGGCGTGGAGGTGTACTCCATGGCCCCGTCCTCCTCCGGCGGCACCACGGTCGGCGAGGCGCTGAACATCCTGGAGAACGTCGACCTGGGAGGGATGGACCGCGTCCAGGCGCTCCACCACTACCTGGAGGCGAGCCGCATCGCCTACGCCGACCGCAACCGGTGGGTGGGCGACCCGGCGTTCTCCGACGTGCCCACCGAGGAGTTGCTGTCGGAGGTCTTCGCCAAGGAGCGGGCCTGTCTGATCGACCCCGACCGGGCGCTGACCAGTCCGCTGGCGCCCGCCGACCCGCGCGACCCCGCCTCGTGGGACTGCGCCGCGGGCCGGGGCGCCGACGGAGGGCACGAGGGGCCGTCCACCACGCACCTGGTGACCGCGGACCGCTGGGGGAACGTGGTGTCGTACACGCTCACCATCGAGCAGACCGGCGGTTCGGCGATCACCGTGCCCGGCCGGGGCTTCCTGCTCAACAACGAGCTGACGGACTTCGACTTCACGCCCCTGTCGGCGACGGTGGACGGTCCGAACCTGCCCGGCCCGGGCAAGCGCCCGCGCAGCAGCATGGCGCCCACGATCGTGCTGGAGGACGGCCGGCCGCTGCTGGCGCTGGGCTCGCCGGGCGGCTCCACCATCATCACCACCGTGCTCCAGACCCTGGTCAACCGGCTCGACCTGGGGATGACGCTGCCGCGGGCGGTCGCCGCGCCGCGGCTGTCGCAGCGGAACACCACCACCACCCTGGCCGAACCGGCGTTCCTGGACTCCTCCGCCGAGCGCGCGCCGCTGGAGCGGCTGGGGCACCGGTTCGTCCTTCCGCCCGACACCTTCACCCCGGCCCCGGAGATCGGGGCCGTCGCCGCGCTCGAACTCCTCGACGACGGGCGGATGGTGGCCGTCGCCGAGCCGGAACGGCGGGGCGGGGGCTCGGCGATGGTGCTGCGTCCGGCCCGCTGAGCCGGCCCGTCCCCGCGCCCGGTCTCACTCCCCGCGCCCCCGGTCGTCGCCGGCGCCCCCCTCGGCGTCCGGCGGGTCCGGGGGCGCGAGCCGTCCGGCCAGCTCGTCGGTGAGCAGGGTGGCGCGGTCCACCGCGCCGGTGCGGTAGGCGACGCGGCCGACGACCTGGCCGGTGACGGGCGCGGTGAACAGTTGGAAGAGCGCGATGAGCAGCAGCAGTCCGGCGTACGGGAGCGGCACCCGGACGGCCGCGCCGAGCAGGGCCAGCAGCACGCCCAGGGTCTGGGCCTTGGAGGAGGCGTGCAGGCGGGAGACGGTGTCCGGGAAGCGCAGCAGCCCGATGGCGCCCAGCAGGCAGAAGACGGCGCCGGTCAGCAGCAGCACGGCCGAGACGGTGTTCGCGACCGTCTCCGACAGGTCGCTCATCGCAGGTCCTCCCGCTCCCCGATGAGCCGCGCCGCCGCCGTCGACCCGATGAAGCCCAGCAGGGCCAGCACGATCAGCACGGGCGCGAACGTGGTGTACTCCCACACGGCGATCCCCACGCAGGCCCCGGCGACGACCAGCGACACCAGGACCTCCAGCGCCACGATCCGGTCCAGGGCGCGCGGGCCGCGCACCAGGCGGACCAGCACCAGCATCCCGACGGCCGAGAGCAGCGCCAGGGCGACGACCGCGACGGCGCTCACCGCGGCCCCTTCCCGCGTCGCCCGTCCCGCCGGAGCAGGGACCGCCGGTCCTCGGCGGTGCCGAAGGCCCGTACCACCCAGCGTTCGGCGTCCCTGACGTCCCCGCGCTGGTCCTCCGCCTCCGCCGCGTCGCGCACGGGCAGGGCGTGGACGTAGAACAGCCGTTCCGCCCGGTCGATCTCCAGCACCAGCGAGCCCGGTGTCAGCGCGGTCGTCTGGGCCGCGGCGGTGACCAGGAGGTCGTTGTCCACCTCCAGCCGGGCCTCCAGCACCGCCGCCCTCGCCCGCGGCCCGCGCAGCAGCGCCTCCCGGGCCACGGTGAGGGCCGAGCCGACCAGGTCCACCAGCAGGTGTCCGACCATGGCCACCGCCCACAGCGGGTGGACCGTCAACCGGTGGGTGTGCGGGGGCAGCGGGAAGAGGAGGAGCACCAGCCCCGCCACCACCAGCCCGGTGACGAGCACGACCGGACTCACCGATCCCCACAGCACGATCCACAGCAACCACAGCCAGACCAGCAGCCGCCACCGCCGGACGGCCTGGCGCGGCAGGCCGCCCCCGCCCCGGTCGGCGGAGGTCTCCACGGACTTCATCGATGTCCCCTTCCTCCGGCGCCGCGGGGGTCGTCGGACCGGTCCCCGAGCACGGCCTCCCGGTACGCGTCACGCTCCATCAGGTCCACCGCGGCGCGCTCGCCGACCCGTGCCACCGGCTCGGCGCCCACCGCCACCAGCACGCCGACCAGCACCGTGCCGGTGGCGGCCCCGATCATCAGCCGCGCGCGGACGCCGCGCCTCCGTACGGCGGGCGGCCGTTCGGGACCCGCGGCGAACACCGCCCGCCACACCTTGGCCATCGCGTACAGGGTCAGGAGGCTGGTGAGCAGGGCGGCGGCCACCAGGGTGAGGGCGGCCGCGCCGCCCTGCTCCACCCCGGCCCGCAGCAGGACGAGCTTGGCGACGAAGCCGGAGAGCGGCGGGATGCCCGACAGGCTGAGGGCGGCGACCAGGAACAGTCCCGCCAGCACCGCGGGCGGCGGGGCCGCCCGCGCCAGGGCCGGCAGCTTCGCGCTGCCGCCCCAGCCCGTCACCATGCCGGCGATCAGGAACAGCGCCGCCTGCACGGCGATGTGGTGCATGGCGTAGAGGATGGTCCCGGTGATCCCGGTGACGGAGTACAGGGCGAGCCCGAAGAGCATGTAGCCGATGTGCCCGACCAGGACGAAGGACAGCAGCCGGTTGAGGTCCTGCTGGGCGATGGCGCCCAGGGTTCCCACTAGCAGCGTGACCGCGGCCGCGATCAGCAGGGGCGTCCAGGGCTCCGTCCGGGGGAAGAGCAGCGTCTGGGTCCGCACCATGGCGTACAGGCCGACCTTGGTCAGCAGCGCGGCCAGGACGGCGGTGATGGGGGCCGGTGCGGTGGGATAGCTGTCCGGCAGCCAGAAGTGCAGCGGCACCACGGCGGCCTTGATGCCGAACACGATCAACAGCAGCAGGCTGAGCACGGTCCGGAGGCCGTCGGGGAGTCCGGGCATCCGGTCGCCCAGATCGGCCAGGTTGACCGTGCCGGTGGCGGCGTAGACCAGCCCGATGGCGGTGAGGAAGAGCAGCGACGACAGCAGGCTGGTGATGATGTACGTCATTCCGGCCCGGATGCGGTTCTCGTCCGCGCCCAGGTTGATCAGCACGTACGAGGCGGCGAGCATCAGCTCGAACGCCACGAAGAGGTTGAACAGGTCACCGGCGAGGAAGGCCAGGCAGACCCCGGCCGTCAGCAGCAGGTAGGAGGGGTGGAAGGGGGCGTGGACGGGGTCGCCGCCCTCGGTGCCGCTCTGTCCGATGGCGAAGAAGAGCACGGCGAGCGTCACCGCCAGGGCCACCGTCAGCAGCAGCGCCGACAGCCGGTCGACCACCAGGGAGACCCCGGCCGGGGCCGGCCAGCCGCCGACGGCGAGCGCCAGCGGACCGTGCCGGTCGGCCAGCACCAGCAGGACCACGGCGGCCACCAGCATCGCGGTGAGCACCCCGATGCCCAGCAGCCGCTGGGTGTCGGGGCTGCGCCACACGGTCAGGGAGAGGCCCGCCACCAGCACGGGCAGCAGCACGGGCGCGAAGAGCAGCCAGTCGGTCACCGTTCTCCCGTCTCCTCTCCCAGCCTGCGGTCCTCGACGTCGTCACGGACCTCGTCGTGTCCGAGCAGGTACCAACTGCGGTACACCATGGCCAGCAGCAGGACGGTGACGCCGAAGGTGATGACGATGGCGGTCAGGGCCATGGCCTGCGGCAGCGGGTCGGCGAACGCCTCGGCCTCCCGGCCCTCCCCGGTGACCGGGGGTCTGCCCGGTGGGCCGGCGGCCAGCAGCACCAGCAGGTTGGCGGCGTGCCCGAGCACGAGGAAGCCGAACAGCAGCCGCATCAGGGAACGTTGCAGCAGCAGGTGGAAGCCGACGGCGAACAGTCCGCCCACCACCACGGCCGCCGTCAGGTCGAGTACCGTCATCGGCCGCGGCTCCCGCGGTCGCCGGGCGCCCCGGGCGCGTCCCCGCCCGTCTCCACGGTCTCCTCGACGGACACCTGCAACGGCCCCACCGCGGTCAGCAGCCTCAGGCACACCCCGACGACCAGCAGGTAGACCCCGGTGTCGAAGACCACGCTGGTGGTCAGCTCGAGGTGGCCGAACACCGGCAGCGTCCCGCTCAGCAGGGCACTGGAGAGCGGTTCACCGCCGAAGGCGATCGGGGCCAGTCCCGCTGCGGCGGCCAGGGCCAGTCCCGCGCCCGCGATGACGCGGGGGTCGGCCAGGCGGTGGAAGGCGGCGTCGACCCGGCCTCCGACCAGGTGGCGCAGGGCGAAGGCCTGCCCCGCCACCAGTCCTCCGGCGAAGCCGCCCCCGGGGCGCAGGTGGCCGGAGTAGAGCAGGTGGACCGAGAACACCAGGACGGCCGGGAACAACACCCAGGTGACGACCTCCAACAGCATCGAGCGGTCGTGGGCGGGCAGGCGCCGTGCCTCCGGCAGCCACTCGCCCCGCGGCACGTCCCAGCGCGCGGTCCCGGGGTGCCGGTCCGCGGCCGGAAGCCTGCTCCGGATCGTGCGCGCCCCCGCGCCGCGCATGCCGCGCAGGGTGAGCAGGGAGCCCACTCCGATGGCCGTCACCAGCAGCACGGCGATCTCGCCGAGGGTGTCCATGGCCCGGAAGTCCACGATGATGGCGTTGACGACGTTGTGGGCGCCGGCCTCCTTCACGTGGGCCGTGTAGTAGGCGGACACCTCGGGCTCCCTCCGGGCCGCCGAGGCGACCATGGCGAGCAGTCCGACGAGCACCCCGGCCGCCACGGACAGCGCCAGCCGCAGCCGCCGGATGCGAAGCGTGCCGGGCCGGGTGCCGAATCGGGCCGGCAGGCCGCGCAGGACCAGGACGATGATCACCAGTGTCAGCGTCTCGACGAGGAACTGGGTGAGCGCCAGGTCCGGCGCACCCTGCACCAGGAAGAACCCCGCGACTCCGTACCCGACCACTCCCGCCAGCAGGGCCGCGGACAGCCGGCGCCGTACGCGGGCGAGGGCGAACGCCGCGGCCAGCACCACCACGGCGAGCGGAACCTGGACGGCCGAGGCCCACAGCGGCGGGACGGTCAGCGGCGAGTCCCTCAGCAGCAGGGCGGTGCCGGGCACCACCAACACGATCGCCAGCATCACGGTGAGGTAGGCCGGCAGGGAGCCGACCTGGACGTGGCGGGTGAACCACACGGCCGCCCCGTCCAGCCCGCGGCGCAGCCACCGGTAGCCCTCCTCCGCGTCGGGCAGTCGGGGCAGCCGGGCCCGCACCACGGCCAGGGCGGAGCGGTCGCGGTGGAGGAGCAGGCCCACCGCCAGGGTGCCGGCGGAGAGGACGAGGGCCGGAGTCACGCCGTGCCAGAGCGCGAGGTGGTAGGGCTCCTGGAGTTGCGGCATCCGGGCCGCGTAGGGATCGGTGAGGGCCTCGGTGCCGGGGTACCACACGCCCATCGCCAGGGCGGCGGCCACCAGGACGGCGATGGGCACCGCCATGCCCGGGGCCCGGTCGGCGGCGTCGTCCGCGGGCGGCGACCGCACGCCGGGCTTGTCGGCGAAGGCGCCCCACAGGAAGCGGGCCGCGTAGGCCACCGTCAGCGCCGACCCCGCGGTGAGCGCGGCCAGGATCCACTCCTCGCCCGTCCCGGAACCGATCCGGACCGCCTCCCAGAAGGTGTCGAAGTACGCCTCGTGACCCAGGTAGCCGACCAGCGGGGGCAGCCCGGCCATGGAGGCGGCGGCGAGCGCGGCCATCGCCAGCAGCACCGGCCTGCGGCGGCCCAGACCGGACAGCCGTCCCAGGTCGCGGGTGCCGGTGTGGTGCTCGATCAGCCCGGTGACGAGGAAGAGCGCGGACTTGAAGGTGGCGTGCGCCAGGAGCATCACCTCGCCGGCGAGCACGGCGTTGCGGGTGCCGTACCCGAACAGCGCGATCAGCAGGCCGAGTTCGCTGATGGTGCCGTACGCCAGGACGCGCTTGAGGTCCCTCTCCCACAGCGCCCGCCACGCGCCGAGCAGCAGCGAGACCAGGCCGACGGTGAGGACCAGGGGCCGCCAGGGCGCGACGTCGGCGAAGCCCGGGGCCAGCCTGGCCGTCAGGTAGACCCCCGCCTTGACCATGGCGGCCGCGTGGAGGTAGGCGCTCACCGGGGTGGGCGCCACCATCGCGGCGGGCAGCCAGCCGTGGAAGGGCAGTTGCGCGGACTTGGTGAAGACGCCGACCAGGACGAGCACCAGCGCGGCGGGCACGTACCCGCCGCTCGGGGGGTCGGCGACCAGTTCGGAGACGCGGTAGGTGCCGGCGGTCTCGCCCAGCATCAGGAAGCCGAGCAGCATCGCCAGACCGCCGCCCGTGGTGACCACCAGCGCCTGCTCGGCGGCGGCGCGGTGCCCCCGGGTGCGACCGCGGCCCGCGATGAGCAGGAACGACACCACGGTGGTCAGTTCCCAGAAGACGTAGAGGACCAGCAGGTTGTCGGCGGTGACCAGGCCGAGCATCACCCCGGCGAAGAGGAGCAGCAGCGCGGACTCGCGACCGTGCCCCTCCTCGGTGTAGCGGGCGGAGTAGACCAGGACGGCGGCTCCGACACCGCTGACGACGAACACCATCAGCAGCGAGAGCGCGTCCAGCCGCATCACGACCTCGAGGCCCAGCGAGGGCGCCCAGGAGAGGTGTTCGAGGGGTGCCCCGCCGTCCAGGACGGTGGGGGTGAGCGCCGCGGCCCGGATCAGCACGGCCAGGGGCACCAGCGCGGCGACCGCCCAGACGGCACGGCCGATCCGCGCCGCGAGGGCGGGAAGGGCGGCGGCCACGACGGCGTGGGCGGTGATCAGAACCAGCAAGGGCACTCCAGGATCAACCAGGCGTAAGCATACATATCACTACACTTACCGCGCGGTCGTGCGGCCGCCCTCGGCACGGCCGCGCCGAGCCCGGTTCTCCTCGCCGTCTCCCGCCCGGAGGGTCCGTCGGATGTGACCCGGTGTCAGCTCTCGGCCCGCGCGCACACCTCGCACAGCGCGCGACGGGCCTCCGGTCCCTGGGTGACCTGGCCCATGCCCCGCGGTTCGTGGACGAGCTCGGCCTCGATCCTCAGGTGTTCGGGGCACATCCCCACGTGACAGCGCGAGCACACGGCGATGGCGGCGGTGGTCCGACCCCCGGAGCGGCATTCGTAGCAGTTCATGGCAGCGGTCCGTTCTCGTCCAGGGTCCGCCCGCGCAGCCCGAGCGACTCCTCCAGCTCACGGATCCGCGCGTCGAGCCGTTCGGCCCGGGCGGCGCGCTCGTAGGGGGTGAGCGGAGGCCGCCGCATGATGACCAAGGCGGCGCAGCGGTAGAAGAAGTAGGCCGGTACGACGATCGGCCACGCCAGGCCGTAGAGGAAGGCCGTCGAGGCGGCCACCGACTGGCCCTGCCGCCGGAAGCGTTCGACCGGGTCCTCGTCGGCGTGCCAGTCGCGCTCGAGTTCGATGATCCGGGCGCGCTCGATGCCGTATCCCACCCGAGCCGTCACCAGAGCGGCCGTCAGATATCCCGCTAACAGAGCCAGGAGGCCGACCAGCATGCCGCACCTTCCCTCCTTCCGCGTCTCGCGCAGTACCCCGCGCGCGGGGGCGGAAACACCGATTGTGTGTGGGTTCCGGGCCGTCGCTCGGCCCGGTGGCGGGGTGGGGGTCGCGGTCGCCCGGACGCCGGGCGGATCGTTTCCCCGCCGGACACACGGGTACCCAGCGCAGCGCCGTCCGCACGTGGGGAGACGCGGGACGGCGGAAGCACCCGAAGGGCGAACGGTTCGAAGGACGCACATCCGAAGGACACGGCGCGGCCGGGCCGCGCGAGGGGAGATGGCGAGATGAGCGAGCGGGACGAGGCGACGGGCCTGCGCGTGGTGGTCCTGGGCGCCACCGGCAACGTGGGCACCTCGGTGCTGGCGCGGCTGGGGGACGACCCCGGCATCGCCTCGGTGCTGGGCATCGCCCGCCGCGTGCCCCTGTGGACGCCCCCGAAGACCCGATGGGCGAGCGTGGACATCGGGGCCGGCGGCGACGGCCGGCCCGACGGCGGCGGCGACGACCGGATGGGGCAGGCCGTCGAGGAGCGGCTGACGGACCTGTTCCGGGGCGCGGACGTCGTGGTCCACCTGGCCTGGCTGATGCAGCCCATGCGCGATCCGCTGACCACCTGGCGCACCAACGTGCTGGGCACCGGCCGGGTGCTGCGCGCGGTGGCGGCGGCCGAGGTGCCCGCGGTGGTGTACGCCTCCTCGGTGGGCGCCTACTCCCCCGGGCCCGGGGACCGGCCCGTGGACGAGTCGTGGCCGACCCACGGCGGCCGGCCGGACGCCGCGTACTGCCGGGAGAAGGCGTACGTGGAGCGGCTGTTGGACGGCTTCGAGCGCGACCACCCCGGAATCCGCGTGGTGCGGATGCGGCCCGGCTTCATCTTCAAGCGGGAGTCGGCGAGCGAGCAGCGGCGGCTGTTCGCCGGGCCGTTCCTGCCCCAGCGGCTGGTCCGGTCCGCCCTGGTGCCCGTCGTGCCGGACCTGCCGGGGCTGCGCTTCCAGGTGCTGCACACCGAGGACGCCGCCGAGGCGTACCGGCTCGCGATCGTCCAGCCGGTGCACGGCGCCTTCAACCTGGCCGCCGACCCGGTGGTCGACGCGTCCGTGCTGGCCGACCTGCTGGGCGCGCGGGTCGTGCGGCTGCCGCTGGGACCGGTGCGGGCGGCGGTGGCCGCCGCGTGGCGGCTGCGGCTGGCGCCCGCCGCGCCGGAGCTGTTCGACGCGTTCCTGCGGCTGCCGGTGATGGACCGCGGCCGGGCCGAACGGGAGTTGGGCTGGACCCCGCGGCACTCGGCGCGGGAGGCGCTCCGGGACCTGCTGCGCGGCATGCGGGAGGTCGCGGGCGCGCCGACGGCCCCGCTGGCGCCCGTGGCCGAGGGCGGACGGCTGCACGAGATCGCCACCGGGGTGGGCGCCCGGCCCTGACGCGCCGCCCCACGAGGCCCCACGGGCGGGGGCGCCCGGCGGGCGGCTCAGCCGCGCACGGCCGCCGGACGCTCCCGCAGGGCCGCCACCAGCGCGGCACCGGGATCGTCCTGCTCGGGGAGGTCGCGGAAGGCGTCCCTCCTGCGCCGCGCCGCCGCCCGCCCCGAGACCAGGCACCACCTCCACCAACGGTCCAGCTCCCCCGGCGTGAGCCGCTCGACCGGGACCAGGGCGGGCCACCGGTACGCCCGCGCCTGGGCGGTCACCTTCGCGCCGCCCGCCACCGGGTCGACGGCCAGCGCCGGCACCCCGGCGCACAGGGCCAGCACCAGACCGTGCAGCCGGTCGGTGACCACCACGTCGAGCCGGGCCAGGACGGACTGGAACTGGGCCGAGGTGCGGCACAGCCGCCAGTCGTCGCGGGCCAGTCGGGTGTCCAGCTCCACCCGGGCGCAGTCCCGTTCCGCGAGCCAGCCGGTGACCCGCTCGGCGACCTCGGCGTGGCGGCGGCGCCGCCCGTACTCGCCCTGCCCGCGGGTGAGCACCACCCCGGCGACCGGGGTGGCGGGCTGCCGGGGCGCGGCGGCTGCCAGGTCGGGGTACGGCCGGACGCCGGGCGCGTCGCGCGGCAGGACGCGGTGGAAGCCGCGCACGGCGGGGTCGTCGGGATCTATGACGGACACGCCCACGGCGATGCGCACGCAGCGGGCGTAGCGCTCGTGGAGTGCGGCGACCCGGGGGCCGTGGAGGGGGCCGCAGACGAAGACCAGATGGCTGTACCGCTCGGGGTGGGCGTCCTCCAGGCTCAGGGCGTCGGGCCGGAAGCCGGGACTCCAGGCGGTGTCGTAGGGAATGCCGGAGCGGTCCAGCACCTCCTGGACGCGGCGCAGGGCCAGCTCGTCCCCGGCCGTGACCTCGCCGTGCAGGAAGGTGAACCACCCCGTGAGCAGTGCCCTCCGTGTTTTCCGTGCTGTCATTCGGGGACTCGGAGTCACAGCGCCACTGCGTAGGCGATGAAGAACGCGGCCACGAGGACCGCCAGGACCAGCAGCGCGATCAGCGGAACGGGGCCCCATCCGCTGGGCGTGTTGGCGTTCTGGTCCGGAGCTCCCGCGGGCGTGCTGCTCTCGCCGGGCGGCGTCTCGCCGGGCGGCACTCCGCCGCCGCCCTCGAGGCCGGGCGTCCGCTTCGGGTCCGGGTCCGGGTGCGTGTCGTTCATGTCTCCCGAGTACGCAGCAGGCCACCTCCTTACACCAGCCACAGGGAATCCACAGGGAATGAGGTTGCTCGATGAAGGGTGAACGTGACCGGCGGGCCGTGGTGACCGGCGGCGCCGGGTTCGTGGGCTCGCACCTGTGCGAACGGCTGCTCGACGACGGCTGGCGGGTGGTCGCCGTGGACAACCTGATCTCGGGTGCCGAGGGCAACGTCGCCCCTCTGCTCGACCGTCCGGGCTTCGCCTTCCTGCGGCGCGACGTGTGCGCGCCGGACGCCCTGACGGACCTGCCCGGCGGCCCCTTCGACCTGGTGTTCCACCTGGCCTGCCCCGCCTCCCCGGCGGACTACCTGCGGCTGCCGCTGGAGACCCTGGAGACCGGCAGCAGCGGCACCCGCAACGCCCTGGAACTGGCCGCCCGCGACGGCGCCCGGATGGTGCTGGCCTCCACCTCCGAGGTGTACGGCGACCCGCGGGTCCACCCGCAGCGCGAGGACTACTGGGGCAACGTCAACCCCGTCGGCCCGCGCAGTGTCTACGACGAGGCCAAGCGGTACGCCGAGGCCCTGGTCACCGCCCACCGGCGGGCGCGCGGCACGGACACCGCGATCGTGCGGATCTTCAACTCCTACGGGCCGCGGATGCGGGCCGGGGACGGCCGCGCGGTGCCCACCTTCATCCGTCAGGCCCTGGCCGGCGAGCCGCTGACGGTGGCCGGGGACGGCAGCCAGACCCGCTCGCTGTGCTACGTCGACGACACCGTGGCGGGCATCGTGGCGCTCGCGGAGAGTAACCTCGCGGGGCCGGTCAACATCGGCGGCGAGGAGGAGACCACGGTGCTCGACATCGCCCGCCGGATCGTCAAGCTCACCGGCTCCTCGTCCCCGATCACCTTCGTCGAGCGCCCCGGCGACGACCCCGCCCGGCGCCGCCCGGACACCACGCTGGCCAGGGAGAAGCTGGGCTGGGAGCCGCGCGTCGACTGGCAGGAGGGGCTGGAGCGGACCATCGAGTGGTTCGCCCGCCGGGCCGCCTGACGCCTCTTTTCACATCCTTTCGCGCCTTTCCCGCGCCTTTCCCGCGTTTTCCCAGGTCCTCCCCCGCGCCGCGACCGGCCCGCGCCGCCCGCTCTCGTTCACTCTCGGGAGTCGGTTCCCCCCGAAAGAGTCGATCTCTCACGTTTGACGGCGCTGCTGAGGGTAACCACGGAGGCCAGGCATCCCGGCGCCACGCGGGACGGACAACGGAGGCACTCTCTATGCGCATCCTCGGCATCAACGCCGTCTTCCACGACCCGGCAGCGGCGCTCGTGATCGACGGCAGGACGGTCGCGGCGGCGGAGGAGGAGCGGTTCAGCCGACGCAAGCACGGCAAGCGGCCGGTGCCCTTCTCCGCGTGGGAGATGCCCGAGCAGTCCGCGGCCTGGTGTCTGAGGCAGGCCGGGCTCACCCCCGCGGACCTCGACGCCGTCGCCTACTCCTTCGACCCCGACCTGGCCGCCCCGGCCGACTCCCTCGGCCTGAACGACCCGTGGGACCACCTGCGCCAGGAGTACGCCCGGCGCGCCCCGTCCTTCCTCGCCGAGGCGCTGCCGGGGCTGGACCCGTCCATCGTCCGCTTCGTGCCCCACCACATGGCGCACGCCGCCTCCGCCGGCATCGCCGGACCCCACCGCGACACCGCCGTGCTGGTGCTCGACGGCCGCGGCGAGTCCGCCTCCCACCTGTCCGGGCGCTACCACGGCGACCGGTTGGAGGTGCTGGCCGCCCAGCGGCTGCCGCACTCCCTCGGGCTGGTCTACGAGGAGCTGACCGAGCACCTGGGCTTCCTGCGCTCCAGCGACGAGTACAAGGTGATGGCGCTCGCCTCCTACGGCAAGCCGCGGTTCCTGCCGGAGCTGCGGGAGTGGGTGCACGCCACCGGCAAGGGCGGCTTCCGGGCGCACGGGGTGGAGTGGGCCTCGCTCGCCCCGGCGCGCCGGCCGGGCACCGAGTGGACGCAGGAGCACGCCGACCTGGCCGCCAGCGCCCAGGCCGTGCTGGAGGAGACCCTGCTGGACCTGGTGAGCTGGCTGCACGCGGAGAGCGGCGGCGAGGAGCTGACCATGGCCGGCGGCGTCGCCCTCAACTGCGTGGCCAACTCCAGGATCGCCGCCCGGGGCCCCTACCGCCGGGTGTGGGTGCAGCCCGCGGCCGGCGACGCGGGCACCGCGCTGGGCGCGGCCCTCCACCTGGCCGCCGCGCACGACGAGTCCCCGCTTCCGATGCCCGGCGCCGACCTGGGCCGCGGCTGGACGGACGAGGAGATCCGGAGCTTCCTCGACGAGGCGGCCGTCCCCTACGAGCGGCCCGCCGACATCGCCGAGACGGTCGCCGAGACCCTCGCCGCCGACGGCATCGTCGCCTGGTTCCAGGGGCGCAGCGAGTACGGTCCGCGGGCCCTGGGCCACCGTTCGCTCCTCGCCCACCCGGGCCGGGCGGAGAACCTGGACCGGCTCAACCGGGTCAAGGGGCGCGAGGAGTTCCGCCCGGTGGCCCCCATGGTCCTCGAACGCCGGGCCGCGGAGATCTTCGACGGCCCGCTCCCCAGCCCGTACATGCTCTTCGTGCACGACGTGGCCCGCGAGTGGCGGAGCCGCATCCCGGCCGTGGTGCACGTCGACGGCACCGCCCGCATCCAGACCGTCGACCCCGACGGCGAGCCGCTGGTGGCGCGGATGCTGGACGCCTTCGAGCGCCGCACCGGACTGCCGGTGGTGGTCAACACCAGCCTCAACACCGCCGGACGCCCCATGGTGGACTCCCCCCGCGACGCGCTGGAGTGCTTCGGCTCCTCGCCCGTGGACCTGCTGGCGATCGGCCCGTTCGCGGTCCGCCGCGGGAAGGCGTTCGCATGAGCGCCCCCCACCAGGCCGCCACCGACTACTCCGTGGTCATACCCACCGTCGGGCGCCCCTGTCTGGCGGACTGCCTGGCGGCGCTCGGCGAGTCGATCGGCCCCGAGCCGCGCGAGATCGTGATCGTGGACGACCGTCCGCAACCCGAACCGCTCCGCGAGGAACTGCCGCTGGACGCCCTGGGACCGCTGCGGGAGCGCGCCGGCGTGGTGCAGACCGGCGGCCTGGGCCCGGCCGGCGCCCGCAACGCCGGCTGGCGGCTGGTCACCGCCCCCTGGGTGGCCTTCCTCGACGACGACGTGCGGGTCGGTGCCCGCTGGCGCGAGGCCCTCGTCCGCGACCTGGCCGACGCCGACCCCACCGTCGCCGGGGTGCAGGGCATCCTGGACGTGCCGCTGCCCACCGGACGGCGGCCCACGGACTGGGAGCGCAACACCGCCGGACTGGCCCGCGCCCAGTGGGCCACGGCCGACATGGCCTACCGCACCGAGGCGCTCAAGGCGGTCGGCGGCTTCGACGAGCGCTTCCCCCGCGCCTTCCGCGAGGACGCCGACCTGGCGCTGCGGATCCTGGACGACGGCTGGCGCATCCGCCGCGGCAGCCGGCTGACCACGCACCCGGTGCGGCCCGCGGACCGCTGGGTGTCGCTGCGCATGCAGCGCGGCAACGCCGACGACGCGCTGATGCTGCGGCTGCACGGCCCCACCTGGTGGCGGCGGGCCGCCGCGCCCAAGGGCCGCATCCGCCGCCACACCCTGACCACCGCCGCCGGGCTGGCGGCGCTCGCCCTGGCCGCGGCCGGGCGGCGGCGCGGTGCCGCCCTGGCGGGGGCGGGGTGGCTGCTGGGCACGGCCGAGTTCGCCCGGGCCCGGATCGCCCCGGGGCCCCGGACCCGCGAGGAGGTCGCGACCATGCTGGCGACGAGCCCGCTCATACCGCCGCTGGCGGTCTGGCACCGGTTGGCCGGGACGCTGCGCCACCGCCACGCCTCCCCCTGGGACGCGGTCGGGGGCCGCGCGGACGGGACCCCCGGCCCCGCCGGGAACGGGAGCGACCGGGAGGGCGAGGCATGACGGCGGTGCGCGCGGTGCTCTTCGACCGGGACGGGACCCTCGTGGAGGACGTCCCCTACAACGGCGACCCGGCGCTGGTGCGTCCGATGCCGGGCGCGGTCGAGGCGATGGCGCTGCTGCGCTCCCGCGGGGTGCCGACCGCGGTGGTCACCAACCAGTCCGGGATCGCCCGCGGACTGATCGGCTGGGACGACATGGGCCGGGTGCACGCCCGGATCGACGAACTCCTCGGCCCGGTGAACGCCTGGGCCGTCTGCCCGCACGGCCCCGACGACGGCTGCGCGTGCCGCAAGCCCGCCCCCGGCCTGGTGCTGGACGTCGCCCGGCGGCTGGGCGTGGCCCCCGCCGAGTGCGTGGTCGTCGGGGACATCGGCTCCGACATGGGCGCGGCGCGGGCCGCGGGCGCCCGCGGCGTCCTGGTCCCCACCCCCGTCACGCTGCCGGAGGAGGTCCGGGACGCGCCGGTGGTCGCCCCCGACCTGCTCACCGCCGTGCGCGCCGTGCTGGACGGCGCGCTCGACGTGCCGGGCGGCCCGCCCGGAGGGCACGGCCGGGAGGGCGCCGGCCCGGACCGGGCGCCGGTGTCCGTCCCCGTCGGGGAGCGCCCCGCCGTCCGCCGTCCCGCGCACGTCCTGGTCCGTTCCGCCGCCCGACCGACCGCCCGGAGGCCGTCATGAGAGCTCTGGTCGCACGCCTGGACAGCTTCGGCGACGTGCTCCTGGCCGGTCCGGCGGTGCGCGCCGTGGCGGCGCGCGCCGAGCGGGTGACGCTGCTGTGCGGCCCGCGCGGCGCCCCCGCCGCGCGGATGCTGCCCGGCGTGGACGAGGTCCTGGTCTGGGACGCCCCCTGGGTGGGCTTCGACCCGCCCCCCACCGACCGGGCCGGCGTCGACAAGGCCGTCGAGGAGATCGCGGCCCGGCGCTGCGACACCGCCCTGATCCTGGCCTCGGCCCACCAGAGCCCCCTGCCGACCGCGCTGGTGCTGCGGATGGCGGGCGTCGCGCGCATCGCCGCCGACAGCGTCCACTACCCCGGTTCCCTGCTGGACGTGCGCCACCGGCGCGACGAGCACGCGCACGAGGCGGAGGCCGCGCTGGCGCTGGCCGAGGCGGCGGGCTTCCCGCTGCCCGCCGGCGACGACGGACGGCTGCGGGTGCTGCCGCCGCCCTCGGCGCGGACGCTGGCCGGCCCGCCGGGCTACGTCGTCCTGCACCCGGGGGCGAGCGTGCCCGCCCGCCACTGGAGCCCGGAGCTGTCGGCGAAGGCCGTGGCCGCCCTGGCCGCGGCCGGGCACCGGGTGGTGGTGACCGGCGTGCCCGAGGAGCGCGAGCTGACCGCGTACGTGGCGGGGTCGGACGGGCTCGACCTGGGCGGGCGCACCTCCCCGGAGCTGCTGGCCGGGGTGCTCGCGGGGGCGAAGGCCGTGGTCACCGGGAACACCGGGCCGGCCCATCTGGCCGCCGCCGTGGGAACACCGGTGGTCTCGCTCTTCTCCCCCGTCGTCCCGGCCGAACGCTGGGCCCCCTTCCGCGTGCCGCTGGTGCTGCTGGGCGACCAGCGGGCGCCGTGCGCCGGCACCCGGGCCCGGGTCTGCCCGGTCCCCGGGCACCCCTGCCTGGACCGGGTGACCCCGGAGGACGTGGTCGCCGCCGTGGAGAAGGTCGCCGCCGAAGGCGGTCGACACGGAACGGCCGCCGAAGGCGGTCGACGGGAAACAGCCGCCGAGGACGGCCGGGGAGGTGCCGTATGAGGATCCTGCTGTGGCACGTGCACGGCTCCTGGACCACCGCGTTCGTCCAGGGCCCGCACACCTATCTGGTGCCCGTCACCCCCGACCGGGGCCCCGACGGGCTCGGCCGCGCCGTCACCTTCGACTGGCCCGACAGCGTGGTGGAGTCGACGCCCGAGCAGCTCCGGGAGACGGACGTCGACCTGGTGGTGCTCCAGCGTCCGCACGAACTCGACCTCGCCGAGCGCTGGTTGGGCAGACGGCCGGGGCGCGACGTCCCCGCCGTCTACCTGGAGCACAACGCGCCGGACGGGAACGTGCCCGACACCCGTCACCCCATGGCGGACCGCACGGACCTGACGATCGTCCACGTCACCCACTTCAACCGGCTGTTCTGGGACTGCGGCTCCGCGCCCACCACCGTCATCGAGCACGGGATCGTCGACCCCGGGCCGCTGTGGACCGGTGACCTGGCGCGGGCGGCCGTGGTGGTCAACGAGCCGCTGCGGCGCGGTCGCACCACCGGAACCGACCTGCTGCCCCACTTCGCGCGGACCGCGCCCCTGGACGTCTTCGGCATGCGAACCGAGGGGGTGGCCGAGCGGCTCGGCCTGCCCGAGGACCGCTGCCGTTCCCACGACCTCCCCCAGCGGGAGCTGCACCGGGCGATGGCCAGGCGACGGGTGTACGTCCACCCGATCCGCTGGACCTCGCTCGGACTGTCCCTGCTGGAGGCCATGCACCTGGGCATGCCCGTGGTCGCCCTGGACACCACCGAGGCGTCCGAGGCCGTGCCCGAGGGAGCCGGGGTGCTCTCCAACCGGCTCGACGTACTGACCGACGCCGTGCGCGACTTCATCGCCGACCCCGCCCACGCGCGCGCGGTCGGCGAGAGGGCCCGGACGGCGGCGCTGGCCCGTTACGGGCTGTCGCGCTTCCTGGACGACTGGGAACGGCTGACGAAGGAAGTGACCCGATGAGGATCGCCATGGTGTCCGAGCACGCGAGTCCCCTCGCGGCGCTCGGCGGCCCCGACGCCGGTGGCCAGAACGTGTACGTCGCCCACCTGTCCAAGGCGCTCGCCCGGCGGGGTCACCTCGTCACCGTCTACACGCGTCGGGACGCCCCCGAGCCGCCCGACCGGGTGCCGTTCGGCCCCGGCGTCACCGTCGAGCACGTGCCCGCGGGACCGGCGCGGCCGGTGCCCAAGGACGACCTGCTGGAGCACATGCCCGCCTTCGGCGCCCACCTGGCCCGCCGCTGGTCCGCGCAGCGGCCGCACGTGGCGCACGCGCACTTCTGGATGTCGGGGCTGGCCGCGCTGGCCGGCGCGCGCGGGCTGGGCGTCCCCGTCGTGCAGACCTTCCACGCCCTGGGCACCGTCAAGCGGCGCCACCAGGGCGCGGACGACACCAGCCCGCCCGAGCGGATCGACGTGGAGCGGCGGATCGGACGCGAGTGCAGCCGCATCATGGCGACCTGCACCGACGAGGTGTTCGAGCTGACCGCCATGGGCGTGCCGCCGGAGCGCGCCTCCGTCGTGCCGTGCGGCGTGGACACCGACGAGTTCGGCCCCCACGTCCCCACCGAGGCCCCGACCGGCGGCGGCGGGCGGCGCTTCCGCCACCGGCTGCTGGCGATCGGCCGTCTGGTGCCGCGCAAGGGGTTCGACCAGTCGATCACGGCGCTGGCGGAGATCCCCGACGCCGAACTGCTGATCGCCGGCGGCCCCGAGCCCGCGCTGCTGGCGTCCGATCCCGAGGCCCGGCGGCTGCGGCGGCTGGCCGAGGAGCTGGGTGTGGCGGACCGGGTGCGGCTGCTGGGGGCCGTGCCGCACGAGCGGATGCCCGGTCTGATCCGCGGCGCCGACCTGGTGCTGTCCACGCCGCGCTACGAGCCGTTCGGCATCGTCCCGCTGGAGGCCATGGCCTGCGGGGTGCCGATCGTCGCCACCGGCGTCGGCGGCCATCTGGACTCGGTCGCCGACAAGGTGACCGGGCGGCTGGTGCCCCCCGGGGACCCCGGTGCGCTCGCCCGCGCCGTCAACGAGCTGACCGGCTCGCCGGAGCTGCTGCGGCGCTACGGCGAGGCCGGCCGGAAACGCGCCTTGGCCCGCTTCTCGTGGGAGCGGGTCGCCGACGGCGCCGAGCAGGTGTACGCCCAGGTGGTCTCCGGCCACCGCGTTCCGACGGGGGCGATCCGATGACGACGACACCCAGGACCAAGACCACCCGCACGTCCGCGCCCCACGCGGCGTCGAAGCCCGGGCACGGCGTCCGGGCCGCCCCGGTCGACGGGGCCGTGACCGCCCACTGCGACGCGCTGTCGCGGGCCCTCGTCCCCTTCCGCGCCCAGGCCGACACCGCACGGCGCTGGGGCGAGCGGCTGGCGAGGGTGCTGGCCGGCGGCGGGCGGCTGCTGGCGGCCGGGAACGGCGGCAGCGCCGCCCAGGCCCAGCACCTGACCGCCGAGCTGGTGGGCCGCTACCGCGAGGACCGTCCGCCGTTCTCCGCCATCGCCCTGCACGCCGACACCTCCTCCACCACCGCCATCGCCAACGACTACGGCGTGGACGAGGTCTTCGCCCGGCAGGTGCGGGCCCACGGCCGCGAGGGCGACGTGTTGATGCTGCTGTCGACCAGCGGTGCCAGCGCCAACCTGCTGTCGGCCGCCGAGGCCGGACGCGAGGCGGGGATGTCGGTGTGGGCGCTCACCGGCCCCGCGCCCAACCCGCTGGCCGCGGCCGGCGACGAGTCGCTGTGCGTCCGCGCGGACACCACCGCGACCGTGCAGGAACTCCACCTGGTGACGGTGCACATGGTGTGCGCCGCCTTCGACGCGGCGCTGGAGCACGTGCTGGAAGGGGGGACGGACGATGCCGCCGACGACACCGCCGACGCCTGAGGAGCCCTCGTTCCCGTCCGCCGCCACGCCGCTGGTGGTGGTCGGCGACGCCCTGCTCGACCGTGATCTGGTGGGCCACGCCGAGCGTCTGGCGCCGGACGCCCCGGTGCCGGTGCTGGACGACTGCGAGGAGCTGCTGCGTCCGGGCGGCGCCGCCCTGGCCGCCTACGTGGCGGCGCTCGGCGGACGCGAGGTCACCCTGGTGACCGCGCTGGGCGAGGACCCGGCCAGCGCGCGGCTGCGCGAGATGCTGGCCCCCTGGGTCACCGTGGCCGCGCTGCCGCTGGACGGCTCCCTGTCGGAGAAGACCCGCGTGCTGGCCGGGGGACGTCCGGTGGTCCGGATGGACCGGGGCGACGGCCGGGCCGCGGCGGACCCCTCCGGTGCCGTGCCCGAGGAGGTCCGCGAGGCCATCGCCTCGGCCCCGGCCCTGCTGGTCTCCGACTACGGCCGGGGCACCGCGGAGGTGGTGCGCGGACTGCTGGCGAAGCGGGCCGCCCGGGTGCCGCTGGTGTGGGACCCGCACCCGCGCGGCCGGGAGCCGGTGCCCGGCACCCGGCTGGTGACCCCGACGGCGAAGGAGGCCCGGCTGTTCGCCTCCCGTCTGGGCGGCGGGGACCGGCCGGGCTCGGCGGGCGGGACGGAGGAGCCGGAGAACCTGCACACGGCCGCCCGGCACGCGCGGGCGCTGGCCGACGCCTGGGGCGTCGGCTCGGTGGTCGTCACCCTCGGCGACCGGGGCGCCCTGCTCTCCTACGGCGACCATCCGCTGCTGGTGCCCGCGCCCGCCCGGCACAGCGGCGACTCCTGCGGCGCGGGCGACCAGTTCGCGGCCAGCGCCGCCGGACTGCTCGCCGACGGCGCGCTCCCCGAGACGGCCGTGCGGGGCGCGGTGGCCGCCGCCACCGGGTACGTGGCGGCCGGGGGCGCGGGCGCGCTGGCCTTCCCCGACCGGGCCGCGCCCCCGCCCCCCTCCGGCGAGGACGCCGAGCAGCTCGTGGCCCGGGTGCGGGCGGCGGGCGGCACCGTGGTGGCCACCGGCGGCTGCTTCGACCTGCTGCACGCCGGGCACGTGGGGCTGCTCCAGGCGGCCCGGCGCACCGGCGACTGCCTGGTGGTCTGCCTCAACTCCGACGCCTCCGTGCGCCGCCGCAAGGGTCCGGGCCGGCCCATCAACCCCCTGGCCGACCGCATCCGGGTGCTCCGCGCGCTGGAGTGCGTGGACGCGGTCGCGGTGTTCGACGAGGACACCCCGGAGGAGCTGCTGGGACGTCTCCGCCCGGACGTGTGGGTCAAGGGCGGCGACTACGCGCTCGCCGACCTGCCCGAGGCGGACCTGGTGGAGAGCTGGGGCGGGCAGGTGGTGCTGCTGCCGTACCTGGACGGCCGCTCCAGCAGCCGCATCGCGGCGCGCGCGGCGGTGTCCGTGGCCCGGAACCCGGTCCGGTGAGCGGCCGGGTGACCGATGCGGTGAACGGCTCGGCGGGCGCCCCCCACCGGCCCCGGGTGCTGGTGCTGCGCGCGCTGGGCCTGGGCGACCTGCTGGCCGGGGTGCCCGCGCTGCGGGCGCTGCGGCGGGAGTTCCGGCGGCACGAGATCGTGCTGGCCGCGCCGCGGGAGTTGGCGCCGCTGGTCCGCCTCGCCGGCGCCGTGGACACCCTGCTGCACGCCGCGGCGCCCGGCCGCGCCGTGCCCGAGGAGATCGACTGGCGGGGGCCGCCCCCGGACGTCGCCGTCGACCTGCACGGCAAGGGCCCGGAGAGCATGCGGCCCCTGGAGCGGCTGAATCCGCGCCGGCTGTGGGCCTTCGCGGCCCCCGACGGGCCCGAGTGGTACGCCGAGGAGCACGAACGGGACCGCTGGTGCCGCTTCCTGGCCCGGTACGGCGTCCCGGCCGATCCGCGGGACCTGCGCCTGCCCCGTCCCGACGCGGTCTCCCCCGCACCGGGCGCGGTGGTGCTCCACCCGGGCGCGGGGTCGCCGGCGCGCCGCTGGCCCGTGGAGCGGTACGCGGCCGTCGCCGCCGAGCTGCGGCGGGCCGGGCGCCGGGTGGTGGTCACCGGCGGGCCGGACGAGCACGATCTGACGGCGCGCCTGGCCAAGCTGGCCGACCTGCCCGACGCGGACGTCCTCGGCGGCCCGCCCCTGGACCGGCTGTCCGCGCTGGTGGCCGACGCCTCGGCCGTGGTGAGCGGCGACACCGGGATCGCCCATCTGGCGGTCGCCCACGGCACGCCCTCGGTCACCCTCTTCGGGCCGGTCCCGCCGGCGCTGTGGGGCCCGCCGGACCTGCCGCACCACAAGGTGCTGTGGCATCCCGGTCCGCCGGGGGACCCGCACGGCCGCGACCCCGACCCGCTGCTGCTGCGCATCCGGCCGGAGGAGGTGCTGGCCGCCCTGTCCCGCCTACCGGAGGTACGTGCCGCATGACGGACCCGTCGATCGGCGTGGTCATCGCCACCCGCAACCGCGCCGACAGCCTCGCGCGGACCCTGCGCCGGCTGACGGAGCTGCCCGAGCGACCGCCGGTCCTGGTGGTCGACAACGCCTCCACCGACCACACCCGCACCATGGTCTCGACGCTGTTCCCGCGGGTGAACCTGCTGCCGCTGCCCGTCAACCGCGGGGCGATCGCCCGCAACCTGGGCGTGGAGGCGATCGGCACCCCCTCTGTCGCCTTCAGCGACGACGACTCCTGGTGGGAGCCGGGCGCGCTGGCGCGGGCGGCCGAGCTGATGCGCCGGCACCCCCGGCTGGGGCTGATCGCCGCGCGCACCTGTGTGGGGCCCCGGGAGACGCCCGATCCGATCAACACGCTGTTGGACACCTCGCCGCTGGGCCGGGCCGAGGACCTGCCCGGCCCGCAGGTGCTGGGGTTCCTGGGGTGCGCCTCGGTGGTGCGGCGGTCGGCGTTCCTGGACGCCGGGGGGTTCCATCCGCTGCTGTTCTTCGGCGCCGAGGAGACCCTGCTCGCCTACGACCTGTCCGCCCGGGGCTGGGGGGTCAGCTACTGCCCCGAGATCACCGCGCACCACCATCCGGACCCCTCCCCCCGGTCCGGCCGCGGCGTCCGGGTGCGCCGCAACGAACTGCTCACCTGCTGGTTGCGCCGTCCGCTGCCGCTGGCCCTGCGCCGCACCCGCGCGCTGGCCGCCGAGGCCCGCCGCGACCCGGTGGCCCGACGCGCCCTGCGCGAGGTGCTGGTCGCCCTGCCCGCGGCCCTGCGCGCCCGCAGGCCCCTGCCGCCGTACGTAGAGGAAGCCGCACGCCGTGTGGAAGGACAACACCGTGGCCCCTGAGAGCACCGAGCCCTCCGCGACCGCCGAACTCGCCGAGACCCGGGACGCCGATCCCCGGGTCTCGGTCGTGGTGATCACCCACAACCGCCGCGAGGAGCTGTTGCGCACCCTGGGCCGGTTGGCCGAACTGCCCGAGCGCCCGGCGGTGTTCGTCGTCGACAACGCCTCCTCGGACGGCACGGTCGAGACCGTGGCGCGCGTCCACCCGTGGGTGCGGCTGCTGCGGGCGGAGCGGAACCTGGGGGCGGTGGGCCGCAACGTGGCGGTGGAGCGCGTCACCACCCCGTACGTGGCCTTCTGCGACGACGACACGTGGTGGGAGCCGGGCTCGCTGCGCGCGGCGGCCGACCTGCTGGACGCGCATCCGGGGCTGGCGGCGGTCACGGCGCGCATCGTGGTGGAGCCCGACGGCACCGAGGACCCGATCGTCGCCGAGCTGCGCGACTCGCCGCTGAGCGGGCCCGAGTGGCTGCCCGGCCCGGCGCTGGGCTCCTTCCTGGCCGGGGCGACCGTGCTGCGCGTCGACGCCTTCCGCGCGGCGGGCGGCTTCTCGCCGCGGCTGTGGCTGGGCGGGGAGGAGGAGTTGCTCGCCGTCGACCTGGCCGCGCGCGGCTGGTGGCTGGTCCATGCCGAGGAGCTGACGGTCCACCACGCGCCCTCGGCGGCGCGGGACGCGACGAGGCGCCGGGAGGACGGGCTGCGGAACACACTGTGGTTCACCTGGCTGCGCCGCCCGCTGCCCGCGGCGCTGCGCCGCACCTGGTTCCTGGCCCGTACGGTGCCGCGCGACGCGGCGTCGGCTCGGGCGTTCGGGCGGGCCCTGGCCGGGCTGCCGTGGGTGCTGCGCGAGCGCCGGGTGGTGCCCGCGGAGGTGGAGGGGAGGCTGCGGCTGCTGGAGGACGCACAGCGCCGCCCCACCGCCCGCCGGTACGTCGGCTGAGGCGGTGGAGCGGCGCCGGGGGCCGGACGCCCGCGGACGCGCCGCGGGCGCCGGGTCCTACGAGCGTGCCTTGCGCGTCTCGGAGCGGTTCGCCTTGCGGATGGCCCTCAGCAGTTCGTCCTTGGTCATCCGGGAACGGCCGTCGATGCCGAGCCGCTGGGCGATCGAGTACAGGTGCTCCTTGGTGGCGTTCTCGTCGACGCCCTCGCCGGAGCGTCCGCCCTTCCCGCGCGGGCGGGCGGCCCGCTCGTCCGAGGGCCCCTTGCGTCCGCCCTCCTTGCGCTCCCAGTGGTCGCCCACCTTCTCGAACTTGTGCTTGAGGGCGCTGAAGGCCGTCTGGTGGGCGCGCCGGCCCTCGCCGTACTCCTGCACGGCGGAGTCGTGCGCCTTGATCCAGGTGCGCTGCGCCTCCTCGGGAGAGCGCTCCAGGGTCGAAGGAAGCTCCTTCCGTCCTGGCACGTGCCTCACCTCCGATGGTCCGTATTCGTACCGGATTCCCCGCCTCCGACCACGGAAACGGAAGGTGTCGACACCCACCGATCGGGTCACCCGCATCCGGGGGTGGGGGAGATCGGAAGGTCCGGGAGGATCCGGAGCGCCCCGGAGGAAGGTGCGCACCATGCGCTACGAGGAGTTCACCGGCCAGGTACAGGCGCGTGCGGGACTGCCCGACCGGCAGTCGGCGGAGCGGGCCGTGCGGGCCACGCTGGAGACGCTGGCCGAGCGGATGCCGGACGGGGTGGCCGACCATCTGGCGGCCCAACTGCCCGGGGAGGCCGCGGAGTCGCTGCGTCGGGTGGTGGCCGGGGACGAGACCTCGCCGCGGCGCCGGGCCGACGCCCGCAGCCACGGCGAGCCGTTCGACCTGACCACCTTCGCCGGGCGGGTGGCCTGGCGGTCCCGGGTGCCGGAGGACACCGCCGTGCGGGAGGCGACGGCGGTCCTGGAGGTGCTGGACGCGGCGGTCTCCCCCGAATTGATGCTCAAGGTCGGCCACGTCCTGCCGGCGGACATCCGGGAGCTGCTGCCGTCCACCCGCGCCACGGAGGACTGATTCCGGGCACGCGGGAACCGGCCCCCGGGGCGAGGACAGGGCCCCGGGGGCCGGGACGTCCGGGGACGACCGTCAGCGGAAGCGGTTGCCCACCGGCTTGGCGGGCTGGTCGGGGGTTCCGTGCGGCGGCGGGTTGTACGGCTCCGGCGAGGTGGCCGGGCTGACGGGGGAGCCGCCGGGTTCGCCCTTGGGGCCGGAGGGCGGCACGCTGCTGCCGGGCGACTGGGGGCTGCCCTCTTCCAGTTGGCGGAGACGAGCCGTCAGCAGCGCGGTCACATGGGCACGGTCCGCGTGTTCGCGCTCGTAACGGAGCAGCTGTTCCAGAGCCTCGTGCGGAAGGGACCGGATGCGGTGCTCCAGTTCGCCCACGGACAGATGGTCGTAGTCGGGCAGTGGGAGTTCGCTGTGGTCGGTGGTGCTCATTCTCTTCGGGTTTCCGTGTCGACGGCCGGAAAACACGGTCGCCGTCGCGATTAACCACACGGAGGAACCGGGGCAAGCTATACGTAGCGGGTTGCGTCCGGAACGCAGCCGTCGAGAATCCGTGTACCTGTTCGCCTGGGATCAGTAGCCTCAGGAGTCCCAGTGTCATATTCGGCTACCGGTTGGAGACTTCCATGGAGCGTCCCGCCTGGGCTCCACAGGGCATCGACCCGTCCGTACCGAGCGTTTCCCGCATCTACGACTACTACCTGGGCGGGTCGCACAACTTCGAGGCGGACCGGGAAGCGGCCCGGCGGGCCATCGAGGCGTTCCCCGGGCTTCCCAAGATCATGCAGGCCAACCGCGCATTCATGCGCCGGGCCGTCCGCTTCGCCGTGGCCGAGGGCGTGACGCAGTTCCTCGACATAGGCTCGGGCATACCGACCTTCGGCAACGTCCACGAGGTCGCCCGGGCCGCCGCCCCCGAGGCCCGGGTCGTCTACGTCGACAACGATCCCGTGGCCGTGGCCCACGGCCGGGCCGTCCTGGAGGGCGACGAGGACCGCACCGGCGTCGTGTCCGCCGACCTCCGCGTCCCCGGGGACATCCTCGACAGCGCCGAGGTGAAGCGCCTGCTGGACCTGGAGAAGCCGGTGGCGCTGCTGCTGGTGGCGCTGCTGCACTTCCTGGAGGACCACGACGACCCGTGGGGGAAGGTGGCCGAGCTGCGCGACGCGCTCGCCCCGGGCAGCCTGCTGGTCCTCACCCACGCCTCGACCGAGGGCGGACCGCGCAGGCCGGAGCAGGGGGACGAGGTGGAGGGCGTCTACCGCGACATCGGCTCGCCGCTGATCCTCCGCTCCCGCCCCGAGGTGGAACGGTTCTTCGACGGCTTCGAGATGGTCGAGCCGGGTCTGGTGTCCATGCCGAACTGGCGTCCGGACGGCCCGGTGGACCAGGAGGATCCCGTGGTCTTCACGGGCTTCGGCGGAGTGGGACGCAAGGCGTGATCCCATCGGCCCGGAGACCGCCCGAGTCCGACCGCCCTCCCGCGCCGGACGGTCCCGACGATCTCAACGACGGACACCGCCGCTTCACCAGGATCTGGAGCCGCGCGGTCTACCCCGCCACGGCCACGTCCATGACCCGCGCCGAGTTCGAGAACCACCTGCTCCCCCTGGCACGCCTGCTCGGCGACGCGCTCCACGCCCGTCCCTTCGACCCGTCGCCGGGGCGCGCGGTGGGGGCGGCGCTCGTCGAGGCGCACTGCACCACCCCCGACGCGCTGACGCAGGTGCTCGGCGTGGTCGACGCCTACCTGCTGCTGTACTGCAGCGATCCGGCGGTGCTGCCCACCGAGGAGGGACGGGCCCGCTGCGCCCGGCTCCAGCACGCCATCTCGGCCGGGTTCGCCCAGGCCCTCCAGGAGCGCACCCGCTCCGAGCAGGAGGCGCTCTCCCGGGCCGCGCTCGCCGCGCGCGAGACCGTGGAGAAGGCCCTCCACGAGAGCGAGACCCGTTTCCGGGCCGTCTTCGAAGGGGCCGCCATCGGCATCGGGATCGCGGACATGGAGGGCCGCATCCTGGACGTCAACACCGCGCTGGCCAGGATGTTCGGCGGCTCGGAGCACCACGTGCGCAGCCGCCGGGTCTCCGACTGGGTCCATCCCGACGACGCCCCGGGCGTCTGGCGGTGCCACGACGAGCTGGTGCGCGGCGAGCGCGACCACTACCGGGTGGAGAAGCCGTACACGCGCAGCGACGGCACCGTGCTGTGGACCAACCTGACCGTCTCGCTGCTGCGCGACCCCGACGGCGAGCCGCGCTACATGCTGGCGCTGATGGAGGACATCACCGAGCGGCGGCTGCTGAACCTCCGGCTGCGCTACGAGGCCACCCACGACGCGCTGACGGACCTGCCCAACCGCACGATGTTCTTCGAGCGCCTGGAGCACGCCCTCTCCCCCGACTCCGGCACCGCCCGGATCGGCCTGTGCTACCTGGACCTGGACGGCTTCAAGACCGTCAACGACAGCCTCGGCCACGCCGTGGGCGACCAGTTGCTGGTCAACGTGGCCGAGCGGTTGCAGAGCTGCGTGACCTCCCCGCGCCAGATGGTGGCGCGGATCGGCGGCGACGAGTTCGTGGCGCTGGTGAGCGACCCGGTGTCGCCCTCGGAGGTGACCGACCTGGCCCAGCGGGCGCTGGACGCGCTCTCCACCCCGATCCCGCTGGGCGGCCGGGAGCTGGCCGTGCGCGCCAGCATCGGCATCGTCGAGGGGCCGGTCGGGGAGCTGACGCCGGCGGAGGTGCTGCGCAGCGCCGACATCACCATGTACCGGGCCAAGGCCCGCGGCGGCAACCGCTACGAACTGGCCGATCCCGACTCCGACGCCCGCACCATCAGCCGCCACATGCTGACCACCCACCTGCCCGCCGCCCTGGAGAAGGAGGAGTTCTTCATCGAGTACCAGCCGCTGGTGCGGATGGACGACGGCAGCGTGGAGGGCGCCGAGGCCCTGGTGCGCTGGGCCCATCCGCGCCACGGGGTGCTGGGTCCGGACCGCTTCATCCCGCTCGCCGAGCACACCGGGCTGATCGTGCCGCTCGGCCGCTGGGTGCTGGAGCAGGCCGTGCGGCAGGCGTGCGAGTGGCAGGTGCGCGGCATCGGCGGGGCCCGGCCGCTGCGGGTGAACGTCAACCTCTCGCCGCGGCAGTTGCGCCACCCGGAGCTGGTGTCGGAGACCGTGACGATCCTGGAGAGCGCCGGGCTCGCCCCGTCCTCGCTGTGCCTGGAGGTCACCGAGAGCGCCCTCATCCGCGCCGACGACGACGAGCTGAAGCCCTTACGGCAACTCGCCGACCTGGGCGTGCGGATCGCCCTGGACGACTTCGGCACGGGCTACTCCAACCTGGCGAGCCTGCGCCGGCTGCCCGCGAGCACGCTGAAGCTGGACCGGTCCTTCACCCGGGGTCTCCAGCGGCACCCCGCCGATCCGGTCGACCTCAAGGTCGTCGAGGGCATCGTCTCGCTGGCCCACGCCCTCGACCTGGCCGTGACGGTCGAGGGCGTGGAGACCGCGGTCCAGGCGGAGCAACTGCGCGAGCTGGGCTGCGATTCCGCCCAGGGCTGGTACTACGCCCGGCCCGGCCCTCCGGAGAGCCTGGGCTGCGCGCTGCCGATGGCGGCCGGGCAGTAGCGACCGCCGCCGGCACCGGGGAAGCACGGAAGGCGGAGCAGGGCGGAGGAACGCGCGCGGAGGTCCGGAGGGGATGTCCGGGGGAATCCGGAGAAGAGGGGCCGCGGGCGTCAGGTCGTCTTGACGGGGTCGTGCCCCAGCGACATCATCCGGTGCCGCCAGCCGGGGTCCCGTACGGCGTCCGCGACGCGCACCCGCTCGCGTTCGGCGGTGACGGTGTCCACCACCTCGCGCATCACCCGGACGTCCTCGTCGGTGAGGTCGGTGCGCCGCTTCCGCAGGATCGCGAGCACCTGCTGCCCCTTCTCCGAGCCGGCCCGTTCGGGCAGCTCCTCGCCCCGTTCGCCGGCGTCGCTCGTCCTGAGCCAGGCTCCCAGCTCGTTCGAGGTCATGTTGACCACGCCGTGGAACTCGTCCCACAGCGCTTCCAGCTCCGGTTCGGAGATGTCGGCCATCGTGTTGCACCTCCCGGGTCTCGCGCCGGGCGAGTGCCCGTGCGCGACCGGGGGGAAACCCCGGCCGCGCGGCCGGGGCCTCAGCGGCAGCGTCCCGCCTCCACGGGCTCCGGCTCCGGCTCGGTCTCCTCCATCAGGTAGCGGGCGCCCGAGCCGCGCGTCCCGGCGACGTCGTGCGGGTTGTACAGGCCGCACTTGCGCAGGCTGAGGCAGCCGCAGCCGATGCAGCCGGTCAGCCGCTCCTTGAGCCGCTCCAGCTCGGCGATCCGGTCGTCGATCCTCCGTTGCCAGGTGCGGGCCACGGTGTTCCACTCCGTGGCGTTGGGCGCCCGGTCCGCGGGCAGCCGGTCCAGTGCGACGCGGACCTCCTCCAGGGACAGGCCGACCCGCTGGGCGGCCCGTACGAAGGCGACCCGGCGCAGCGCGGTGCGGGGGTAGCGACGCTGGTTGCCCGAGGTGCGCTCGGAGTGGATCAGCCCCAGCTCCTCGTAGTAGCGCAGGGCGGAGGGGGCGACGCCGGAACGGGCGGCCAGTTCGCCGATGGAGAGTCGTCCGTCTCGGTCGGTCATGACGCCGAGCATATCCGACTTGACCTCAAGGCGACTTGAGGTTGCAACCTCCTGACCATGACAGCGAACTCCATCCCGCCCCCCGCCGCGCCGGACCGCGCGTACGGGTACGCCGACCTCCCCGCGCTGATGTCCCTGATGACCGGCGACGAGAAGCACGGGCCGGCCGCCACCTCCACCCTGGACGCCCTGTGGGTCCTCTACGACCGGGTGCTGCGCGTCTCCCCCGCCCGCGTCGACGACCCCGGCCGGGACCGCTTCCTGCTCTCCAAGGGGCACGGCCCCATGGCGTACTACGCCGTGCTCGCCGCCCGGGGCTTCCTCCCCGTCGACCGGCTGTCCGGCTTCGGCTCCTACGACTCCCCGCTGGGCCACCACCCGGACCGGACGCTGGTCCCCGGCGTCGAGATCGGCAGCGGCTCGCTCGGGCACGGGCTCCCGCTGGCCGTGGGGATGGTGCTCGGACTGCGCGCCCGGGGGCAGGCCGACCCGCGGGTGTGGGTGCTGGTCGGGGACGCCGAACTGGACGAGGGCAGCAACCACGAGGCCATCGCCTTCGCCGGGGCGACCGGGCTCGACCGGCTGCACACCCTGGTGATCGACAACTCCTCGGCCTCCCACGCCCTGCCCGGCGGCATCGCCGCCCGCTTCACGGCCGCGGGCTGGTCGGTGGCGACCGTGGACGGCCGCGACCACGAGGCGCTGTACGCCGCGTACACCCGGCCGCACCCCGGACGTCCGCACGCGGTGATCGCCCGCGTCGAGCCCAAGAACGCCTGACCCCCGCCCCTTTCCTCTTCCGTCCCCTCTCCGTTTCCTCCCCTCCCCCGAGCCGTCCTCCCGCCGAAAGGGCCCCCTCCACCGTGGACACCATGCGCGAACGCTTCGCCTCCGTCACCTCCCGCCTGCTGGACGAGGACCCGCGCCTGGCGGTCGTCCTCGCCGAGATCGGCGTGGACGGCTTCCGCCGGGCCGCCGAACGCCACCCCGACCGGGTGATCAACGTCGGCATCCGGGAGCAACTGCTGATCGGAGTGGGCGGCGGACTGGCCCTGACCGGGCTGCGCCCGGTGCTGCACACCTTCGCCTCCTTCCTGGTCGAGCGCCCCTTCGAGCAGGTGAAGCTGGACTTCGGACACCAGGGGGTGGGCGGGGTGCTGGTGAGCGCCGGGGGCTCCTACGACTGGCCGGCCGGGGGCTTCACCCACATGTCGCCGGGCGACGTGGCGCTGCTGGACACCCTGGACGGCTGGACCGTCCACGTGCCCGGCCACCCCGACGAGGCCGAGACCCTGCTGCGGCACGCGTACGGGGCCGGGGACGAGAAGGTGTACGTCCGGCTGTCGGCGCAGACCAACGCCCGCCCCCGGCCGGTCACCGGCGAGGGCCTCCTCACCGTCCGGCGCGGCCGGCCCGGGACCCCCGTGGTGGTGGCGGTCGGTCCGCTGCTGGACGGCGTCCTCGCCGCCTGCGAGGGCCTGGACGCGACGGTCCTGTACGCCGCCACCGTCCGCCCCTTCGACGCCCGGGCCCTGCGGGCGGCCGTCGCGGACGCGGACGCGGCCGAGGTCGTCCTCGTCGAGCCGTACCTGGCGGGCACCTCCACGGCCGCGGTCGCCGACGCCCTCGCCGACGTTCCGCACCGGGTGCTCGGGCTGGGCACCGCGCGGGCCGAGCTGCGCCGCTACGGCACGGTCGAGGAGCACCTGGCGGCGCACGGACTGGACCCCCGCTCGCTGCGGGAGCGGATCACGGCCTTCACCGCCCGCGCCGCCCGATGACCGCCGTCCGCCCGACCGCCGCCCGCGTCGGACGTCCGACGCGGGCGGGCGTCCTCACACGTGCCGGTCGAGCCAGGCCAGCAGGTCGGCCTGGACCTCGTCGCGGTTGGTCTCGTTCAGGATCTCGTGCCGGGCGCCCTCGTACGCCCGCCAGGTGACCTCCCGCAGCCCCAGGTAGCGGAAGTCCTCCAGGAGTTCGTAGACCAGCGTCATGCCCTGGTGGCAGGGGTCCCGGTCGCCGACCGCGACGTGCACCGGCAGGTCGCGCGGGACGCGGTCGAGCTGCCGCGGGTCGTTGATCTTGCGCACCCCGAGCACCCAGTCCAGCGACAGGCCCGCGCTGAACGGGAAGCCGCACGCCTCGTCGGCGACGTAGCGGTCGACCTCCGACGCGTCGCGGGAGAGCCACTCGAAGCCGGTGCGGTGTTCGTAGGGGTCGTTGAAGGAGGCGAAGAGGTCGGGCACGAAGGCGGAGAGGGCACCGCGGCCCCCGCGGGCGATCTCCTCCTCCAGCCGCTCCACCGCGGTCTGCGTCTCCGCGCCGGGCAGCGAGCGGAACGTCCCCGAGAGGATCAGTCCGGCCAGCTCCCCGCCGTGTTCCTGGGCGTAGTCCCGGGCGAGCTGCGAGCCCATGCTGTGCCCGAGGAGGACGTGGGGGACGCCGGGCACCTCCGCGCGCAGCCGGTCGCCGACCGCCTTCAGGTCCTCCACCACGGCCCGCCAGCCGCTCTCCCCCACCACGCCGTATCCACCGGTGTGGCGGGCGGTGGCGCCGTGGCCTCGGTGGTCGGAGGCGACGACCGCGTAGCCGTGGTCGGCCAGGAAGCGGGCGAACCGGTCGTAGCGCCGGGCGTGTTCGGCCGCGCCGTGGGCGATCCGCACCAGCGCGCGGGGCGGTGTGTCCCGGGGCAGCCAGGTGTAGGTGGCCACGGGCACTCCGTCGGACGCCTCGGTGGTGTCGACTCTCGGGGTCACGGCTTCCGTCCCTCCTCGTGGATGCGCCGAGACGTCCCTTCCCCACCGTGAACTCCGTCGAACACCGCGTGCGTCTCGGCCGGTTCGGCGGGACAGGAGACAACTCCCGCGTTTACCATGACACTTGATTCCGCGCCGGCGTTCCGCCGCATTCTCCGGTGTGATGTCGGCGACATCGGACGTGCGTGTAGTCGGGCTATGCCACTGGGTAGTGCTCCCGGGACATCCGCTCGACCCTAATCATGTCCAATTCAACCCCCCACCACGGGGACTCACCCCCGACCGACGAAGGTGTCGGTGGCACTTGCCCCACGCCTCCGAAGGTGATCTTGTTATGACCGACACGTTGGAGACAACGTTGGCAGTGTCGGCCGCACCCGGCGGGGTCACTGCCGACACTCCGACCCCACCCGACCGGCAGGCGGGGGCGTAACCGCAGAAGAGGGCTCGTCATGGATCGTTATTTCGCCGACCAGCGGCACAGGGAGCTGCGCCGTCAGGTAAGGGAGTTCGCCGAGCGCGAGATTGGGCCTCGAATACCCGACATGGAGGCCTCTCGCACCGTCTCCCACGAACTGTCCCGCCTGATAGCCCGTCAGGGGTGGATCGGGGTGACCATACCGGTCCCGTACGGAGGCATGGGCGCGGGCCACCTCGCCAAGACCATCATCATCGAGGAACTCGCCCGGGTCAGCGGAGCCATGGGCGCCATGGTCCAGGCGTCGCAGCTCGGCGTCGCCAAGATCATCCACTTCGGCGACGAGGAGCAGAAGAAGCACTGGCTGCCCGCCATCGCCGCGGGCGACTGCCTGCCGACCATCGCCGTCACCGAACCGGAGTCCGGCGGCCACGTCCTCGGCATGGCCAGCACGGCCGTCCGCGACGGCGACGACTACGTCCTCAACGGCCGCAAGGTCTTCGTCGGCAACAGCCACGTCGGCGACGTGCACGGGGTCGTGGTCCGCACCGGCCCCGGTTCCAAGGGGCTGACCGCCTTCCTGGTGGAGTCCGACCGCCCCGGCTTCTCCCTGGCCCCCCAGAAGCCCGCGATGGGACTGCACGGGTTCAGCTTCGGAGAGCTGATCTTCGACAACTGCCGTGTCCCCGCGGCCAACCGGCTCGGCGAGGAGGGGGACGGACTGGCCGTCGCCTACTCCTCCAGCGTGCTGTACGGACGCCCCAACCTCACCGCCGTGTCCCTCGGCATCCACCAGGCCATCATGGAGGAGACGGCCCGGTTCTGCACCGAGCGCGAGCGGTACGGCGCCCCCCTGGGCGAACTCGGTTCCATCAAGATGAAGTTGGGCCAGATGCAGTCGCGGCTGATGACCGCGCGGCTGGCCGCGTACCACGCGGTGCACCTGCTCGACCGGGGCATCCCGTGCGACGCGGAGCTGATGAACGCCAAGCTGGTGAACGTGGAGTACGCCCTGGACTCGGCGCGCGACGCCATGGAGATCCACGCCGCCGCCGGGCTGTTCACCGACCACCCCATCGAGCGCTACCTGCGCGACGCCCACCACATCTTCGCCCCCGCCGGCACCTCCGACATCCAGCGGCTGCGGTTGGGCGAGGTGGCGCTGGGCACGGCGAAGGGCGAGTGGTCCGAGCGGCTCTCGGACCTGGTGCGGCTGGAGGAGCTGGAGCCCCAGCCCGCCGTGTGAGCGGACCCGCGCCCGTGACGTGTCCGACCGGCGCGGTCGGACACGTCCGTTCCGTGAGCGCCCGGGCGCTCACGGAACGGACCCGTCAGGCACCCTGCCGCTGTTCCATCCGGTGGATCTGGTCCACCAGCTCGGCGGCCATGCCCTTGATGGTCTCCAGTCCCTGGCGGCCCCACGGGCGCGGCTCCTGGTCCACCACGCACACCGTCCCGATCGCCATGCCGGTGCGGTCGATCAGCGGTGCGCCCAGGTACGAGCGGATGCCGATCTCGTCCACGACCGGGTTCCCGGCGAAGCGCGGGTAGTCGCAGACGTCCTCCAGCACCAGGGCCTTGCGCCGCACGATGACGTGCGGGCAGTAGCCGTGGTCGCGCGCCATCACCCGGCCGACCTCGGGGGCCGGCTGCGCGGGGCCCAGCTCCACGGTCCGGTCGGAACCCGGGGCGTACAGGCCCGCGAAGTACTGCCGGTGCTCGTCGATGAAGTTGACCATCGCGTAGGGAGCACCCGTGATCTGCGCCAGTCTGCGCGCGAACTCGTCGAACTCCGGGACCGGGGCCTCCCCGATGCCCAGCTCGCGCAGCCTCGTCACCCGCGCCGGCGCCTCGCGGTCCTCGGGAGTGAGCAGCAGATGGCTGGTGGGGTCATACGACGGCGTTGGGGACATGGCCGCTCCTCGTTTCGATCAGATGCTGGACAAGGGTGACGAGAACCTGCGTGCCGGAGCTGGCGTGCCGCGCGTCGCACATCACCACCGGTACCTCGGGCTTGAGGTCGATGGCCGCCCGGACCTCGTCGGGGTGGTAGCGGTGGGCCCCGTCGAACTCGTTGACCGCGACGACGAAGCCCATGCCGCGCCGTTCGAAGTAGTCCACGGCGGCGAAGCACTGGTCCAGGCGCCGGGTGTCGGCGAGCACCACGGCGCCGAGCGCGCCGTTGGAGAGCTCGTCCCACATGAACCAGAACCGTTCCTGGCCCGGGGTGCCGAACAGGTACAGCACGTGTTCGGCGCTGAGGGTGATCCGTCCGAAGTCCATCGCGACGGTGGTGGTCCGCTTGTCCTCCACGCCCTCCAGGCTGTCCGTGGCGGCGCTGACCTGGGTGAGCAGTTCCTCCGTGCTCAGCGGCTCGATTTCGCTGACGGCCCCCACGAAGGTCGTCTTGCCGACGCCGAATCCGCCTGCGACCAGGATCTTCAGGGCGGTCGGAAACGGATCAGAGTCGTTTACGGAGTCCATGCAGCACCGCCTCCAGCAGTTCTCGGTCGGTCGGATCCGCCCCCATCTGCATGGGGGCCCGTGTGGTCACCGCGCCGCAGTCCACCAGGTCGGAGAGCAGCACCTTGGTGACCACCGCGGGCAGCCGCACATGGGCGGCGATCTCGGCGACGGTCATCGGCCCGTCGCACAGGCTCAGCACTTGGGCGTGGTCCGGCCCCAGATAGGTCTGCGGTTTGACGCCGGTGGCCATCACCATCGTCAGCAGGTCGAACTCGGCCGTCGGGCGCGTGCGCCCGTTGCTGACGGTGTACGGCCGGACCAGACGTCCGGCCGCGTCGTCCATCCACAGCGCCTCCTCGGGCTCCGGCATCGCCTAGTGCCCCGCCGGCTGGCGCGCGGGGGTGGCCAGGTACGGACGGACGCTCTTGACGAGCATCGCCATCTCGTATCCGAGCACCGCCGCGTCCGCCTCGCTGTCGGCGAGGACGGCCAGGCAGGCTCCGGATCCGGCGGTCGAGACGAACAGCAGGGCGGTGTCGAGTTCGACGACCACCTGCCGCACCTCGCCGCCGCTGCCGAAGCGGACTCCGGCGCTGCGGGCCAGCGAGTACAGTCCCGAGGCCAGCGCCGCCAGGTGGTCGGCGGTGTCGGTGTCCAGGCCGTGCGCGGCCTTCACCAGACCGTCGGAGGACAGCAGCAGGGCACTGCGGGTGTGCGGCACGCGCTGGACGAGACCGGTCAGCAGCCAGGACAGGTCCGTCGTCTGGCCGATGTGGGCATCGCTCACCATGATCGCGTTCTTCTCCTTGGGGGTGAGAGGCCGGGCGGTCGGGGACTAGCGGGGGCTGTTGTCGTCGGCTTCCTCGGCGAGGCTGGCGCCCCGGCGGAAGGCTGCCATCAGGCCGGGGTTGTGCTCGGCCTCGGGTTCGTTCGACGCCCCGGTGACCCGCGGGGGTTGACGCAGTTCGGGCACGAGGTGCTCCTGGCGACGGCGGCGCGGAAGCTGGGGGCGCTCGCCGTCGCTCGGTCCACCGGCCCCGACAGGGGAGTCCGGGCGCGGGGCCGAAGCGGTGGGCGACACCTCGGTCGGTGCCGCGGCGGACGGCACGGCGGGCGTCGGCACGGGGGCGGACGCGGGCCGGTGTTCGGGTGCGGCGGGTCCGGGTCCCTGCGTCACGGCAGGGGGCGCCGGTGCCGCGGGGGGCACGGCCCGTGCCGCCTCGGGGGGCAGCGGACGGTGTCCGCCGGTCTCCGCCGCGGCGGGCCGCGGCGCGTCCTCCGTCCCGTCGCCCAGGAGGGCGTCCGGCAGGACGAGCACCGCCTGGGTGCCGCCGTAGATGTTGGTCTGGAGCTGGACGGTGATGTTGTGGCGCCGGGCGAGCGCGGAGACCACGAACAGACCGATCCGTCCGTCCTGGAGGAGCTCGGCGACGTCGACCCGCTCGGGGTCCGCGAGCAGTCCGTTCATCCGGTTCTGCTCGGCGGCCGTCATGCCCAGGCCGCGGTCCTCGACCTCGACGGCGAGGCCGGCGGTGACGCGCTGGGCGCGCAGCAGGACCTGGGTGTTGGGCGCGGAGAACACCGTGGCGTTCTCGACCAGCTCGGCCAGCAGGTGGATGACGTCGGCGACGGCGTGGCCGCGCAGGGTGCCCTCGATGGGCGGCACCAGCTTGACCCGGGGGTACTGCTCGACCTCGGCGATGGCGGAGCGCAGCACCTCGGTCATGGTGACCGGACGGCTCCACTGGCGGCGGGAGACCGCGCCGCCGAGGACGGCGAGGTTCTCGGCGTGCCGCCGGATGCGGGTGGCCAGGTGGTCGACGTGGAACAGGCCCTTGAGCAGGTCCGGGTCCTCGACCTCGTTCTCCAGTTCGTCCAGCAGCTCGATCTCGCGGTGCACCAGGGACTGGAGCCTGCGGGCGAGGTTGACGAAGACCTCGACCTTCTCCTCGCTGCCGCTGGCGTTGCTGCGCACCAGCGCGACGGCCTGGACCAGGGCCAGTTCGGCGGCGCGCTGGGCCTGGACGACGTCGTGGACGAGGAGGCCCAGGGGGTCGCCGTCCGGCTCCGGCAGCGGGCCGTGGACGGGGGGCCGCAGCCACTCGCCCTGTTCGAGCCGGTGCAGCATGGCCTGGATCTCGGCCCGGTGGTGGGCGGCGGAGCGCCGCAGCGCGGTGTAGCGCTCCAGGACGGCGCGCGCCTCGGAGGAGGCGAAGAGCGCGGCGCCGACCACCACGGCGCAGCCGAGCAGCAGCGCGCCGCCGAGCACGCCCCAGACGGTGGCGCTGTCGGGGCCGGTCGGGCTCCCGGTGTCGACGCCGCCCATGGCGCGCAGCACGTAGGCGATCACGGCCGCGGCGGCGACCGCGATCAGCCCGGCGGGCAGGACGGCGAGACGGACCATGCGGCGCCGCAGGGCGGCGTCGAGAGCGGTCTCCCTCGGCCGCCGCTGTCCCCCGCCGCGCGCGACGCCTCCGCCCACGTTCCGCTTCCGCCGCCCGTTCCCCGGAGCGGGCGGGGCGCTCGGGGCGCCGTCGAAACCGGTGGGACCGGAGGAGCCGGGCGAAAGAGGAGCGGGGGCCATGGGAGCGGAACTTCCCCTTCCCTTTTGCACCGCGTAGCTCGGGGGTTCAGGCATCGCAGTCCTCGGAAATGGTTTGAGGTCGTCTCGGCGGGCCGGTGAACACCGACTCTCGGCACCGCCGCAACGCTAGTCGTCACCCAGAGGAAGCGCAGGCGCGGTTGACATATTCGCCACCCTTCGCCAGCCCCCCAACGAGTGAAAGCAGCACGTCTCGTGGACGGGTGGCACCGATCATAACCCTCGTGTGCCAGGGGCAAGTTACCGTGCCCGGACCGTGACGTTAACCCGGCCCCGCAGTTCCGGTTCCGGGGGTGCCGTGCCCGGACGCACCCGGGGAACCCCGTGGTGGGCCAGACGTGACGGACCGCCGAACACGAAGGCGTCGCCGCCGCGGAGTTCGATGTCCGTCCACGGTCGGCCGCGGCCCTCGGTGTTGCCGAAGCGGAAGACGCAGGTGTCCCCGAGGCTGAACGAGACCACGGGAGCGTCCGACCGTTCGTCACGGTCCCGGTGCATTCCCATCCGTGCCGTTTCGTCATAGAAGTTGACGAGCGCAATGTCGTACTGGACGGCGCACGACCCATTGCCGTACGCCCCCTCCACGGCCCGTCGCGCCCACTCCCCCAGCCACGCGGGGAACGGTTTGACGGGCGCCCCGTCGCCGTCCACCACGGTGCGGGCGTAGCCGTAGGGGTACCAGTGCCACCCCAGGCAGACCTGACGCACCGACATCTCGCCGCCTCCGGGCATCCGCACCGTGCGCAGTCCGGCGGGCGGCCGGGCCCACGCGCGGCAGGCGTCCAGCAGCTCCCGCTGCGCGGCCGGGTCCAGGTACCCGGGCAGGTGCACCGCTCCCGGCGCCGGCTCCACCGTCGGGAGCGCGAACAGTCCGTCGTCCGCGCCCCCGTTCCGGACACCGCCCGTGCTCCCGGCCGCGGCACCGTCCCGAAGACCTCTCGTGACCCCGTCCATGCCGCCACTGTTCCACGGGGCGCCCCCCGTGCGCACCGGCGGCGTCCGGCGTCCATGCCGTATGGTCGGCTGCGATCCGTCCGCGCCGAGCGGCACCGGGCGCTCCCGACCGGAGAGCGCCCCGAGCCGCGGGAAACGACCGGAGACCGCCCGAGCCCCGAGAACGCCCTGGGAACGCCGAGAACGAGGAGTGGCCATGACGTCCGAGACCGTGGAACCCGTCCTGACCGGGGTGCGCAACTTCCGCGACGTCGGAGGGCTGCCGACCGTCGACGGCCGGCGGGTGCGGCAGGGCGTGCTCTACCGCAGCGGACACCTCGCCCACGCCACCGAGGAGGACGCCGCCTTCCTCTCCCGGCTCGGGCTCCACACGGTCTTCGACTTCCGCAACTCCGCCGACCAGGCCCTGGAGGGGCCGGATGTGGAGCTGCCGGGTGTGAGAAACGTGAATGTTCCGTTGTCGGACCCCGCACACGGCGCCGAGTTCTGGACGATGGTCCGCGAGGGCGACCTCGCGCGGCTCCGGGTCGAACTGGGCGACGGGCGTGCGGAGGCGCGGATGATCGCCACCTACCGGGAGATGATCACGGGCCGCACGGCCGAGCACGGCCGGGTGCTGCGCGCGCTGGCCGAGGACAGCGTGCCCGCGCTGATGCACTGCGCGGCGGGCAAGGACCGGGCCGGACTGTCGATCGCCGTGACGCTGCTGGCCCTGGACGTGGAGCGGGAGGCGATCGAGGCGGACTACCTGAAGTCCAACGCCCCGCACCACCGCTACCGGATCCAACGCTCCCCCGATGCGGCCGACGGGATGTCGCCGGAGGTGATGGAGCTGATCGGTCCCCTCTTCGACGTACGGCCCGCCTACCTGCACGCGGCGTTCGACACCATCGACGGCCACTGGGGCGGGGTGGAGGGCTACCTCACCCGGGGGCTCGGCCTCACCCCGGAACTCCGCGAGCGCCTGCGGGACCGCCTCCTGGAGTCCTGAGCCCGAAGGCCCGAGACGGGAAGAACGTGGG